>NZ_VCKY01000272.1 GCF_005889735.1 Nonomuraea turkmeniaca
GACCAGGTTCGGGCAGGGCGGGGGCGTCGTCGAGGCGTTCGACGTGGTCGCGCAGGCGGCGCAGCGGATCGCGGGTCTCGGGCGCCGGGTCCTCCCAGCGTTCGCAGAACACCTTCTCCACCTCCGCCACGGCGGGGCCGTTGATGGCGAGCTGGACGTCGTGCCAGGGCGGCCGTGGCCCGTACGCGGCGGGCATCGGTGCACGTTGCGGGTCGCCGGCGTGGGTGGCGTCATCCCGGCGGCTGTGGCACAGGTCGATGCCGCCGACGAAGGCCACGTCCCGTCCGGGGTCGCGCTCGTGCCGCAGGATGACGAACTTCTGGTGGTGGGAGCCGCCCGGCTTGGTCCGCGTGTCCAGCAGGGCCTGGCCGCCGGAGCCTTCGATCTCCTCGCCCAGGTGGCGGTTCTCGGCCGAGCTGAACCGCAGCCGGTCCAGGTGGGAGCGCCAGATGAGGCCCCGGACGAGGGCGCCGCGCTCGTCAGCGGCCGTCATCGCCGCGCCCACGGTGGGCCCGTCGGGGGCGAGGCGCTCGTCGGGGTCGCCGCGCCAGTCGGCGAACAGCAGCAGGTCGTCCTTGCCGAGCGCCTCCAGGCAGGACTTCAGCTCGGCGAAGTAGGTCGCGCCGTGGACGAGCGGCCGCACGTCGTTGCCGGCCGACCACGGCTCGAGCCGGGTCGCCCGGTTGCCCCGTTCTTCCTCGGTGAGAAACCAGTCCTCGATGCGCATCCGCTTGCGGCTACCCCGGCAGCGGATCCCTACGCGGGCTCCGAGCGGGCTCCGGCTCGGGGCTGGACGGCTCCGTGGTGTCCGATGGGAGCCGGACGACGAAGACGGCCCCCGCTCCGGGGCGGCCGTCGGCGGTGATGGTGCCGTGGTGGCCGTCCACCACTTCCCGTACGAGCGCCAGTCCCAGCCCGTACCCGCCACCCACGAACCGGGTGAACAGCCGCTCGGCGTCGGCGGGATCCAGGCCCACGCCGTCGTCCCGGACCGTCAGCCGCACCTCGCCGGCGTCGCCGGAGAGCGTCACCCAGATGTGCCCGCCGGGGCTGGTGTGGCCGAGTGCGTTGTCCAGCAGCGCCGAGACCACCCGCCGCAACGCGGACTCCACGCCGCGCACGACGTGGTCGCCGGCGCCCTCGCACCGGACCTCGATGCTCACGCCGCGGGCCTGGGCGCGGGCGCTCTCGGCCTCGGCCTGCTCCGCGGCCAGCGCGGCCAGGTCCACCGGTCCGAACGGCCGGCGCAGCTGTTTGTACTGGGCCGACCGCAGCAGGTCCTCGACCACCTCGCCGAGCTGCCTGCTGCCGGTCACGAGCTGGTCGACGTCGTCGATGAGCAGGATGGGGTCCGTGCCGCCGCGCACCCTCCGGGCCAAGAGCTGGGCGCGGGTGCTGAGCCGGGTGAGCGGGGTACGCAGCTCGTGGCTGACGTCGGCGGCGAAACGGCGCTGCCGGGCCAGGGCCTCGCCGAGCGGGGCGATCGCCCGGCGGGAGATGACCTGGCCGACGAGCAGGGCGGCCAGCAGGCCGGCGATCTCGGCGGCGGCCAGCGTGCGCAGCAGCCTGTTGCGTTCGGCGACCTGGACATGCAGGTCCATCGCGGCCTGGACGACGACGTCGCCGCGGCGCTGGGTGCGGACCAGGTAGGTGTGCCCCGCCGCCTCGACCTGCGCGACCTGCGGCACGCCGCCATGGGCCGCCCGGTCCAGCTCCGCGCGCACCGGCAGCACCGCCGGTGCGCCGGGCGAGCCGCGCACGACGCCGCCGCGCTGCTCGTACAACCACGTACACGGCGGCGGCTGGGTGACGGGGGCACGCTCGACGACGGCGGCCAGCTCGCGCCGCGCGGCGGTGGTCTGCTGGTGGACCATGAAGCACAGGACGAGGAAGCCGACGAGCGCGAGCACGACCGAGATCGCGCCCGCGACCTGCACGGTGAGCCGCCGCCTGGCACGGCCCAGCAGCCGCCGCTCCGGATCCTGGCCCGGGTCGATCACGGGCGGCCGGATCAGGCGCCGCCACCGGCCGTTCACAGCTCACCCAGGCGATATCCCACGCCGCGCACGGTGCACACGACTCCCTGCCCGAGCTTGTTGCGCAGGTAGTACACGTAGGTGTCCACGATCGATTCCTTCTGGGCGCCGTCGAAGACCCGTTGCCGCAGCGACCGGCGGGTGTGCACCTGCCGCGGCCGGGTGGCCAGGGCGCTCAGCAGCCGGCACTCCTGCCTGGACAGCGTCACCTGCTCCCCGCTCGGCAGCCGTACGAGGTGCGCCTCGGCGTCCAGCCAGCCCGCGCCGAGCGGCAGCAGGCTGGCCTCGTCGAGGTTCCTGCGGTGCAGGGCCCGCACCCGGGCCAGCAGTTCCTCGACGTCGAACGGCTTGACGAGGTAGTCCTCGGCGCCCGCGTCGAGCCCGGCGACCCGGTCGGCGACCGTGCCGAAGGCGGTGAGCACGAGCACGGGCGTGGTCACCGCCTGCCTCCGCAGCCGCCGCAGCAGGTCGATCCCGTCCAGGGCGGGCAGGCCGCGGTCGACGATCAGCACGTCGTAGCCACGGCTCAGGCCCAGGTGCAGCCCGCGCTGCCCCTCCAACGCCAGGTCGACGGTGTATCCCTGCTCGGTGAACAGGTCGGCCAGCATATGTCCCAGTTCGCGGTCATCTTCGATCAGCAGCAGCCGACGGGACGGTGGGTCGGCGGTGTCCGATGTCCCAGCCACCAGACCACGCTTACATCACCGTCGTGGAATTACCAGGTCCACTCTGTTCGGAAACCTGGACACGGCCGCCGGCCTGCGGAGTCACCCCGGATTGGACCGGACTGACGGCGTTTTCCTGGGCCGGTTCGAGCGACCGCTCGAGGCGGTCCGGCAGCGCCAGCTTGTAGAGCGGCAGAGCGCCGGCGGTGGTGATGACGGCCACGAGCACCAGCATGGCGAACAGCTCCTGCGTGATCATCCCTTGGGCCAGGCCGATGTTGATGAAGATGAGGATCATCAGGCCGCGGGCGTTCATGAGCCCGCCGACCGCGTACGACTCCCGCCAGCTGAACCCGATCCCCCGCATCGACAGCGCGCAGCCGAAGTACTTGCCGCTGAACCCGGCGGCCAGGATCAGCCCGAACGCCAGCAACATCGTGCCGCCGGAGATGCCGCCGAGGTGGGTGTTGAGCCCGGAGAAGGTGAAGAAGGTCGGCAGCAGCAGCGTGGAGACGACCGCCATCATGCTGCCGTGCAGCGCCTCGCGGAAGGCGGGGTCGCGGGGCATGGCCAGGCCGGCGAAGAAGCCGCCGAAGACCGAGTACACGCCGATCCAGTCGGTCAGCCAGCCGGCCGTCAGCGGGATGAGGATGACGGCGTACATGGCACCGGGGCCGAGCCGGCCGGTCCGGGCCACGGTCCTGCCCATGGGCCGCAGCAGGGGGGCGACGACCTTGAGCATGACGACGGCGAACACCATGGTCAGCAGGATGGTGGGCAGCGCTCCCGAGGGTCCCGTGCCGAGGTGCATGGCGGACAGGACGGCCAGCAGGCACCAGGCGAGGGCGTCGTCGATGGAGGCCGCCATCAGGGTGAGCCGGCCGATCGGGGTGTTCTCCAGGCCGCGTTCGTACAGGATCCTGGCCAGCATCGGGAACGCGGTCAACGACAAGGCACCGCCGACGAACAGGGCGAACTGCCACGGGCTGACGTCGGGCCGCGAGAGCGTGCTGTGGAGGAGCAGACCCGCGCCGACGCCGAGCGCCAGCGAGGGCAGGATGCCCGAGGCGGCGAGCACGCCTGCTTTGCGGATCTCGCCCGGCCGGCCTCCGCTGTGGTCGAGGCCGGCGCCGACCAGGAACATGTAGAGGGTGAGGCCGATGGTGCTCAGCACGTACAGGACAGGCCGTACCTCGGGCGGGAACAGGGCGGCCTGGGCCTCGGGGAACAACCAGCCGAACAGGGTCGGCCCGAGCAGCACGCCGGCGACCATCTCGCCGAGCACGCGCGGCTGCATCACCATGTTCGCCAGCCGGCCGCAGACGACCGAGGTGATCAGGATGACGACGAGAGCGGGCAGGACCTTGAGCACCAGGGCGAGGTTCGAGTCGGGAGCCGTGACCAGGGTCAGGAGGGGCATGCCGGTTTCTCCGCTCAACGGTCGATGAAGTAGTGCTCGCAGAGACGCTGCCTGCGCGCGTCCCACACCATGTAGGTGCCGAGAACGAGCTGGACCAGGCTGCGCCAGACGTCCTCCCAGCGGTCGCGCAGGCGCATCCAGGCCAGCGCGGCCGAGCTCCTGCGGGTGGGTTCGGGGGCGTGCAACGGGGTGAGCAGGCACGGCCCCCGGTTGGGCAGGGACCGGGTGTGGGAGGCGGACGACGCGAGGGCGTACCTGCGCAGGATCTCCATGGTGGCGGTGCGCATCATCATCGGCGCCAGCCGCCACGCGGGACAGGGGCGGTTGGCGGCGACGCCGAACGGGATGTGGTTGAGCTCCTTGGCGGGTCCGTCGAAACGGCCGGGATCGAAGCGATCCGGGTCCGTGAAGCCGGCGCGGTGGAACGCCGGATAGTTGAAGCACAGCACCGACCCGGCCGGGATCGTGGTGCGCTCGTCGAGCTCGATGGCGCCGGTGGTGATGCGGTGGGCGATGCCGAACAGCGGGTAGAGCCGCATGGTCTCGGCGATCACGTGGTCGAGGTAGCGGGCGTCGCCGTGGCGGGCCCGCTCCTGGACGTCGGGATGCTGGGCGAGGGCCATCAGCACGTGGGCCATGGCCTCCGACATCTGCACGACGGCGGTGTTGAAGAACGTGCCCTGCAGGTAGAAGGCCTGCTCCTGCGGCGACAGGTCCGCGGGCAGCGGGAGGCGGACGCGGGAGAGCCGGCCGAGCAGATAGCGGGTGAGGCGGTGGCGGCGCTCCATGTGGCGCAGGCCGCAGCACTTGAGCGCGGTGACGACGTCGTTCGCGTTGCCGGCGATCAGGTCCCGCGCCTCGCGCGGGCACGGCTCGGCGAAGACCAGCTCGTACGTGAACTCCGCCCAGAGCGGCATCATCAGGTCCCGTAGCCGCACCTCGCCCTGGACGCCGTCCAGCGTGCGGGCGGCGCACCGGCGGGTGAGCTCCTCGGCCTCGGCGCGTGGCACCGCGAGCAGGCCGCGAGTGGCCCGGGCGACGGCCTCGTACCGCTCCCCCGCCTCCAGGTGCTCCTGGTGCATCTCGGGGCCGGGTGACAACCAGTACCAGAACAGGTCCGACAGCGCCGCCCCCTTGCTGCGGCCGCCGGCCGCCGGGTGCGAGTAGACCTCCTTGAACCGGTCGACGCCGACCAGATCGCCGGGCACGGGGATGTCCTCGTCGCCGTTGATCCGGTTGAAGACCCGCACGCGCAGTGCCACGACGCGGTCCGGCAACCACCACGGCAGACTCGCCAGCACCACCGCCAGCGCGATCGTGATCAGCCCTGTCGTGATCAGCCCTGTCGCGATCAGCCCTGTCGTGATCAGCATGGCCGCACCATGCTGACGTCGAGCTCGTGCACCGAGGCACGGCCGCACAGGACGAGCGCGTGCTCGATCTCCGCGCGGAGCAGGCCGAGCACCCGCGACACCCCGCGCTCCCCGTCGGCCGCGAGACCCCAGATGACCGGCCGGCCGACCGCGACCGCGGCGGCGCCCAGCGCCAGGGCCTTGAGCACGTCGGTGCCGCGCCGCACGCCGCCGTCCAGCAGGACGGGCACCGCGCCGCCGACCGCGGCGACGACGTCGGGCAGCAGGTCGATCGTGGCCGGCATACCGTCGAGCTGCCGCCCGCCGTGGTTCGACACCATGATCGCCGACGCGTGGTGGTCGAGCGCGAGGCGGGCGTCGGCCGGATGCGTGATGCCCTTGAGCACGATCGGCAGCGACGTCATCACGCCGAGCCGGTCGATGTGCTCCCACGACAGCTCGGGCGTCATGACGACCGGCCGCACCCGGTCACCGTCGCGGAGGTTCTCGCAGCACAAGTGCTCGGGCAGGTCGTGGAAGGCGTTACGCAGGTCGCGCTCGCGCCGCCCGAGCACGGGCGAGTCCACGGTGACGACCAGCGCCTTGCAGCCGGCCGCCTCGGCCCGCCGCACGATCTTCTCGGTGAAGGCCAGGTCGGGCTGGACGTACAGCTGGAACCAGAGCTCGGCTCCCGGCGCCGCGGCCGCCACGTCCTCGACGGCCACGGTCGCGGCCATACTGACGATCATGATGGTCTCGGCGGCGGCGACCGCCCGGGCCGTGGCCCGCTCGCCCTCCGGGTCGGCGAGCCGGTGGAACGCGGTCGGCGCCACCAGCACCGGCATGGCCGCCCGGCTGCCCAGCAGGGTGACGCCGGTCTGGAGCTTCGCGGCGCCGCGCAGCACCCGCGGCACCAGCCCGAGCCGCGCGAACGCGGCCTCGTTGGCCCGTAACGTGGCCTCGTCCCCGGCGCCGCCGGCGAAGTAGTCGTAGTGCGCTGGTTCGAGCCGGGCACGGGCCTCGGCCTCGAACCCGCGCAGGGTCCGCTGGCTCATGATCGGACCGGTACGGACGCCGTCTGGCGGGCGAAGAAGGCCCGGAGCGGCTCGACGTGGACCTCCTCGGAGGTCCACTCGTTCTCCAGGTTCTCCGTGATGTGGTGGGTGACCGGCGGTTGTCCCGGGCGGTGGTGCCGCACCACCGGGTGCAGGTAGTGGCCCTCGTGGGCGCGGGCGGCGTCGCTCTGGCTGATGCGGGCCACCTCGATGTCGAACGGGTCCACCTTGTCGTGGTCGGGGCCGTACTCCAGGGTGATCGCGAAGTGGCCGCGGTCGCCGATCGGCGGGCCCTCCAGGTCGTACGGCAGCTCCTCCATGTAGCGGGCGGTGCCGTCGCCGCGAGCTCCGTCGACCACGATCACATCGGCCAGCAGCCCGAACTGCTGCCACAACGCCGAGGCGCGGTTGACCCGGTCGATGACGGCGGCCGCGAGCGGCCCGGGCTCGGCCGCGATGGTCCTGGCGGGCCACGGGACGCCGTGGTAGCGGGATTCCAGGATGCGGTGCAGCGCGCGTGTGCCGTACCTGAAGCCGTGGATGAAACCGCTGGTGCCGCGTTTGAAGTCGCGTGACTGGGTGATCGTGCCGGCGAAGTACAGGCCGGGCACGTTGACGGACTCGTACGCGGGGGTGAGCGCGGGGAACCTGTCGTTGATCACCAGCTCTGGCCGGCAGCCGTCGGCGAAGATCGAATCGTCGAAGCGGAAGCCGGTGCAGAGGATCACGCGGTCGTACGGGATGTCCTTGGTGACCTCGTTGACCCGGGCGAAGGCGACGGTGACCAGGTAGGTGCCGTCGGGCTTGCGCTCGATGTTCCTGACATCGCCGTCGAGCAGCGCGTTCTGCGACTTGAGCTGGTAGCTGTCGAGCAGGTTGTTGTTGATCGCGCGCAGGTGGCCGACGTAGTGGGTGCGCCAGGCCATGCGGACGGAGTGGGGGCCGGCGACGTGGATGACGGCGGCGGTCTCGACGAGGTTGTCGGCCGTCTCGAACGCCGAGTTGCCCTTGCCGATGATGAGCACCCGCTGGTTGACGTAGTCGGCCGGGTCGGTGGAGGCGGTGCCGTACAGGTCGGCGGTCTCGACGCCCGGGATGGGCGGGATGTTGGGATGGGTGACGCCGGTCGCGACGATCACCCGCTGGGCTTGGTGCCTGCGGCCCTGCTCGTCGGTCACCACGAACGGGCCACGCTGATCATCGGGCCGCTCGACGCGGACCACGCGGGCGTCGTACACGATCCGCAGCCCCGTCCGCTCCGCGAAGTCGGCGAGGTAGCGGACCATGTCGTCGGCGTGCGGGAAGTACCGGTCGCTGTAGCGGGTGAACAGCAGCTCGGGGTCGTCCGACAGCAGCGAGTTCCAGTCCATCCGGAGGTTGAGCTCGGGGTCGTCCCAGCCGGTGTGCTTCTTGTTGATGGAGATGAGCGTGCGATGGCGCGGAAAGGTCAGGAAGAACTGGCTCGGCGCGGGACCCGCCTCGAGGATCCGGTACGTGTGACCCGCTTGGTGCAGGAAGTACCCCAGCTGCAGGCCCGCCGGCCCGGCGCCGATCACCAGGTAGTCCAGGGCGTTGTCCGGCACTGACGCCTCCACTCACGGAAATGTGGTTGAAAAGGACAACATCAGTGTTGGCGGGCAATTCTCAGAGATTGCTCAGAGAAACCGGGCCAGCAGGGCTCGCTTGTCCGGCTTTCCGCTGGTGGCGACCGGCACGCCGGGCACCATGGTGATCGTCTTGGGCACGCTGTCCTCGCCGAGCTCGGCCCTGACCAGCGTGGAGAGTGCGGCCGGGTCCGGGGTGCGGCCCGGCGACGGGACGATGAACGCGTGCGCGGCCTCGCCGGTGTCCTCGTCGGGGGCGCCGGCCACGTACGCCTCGTCCACGTCGGGGTGGGCGGCCAGGGCACGCTCGATCGGGCCCGCGTACACGACCATCGCGTTCACCATGATCGCGTCACGGCTGCGCCCGGCCAGGTGCAGGAAACCGCCGTCGTCCAGATGGCCGAGGTCGCGGGTGTTCAGCCAGCCGTCCCGGAGCGTGTCGCGGGTCTCCTCCTCCTCGCCCCAGTAGCCGGACATCACGTACGGGCTGCGTACGTGGATCTCGCCGCTCTGCCCCGGCGGCAGCTCCCAGCCGTCCTCGTCGCGCACGCTGATCTCGACCCCGGGATGCGGCCGGCCCACCGAGTCCAGCCCGCGCCCGGCGGCGATGTGCTCGGGCGTGAGCATGGCGACGTTACCCGCCTCGGTCTGCCCATAGCCCTGGTAGACGACGGAGCCGAGCCGTTCGGCCGCCGCGGCCAGCCGCTTGGCGCTGATCGGCGAGCCGGACACCATGAGCGCCCGCAGGCTGCCGACGTCCGCGGGCTGCTCCTCCAGCAGGCGCACCATCTGGAACAACCTCGGCACCGTGATGATGGAGGCGGTGATGCGGTGACGCTCGATCGCGTACGGGAACAGCGGCCGCCCGTCCTCCTCCGGGATCACCGCCGTGCCCCCGCCGAGCAGGCACGGCGCGACGAACTCCATCACGACCATGCTGGCGAGCGTCCCGAACAGCAGGTAACGCTCGAAGTCCCGGGCGAAGGCGGCCGCGACCGGACCCCAGGCGCGCGGCTGCCACGCCCAGTGCTCGCTCAGCGCCTGGTAGGTGATCGCGCAGCCCTTCGGCCGCCCGGTGCTGCCGCTGGTGAACACCAGCGCGGCCACGTCGTCGGGCCGGCCCTGCACGGTGAGCGGGCGGCCGTCGTCGGGGTGCGCCAGCAGGTCGACCGCCCCCGCGCACGGGCCCAGCGACAAGGCGGGCTTGGTGAACAGCTCGGGCGCCGCCGTGGACGGGTCCACGAGCACCATGTCCACGTCCATGTCGAGCACGTGGGCGAGCTGACCTGCGGCGTACCCGGGGCGGATGCCCACGACGCGGCAGCCGAGCGCGTGCGCGGCCATGTGGGCGGCGAACGCCTCCGGCGTGACGGCGGTGCGCACGGCCACGGCGCGGCCGGGGCCCAGCCCCGCGTCGGCCAGCGCGCCCGCCAGCCGCCGGATGAGGTCCAGCAGCTCGCCCCGCGAGACCGTCCGGCCTCCGTGCTCGAAGGCAGGGGTGCCGGGCGCGGCGCGCAGGGCGTCGAGCAGGGAGTGCGGGAAGAGCATGGCCGGCTCCTCTGGGCATCCGGGGCATGTCGTCGTAGAACTGAACTCACGGTAGAGGGCGCGGATCAGAGGCGCATCAGAGATGCGATGTCCGGGGAGGACTCCGTGAAAACGATCGGCGCGGTGAAGGTGATCGGCGCAGGTTTCGGGCGGACGGGCACGCGGTCGCTGAAGGCGGCCCTCGAACTGCTGGGGCACGGCCCCTGCTACCACATGGCGTCGGTCATCGCCGAGCCGTTCCGGGTGCGGCAGTGGCTCGACGTCGGCGAAGGGCGGTCACGGGACTGGGACGAGCTGTTCCGCGGCTTCCACTCGGCGGTGGACTGGCCGGCCTCGGCGTACTGGCGGGAGCTGGCCGCGCACTACCCGGACGCCAAGGTCGTCCTGACCGTGCGCGACCCCGGCCGCTGGTACGACAGCGTCAGCGAGACCATCTTCCGCAGCGCCCTGGCCGAGCGGGAGCGGGTGCCGCTGCGCCGCCGGGTGGTGCGGCGGCTGATCGCGTGGCGGGCGCCGGACTTCGCGCTCTACCCGCGCATGGCCAGGGCCACCGTCATCGACCGGATCTTCGACGGGCGCATCGACGACCGCGACCACGTGCTCGGCGTCTACGAGCGGCACGCCGCCGAGGTGAAGGCGGCGCTCCCGGCCGACCGGCTGCTGGTGTTCGACGTGCGGGACGGGTGGGAGCCGCTGTGCGCGTTCCTGGGCGTGCCCGTGCCCGCGGAGCCGTTCCCGGAGGTGAACGAGCGGGCGGCATGGTCGGCCAAACGGCCGCGCCGGCAGCTGAGCCTGATCCTGCGCGGCCGCTAGCGCCGGGATGGGCTCAGAGCGCCGCCAGGATGTCGTCGATCCTCTCCCGCGTCAGCGGCCGGTCCAACATCGCGCGCAGCCGGGCGCGGGCCCTCCCTCGGTTCTCCTCGGACTCCTCCGCGGACAGGGCCCGCCTGGCGTAGAACTCCAGCAGATGCCCCTGCGTCGCGATCGCCATCGAGAAGTCGGCCGGCTCGGCCACCGTCGCGGGCCCGCCCGCGTCCCGGTAGGCCCGGTAGGCCGCGACCGCATCCTCCAGGGGCAGATCGACGAGGATGCCCGCCAGCTCCCACGCCGGGCGGGCCGGCCCGCAGTTCTCCCAGTCCAGCACGATCACGCCGCCGTCGGCCGCCCGGCACACGTTCTCCACGTTGACGTCGCGATGGCAGGTGGTGATGAGGGAGCCGGGCGCGGCCACCAGGGCGTCCAGCGCGACGAGATCGGGAAGCGCCCGCTCCAGCGCCGGAGCCCACTCGCCCCCGGCCGCCGCCAGCTCCTCCCACCCGGCCCGGCCGACCGGCCCGGCGAACCACGGGACCACCGGCCCCGACGGCGGGTGCCCCACCTGGTGCAACCCGGCCGTCACTGTGCCGAGCTCGGCCCCCGTGACCACCTCGCCCGCCACCAGATCGACCCACTCATAAACCCGCCATCGTCCCTCGAACAGCACGTCCCCCTCCGCCGTCACGACGGGTCGCGGCAGGCGCACCCCTGCCTTCCCGGCGGCCAGCTGGAACTCGGCGTCCTCCCGCGCGGCACGCTCCTCGGCGGGCACGAGCAGCTCCTTCACGGCCCACGGACCCCGTACGGTCTCCAGCCGCCAGATCCGGCCCAGCTCGCCGCGCGCCGCGTACACGACCGGCCCGATCGGCTCCCCCAGACCGTACGCCCGCGCCACCGCCCGCATGGCCTCGTCCACGATCCCTCCCCACGACACCCGAGCCATGGTGTCCTCGCGCTCGCCCGCCGGCAACCGGGACAACGTGACCAGGCAGCGAGACGAGTCAGCCGGCATCCCACCGAACGGCGAAAGAGCACGTGGCAGGCGTGCTGAAAGGGGAGTCCTCACCGCGCCGCCCGTGACCCTGATGCGCTGCCGGGGCCACACCCCCCGTGTTGGAGATGTGGCCCTTGACATTGGTGGGCGATCTAGTGTTTGCCCTGGTCAAAGCAGCTGGCGATGTGCGTGGAGGTGCGGGGGTGGGTATGTCGTGACACCTCGGGTGTCGATCAGTTGGTCACTCTCGACTTCATTGGCCGGAGGCTTCTGCAGCCCATCACTTGAGCCGAAGAGAGCACTGACAGAGAGGGAGACGCGACGTCGAGCCAACTACGCTGGTTGAGCGCTCAGCAGCTCTTGGTCTTCTGGTAGGGCTTCCGGTCATGGGTCTTCACGATGGACTCAGAGATCGTTTTTCCCTTGGAGATCTTCCGGCAGTTCGAGTCAGGGGACCACGACCACGCCACCTTGACCTTCACGGAATTCTTGCAGTTGTTGGTGATCTCGGCGGTGGTCTTGACCATCACCTCGCCGAGGCTGTTCCGCTTGCCCGTGTACTGGCGGTACACGTACGTGTCGACGCAGGACGGGGCGTTGCCGGCAATCTGGGCGGTGCCTGCAGTCTGAGCGGTGCCTGCAGCCTGGACGGTACCGGCAGCATGAGCCGGGACGGCGAATCCAGCCACCAGGGCGGCGCCTACGAAAGCCATGCTCAGAAAACGCATAGAGGTCTCCAGTTTCTGTGGTGCAGAGATAAGTTGTGTTGTGCTTCGGACGACTGTGAGTCTGGTCCTGCCGCTCTCCCGTCCAGGACGTTGCTTGACTCGCTGTCCGACAAGGGACCTTAGAGAAAGTGGGTATAGCGGGGGTATGTTCTGATTGGTCGGGACTCGCCTGCCCCTCCCACCTGCGATTTCATGCGCGTCGCCACCAGTGGAACCGTGTATCTCCTGCAGGCCGACCGGCCTGACAAGCACGCCCCGCAACCACCCGTACGCTGCAAGACCTACGGTCGGTCCGCAAGCGAGCGGCCGCAAGCTACCGAAGGGCAGCGCGCGCCTGGTCGCGCGTTGTCGTCTACGACGAAGAGCACCAGGAGTGGCGACCAGTGACCGAGGCCGGTGGGGTGCACAACGAGTTCGCCATGTACGTCTGGCGGCCGGTGCGCGCCCATGGAGACTCCAAGACCCCAAGTCGCGCCGTACGCTCTAGCTCCCTCGCCGCTGTGTCCATGCCTTGGCGGCGCTGTGGGACCACCTGAGTGCCTGTGGGAGGACGTCTGGCCAGGACGTCCCGGCCGGTCTCGTCTTCGCCACCCGGAACGGCGCCAAGACGAGGGCCGGCAACGTCCGGCGGGAGTTCCGGCGAATGATCGTCCGAGCCGGTCTGGTCGGTGCGGGGTGGACGCCTCGGGAGGTGCGGCCGGAGGCCCAGGCGTCACCGAGAAGATCTACCGTCATCAGACCGAACCCGTCATCCATGACGGCGCGACCGCCATGGATCGAATCCTCCCGGGAGACGGCGACGGAGCAGGACGGTCACTCGGTTAGTCACTTGGAAGATCAAAAGGGCCACTCCCGCGTGTGGGGTGTGGCCCTTGACCTGTGTGGGCGATACTGGGATCGAACCAGTGACCTCTTCGGTGTGAACGAAGCGCTCTCCCGCTGAGCTAATCGCCCGCCCTGCCGGTCCCTCGCGGTGCCGACGGGGAAAACCATACCGCACTCTGGCACGTGCTGGCGAAGCGAAAGCGATCGGGAG
>NZ_VCKY01000273.1 GCF_005889735.1 Nonomuraea turkmeniaca
CTGACCATCCTGCCCAACGGCCGACGCGTTCCTCGACAAGATGATCAGCCTCTACCCTGACCGCGCCTGGGTCACCGCGGGAAGCGCTGTCGGCGGGCTGTCGGCCGGCTGTCCGCGGGCTGTCGGCGGGCTGTCGGCGGGCTGTCGGCGCATCATCTGCGGAGCCCCCTCGGAGAGCACGCAGACGGCCCGCCCACGGCCACGCCCACCCGATTTGCCGGAAATCCTCGGTAAATACAGAGAATCGCAGACGCTCACGTACCAGTCCGACTCAAAAGTCGCCTCGAATCCGAACAACCGAGTGTAGAAGTCGTGGGACTCGGCCAATCGCGAGGTGCTGATGACCGGATAGAAGCTGGTCAGCGCCATAAGGACACTCCTTTCACATACCGACGGTATGCGAAAGCGACCGCCGAGGCCCAGGATGATCCATGGGAGCAGCTGACGGCGGGATGCCGGGCCTTCCTCATGGCGAGCACCGACCCGGACGCCCAGCAGATCATGCTCATCGACGGTCCCGCCGTGCTGGGGTGGAGCGACTGGCGCGCGCTGGACGAGGCCGCCTCGGCACGCCACCTGGCCGAAGCGCTGACCGGCCTCATCGACCGAGGAATGATCGCCCCGCAGCCGGTCGAACCGCTCACCCGCCTGCTGTCCGGCGCCATGAACGAGGCGGCGCTCTGGCTGGCCAGATCGACCGACCCCAGCGACCTGCCCGACACCTGGGCCGCACTCTCACAGATGCTCGAGGCACTGCGCGTCAGAGATCACACCCCAATTCCGCCGAGGCGAACGAAATGAGGAGATCGAGCGCCATCGGAACGGACAGGGAGGCGTTGCGGCTGACGATGTGCAGGCCGAGCCCGTCTTCCATGGCCAGGAACGAGGCAGCCAGCTCGTCCGGAGGCCTGCTGGGGTGGAAGTCACCGGAGGCGGCCCCGGCCACCACGATCGACTCGAAGAGCAGCTTCTCCCGGTCCCAGAGGGACGTCATCAGAGCGGCGTGACGGTCGTGGCGGGCGCCGAGGTCGTGCAATTCGTAGAGCGCCTTGCACACCTTGTCGTCAGGTCCGGACGGCAGCCCGGATTTGAACCCATGAACAATCCTCCGCGGAGGCTCCGGAATGGCGGCCGTGATGTGCGCGCGGCGGGTCACATAGCGATCGACCAAGGTGCGATGCAGGTCGTACAACAGGTCGTCGACATCGGGGTAGTGGTAGAGCACGGAACCCGGCGACATGCCGATCTTTGCCGCGATTCTCCTGATGGAGAGAGCAGAAAGACCTTGTTCTGAGATCGTTTCGTGTGCGGCCGCGACCATCTCCGCGCGGCGGCCCTCCGACCGGCTGCGTGCGTTCACACAGCCATCATGGCGTACGCCGGCAGCGCGCGGGCGATTGACATCGACCCCTCCTTTTTGCACACTCGTTCAAAGATGGATGCCGACGACGGGAGCCCAGCCATGACCTCCATCGCCTCCCCCGCCATCGTGGACTGGCGGGAGGCCGACGACGACAAGCGCCACAGGCTGCTCAGCAGAGGTGGTGTCGCGGACCGCCTCGGCCGGCGTGCGGAGTTGGCCCGGGCGATCGCGGAGCTGGTCGAGCGCGTGCGGTCCGAAGGTGACAAGGCGCTGGTGGAGGCCCTGGCCGAGTTCGACGGGGTCGACATCGATCCTGCGGGGTTGCGGGTGAGCGAGGAGGAAGTTCGGCAGGCTGCCGCCTCGCTGCCCGTCCGGACGATCGAGGCGATCCAGTTGGCGATCGCGCAGGTACGGGCGTACAACGAGGCGGCGCTGGCCCGAGCGGGGTGGCGGGATGAGGTGGGCGGCATCCAACTCGGCGAGCTCGTCAGACCGATGGAGAGCACCGGCCTGTACGTGCCGGCGGGCAAGGGCTCGTTCCCGTCAGTGCTGATCATGGTGGCGACGCCGGCCGTGGTGGCGGGCGTGCAGCGCATCGCTCTCGTCGTACCACCGACTCCTGGCACCGGCGGCCGGGTCGACCCGGCTGTGCTCGCCGCGGCCGAGTCGCTGGGAATCACCGAGATCTACCGCAGCAATGGCCCTGCGGGGATCGCCGCCCTCGCCTGCGGGACCGCGACGATCCCCGCAGTCCGGAAGATCGTCGGCCCTGGCAGCCCGGCCGTGAGCGCGGCGATGGCGGAGGTCCAGCGCCTGGGCTGCGTGGTGGAGGTCGGATACGGCCCGACCGATTCGCTGATCGTCTCCGACGCGCACGCCGATCCCGTCCTGTTGGCGGCGGATCTGGTCAACGAGGCCGAGCACGGCTCCGACTCCTCTGCGGTCCTCGTCGGCACCGATCCAAACGTGCTGCGACGTGCCGCCGAAGAGGTCGCCAAGCAGATCAATGCCCTGCCCGCACCTTGGCGCGACTACGCTCGGGCCTCGATCCATGACAACGGCGGCATCGTTCTCGCCGGGTCGCCGCAGGAGGCGATGGACATCGCCAACGAGTACGCACCCGAGCACCTTCAACTGGCCGTGGCCGATCCAGAAGCCTGGCTGGCGCTGGTACGGCACGCGGGCACGGTCCTGCTCGGCCAGTGGACCACGATGGCTGCTTCGAACTTCGCGATCGGCACGCCAGCGACGCTCCCCACCAGCGGGTTCGCGAAGGTGGTCAGTGGCGTCTCCGTCCACACGTACCTGACGCGCATAGCAGTCGCCAGGCTGGAGGAGGAGGCGTTCTGGCGGCTCGCCCCGACGATACGCACCCTGGCCGAGCACGAAGGCTTTCCCGCGCACGCCCGTTCGGTCGCCATCCGCGAAGGGCGCGTGTAGCGGGCGTCTCAACCGGTGAGGGACAGGGCCCATTCGGCAACGCGCAGCCCCTCGGTCGTCCAGCTGCGCGGGGCATAGCCGAAGCCGCCCCGCACCTCCCACGCGAGATCGACGATCCAGACACCACGGCTCGCCGCGACCCGCCCCACCGTCACCGGGTGGTAGAAGAGCCAGGTCGGCCGCTTGACGCGTACGTTGGACACGACCTGGACCCCGGACCAGCCGCCACGCCGGAACGGTGCCACGGTCACCTCCCCGTGCAGGTCGGCACCCAGCTCGGCGGCCGGCGGACCCGCGCAGCGCGTAGCGATCCGCGTGGCGGCATTGGTCAGTGCACGCGCGGTCGCCGTGTCAGGGGCCTGGAGGAAACGGACCTCCAGTGGCGGGTCGGTACGGAGCCGGGCGGCATGAACGGGGAAACCCCGAGGCTCGGCCGGCAAACCTGACGAACCCTGCACACCCGTGCACAGCCCGAAGATGCTGTCAGCCCGCTGGGACTCCGACGTGTCGCCCGACTCGTAGGGACGCAGCCGCTCGGCGAGCTCCTCGATCGAGTGCACGGGCGCGGCGCGGATGGGCCGGTACGTGGCGACGGCGGTATTGGCGCTCCCGGCGGCCACGCAGAGCACGACAACCGCAGACGAAACCAGGACGAGCCTGCCCATGCCTGGTTCAACGGCCGAGACGGCCAAAGGTTCCTCCGGAACCACCAGGTCTGTCGCCGCACAACGCACGGCCATGACGGCTCTCATCCCTGGGGCGGCAACGCGTGAACCCCAGATGCGGGCCAGGGCACGGCCAGGGCATGGACCCGGGCCGTGCCCCGATGCCGCACCCGCGGGCGGCGAGCGACGCTGGCTCCCATGATTCTCATCAAACGCATGCTGAGCCGCAGGACGTTCTCGATCCTCCTCGCGGCCCTGCTGGCGCTCTGCACCACCGCCGCGCTCGGCCCGGCCGCGGTCGCCGCGCCCGCCGAAGCGCATGTCGTCGACGAGCAGCGGGTACGACCCCGCGTCGTCGACCTGACCATCGACTCACCCGTCCTCGGCGAGACCGCGAAGGTGCGGCTGCTCACCCCCGAGGGCTGGGAACAGCGCGGCCCCCGTGACCGCTGGCCGGTGCTCTACCTGCTGCACGGCCTGGGCGACTCACACGAGTCCTGGACGCAGGACAGCGACATCGAGCAGCTCGCCGGGTTACGCGATGTCCTTGTCGTGATGCCCGACGCCGACGCCGACTGGTACACCGACTGGTGGAACGGCGGGGCCTACGGACCTCCGGCATGGGAGACGTTCCACCTCCGGGAGATGCGCCACATCCTCGAACGCCACTACGGCGCCGGGCCACGGCGGGTCGTCGCCGGCCTGTCCATGGGCGGCTACGGCGCTCTCATCTACGCCGCCCGGCACTCCGGTCTCTTCCGCGCGGCGGCCAGCTACAGCGGACCCGTCCACCTGCTGCACCCCGAGCACGTCCGCAGGTGGCTGGTGGCATTTGAGAAGGTGCCCCACTACCGCCAGCTCTGGGGCGATCCCGTTGCTCAACGCGCGAACTGGCAACGTCACGATCCCTACGCCCTGGCTCGGCGACTGCGGCACATCCCGGTCTTCCTCGCCTGCGGTGACGGGCGTCCCGGGCCGCTGGACCCGGCCGGAACGCAGTTCGACGGGGACGAGGCGTACCTCGAAATGCTGAACCGCTCGCTCGCGGATCGGCTCCAGCAGGTCGGGGTCCAGGTGAGCACTGACTTCTACGGGCCCGGCACCCATGCGCCGCCATACTGGGAGCGCGAGCTCCATCGGTCGCTGCCCATGCTGCTCGGCGCGTTGACCTGATTCAATTGCAGATGCCGCCGGCGAGATGGTCTCATCCTCATGCGATGGGCGTACCAAAGGTTTGTGTTCGTGGTCCGCGACGACCGCTCTCCACAGAGCGCCGTAAGGGGCTCGGCGTCGCCGTACCGGTGCCGACGGACCGGTGCCGGTTGGTCGAGAAGGGACCGTCTTGCCTGCTCTCGCGCATGACCACTCGGATCAGTCACACCAGACGCGCGTGTCCCGCTACGGCGACGTGTCCACGGCGTTGGCATTACTGAGCGATCGACGGCTCACCCAACTCGTGGACGATACGAAAGCCATCGGCTCCGGCATCGGAGGCACGTCGATGGTGATGGACATCGATGGCGTGCCGGTGTTCGCCAAGCGCATCCCCCTGACCGACCTAGAACGACGGCCGGAGAACGTCAGATCAACGGCGAACGTTTTCAGCCTCCCCACGTACTGCCAATACGGTGTCGGCGGCCCCGGCTTCGGCGCCTGGCGCGAACTCGCCGCCAACATCATGACGACCAACTGGGTCCTCGCCGCCCAGACCGAGGCCTTCCCGCTGATGTATCACTGGCGGGTCCTGCCCGGATCGCCACCGGTGGCCGACGAGCACGCGGACGTCGACCGCACGGTCGCCTACTGGGAGGGCTCATCGGCGGTACGCGAGCGGCTCGAAGCCACCTCCAGCGCATCAGCGAGCATCGTCCTGTTCCTCGAGTACATCCCGCTCAACCTGCACGATTGGCTGGCCACCCAGCTCACCGCCGGCGGAGAGGCGTTCACCGCCGCCTGCACCATGGTGGAACGCCGCCTGCACACCGACATCACCTTCATGAACGCGAACGGCCTGCTGCACTTCGACGGCCATTTCCGGAACATACTCACGGATGGTCACCGCCTCTACTTCGCCGACCTCGGCCTGGCCACATCCCCCCGCTTCGACCTGTCACCCGACGAAGCGGACTTCGCCGCCCACAACCTGAGCCACGACCTGGGCTACGCGATGATGAGCCTGGTCAATTGGCTGGTGACACGGGTGTGCGAGGTGCCCACTCCCCCGACGGACGGCCCGGCGGCCCGCAACGACTTCATCCGGCGATGCGCCGCAGGCGAGGAGCCCGCAGGCATCCCGGCTGCCCTGGCGGCGATCATCACCCGCTACGCGCCGGTGGCGGCGGTCATGAACGACTTCTACTGGGATCTCTTCGGCGAGAGTCGCGCCACGCCGTACCCGACCGAGCAGGTCGAACGGGCGCTCACCCTGGTCCCTGGACTTGAGGAGAGCCTCAGCGGGAATCGTTGAAAGGCCGCGGCCGTTGTCAGGGGTGCGGAGCCCGTTTCCGGGGCTCCGCCCGGACGAGACGCGCCGTACCCGGCCTGCAAAGACGACGCTCCTTCGAAAGGAGCCGTCATGCCCTGGCTCATGGTCATCGTCGCCGGTCTGTTCGAGGTCGCCATGGCTTATTCGCTCAAGCTCAGCGACGGGTTCTCCGTACCGCTGCCCAGCATCGGCGTCGTCGTGTCCGGCGTCCTCAGCTTCGGTCTTCTCGCGCTCGCCCTCAAGAACCTCGAGGTCGGTACGGCCTACGCCGTCTGGACGGGCATCGGCGCCGTCGGCACCGCCGCGCTGGGCATGATCGCCTTGGGCGAGAGCACCTCCCTCGTCAAGATCGCCTCGGTCTTTCTCATCCTCGCCGGTGTCGTCGGGCTCAACCTCGCCGGCGGCGGCCACTGAACGGGCCTCTTGGTCAAAGAGGTGGAGTCGTACGCTGCCGCCCACAGCGGCGCCCCGCTCGCGCTGCTCAGCCGCAATGCCCCCCGTCGTCGACCACCCCTCGGTGCGCCAGCGTGCGCGCCTCGTAGATGCGCACCTCGCCTCTCCACCGGACACACCTGTCGCGTCCGTAGACTTTCACCGGCCCGGCGTAGAACCGATAGGTGCCCGAATCGCTGTCCCCGTGACGCGCTGGCGGCAACGGGGTCTCCATGCATTCCCGGCGCAGGGCAGGCGATCTGGGGCAGGCCAGGAGACTCACGGACAGATGCTGCCTCAGAAGCGCGGTCTGCGGCGTACCCCGGTACTTCTTGGCCTGGAGGAGGGCGCAGTTATAGCCGTTGGACGCGTAATAGAGGTCGACGTAGCCCAGGACGAGGCGACCGTCCTTCACCGGATGGCGGCCCACCCGGCTCCCCGAGCACGGTGCGACGGCGTGCGCGGCGGACGAGACGAGAGGGACCGTCCCCGCAGCCAGTACCGCGGCGAGGACGACCTTGAGAATCTTGGAGGAGCGCCAAGAAGCCATGGCCACACTGTCCCCTGCCACGGGCAGGGCTGTCACGCCGTTACGACCTTCCGGCCTCATACGCGTGAGGGGAGTCGGCGGGCCCGAGCCCTCCTGAGGGTCCACGTGAAGCCGGCCGGCACAACCCGCCCCATCACCGCCGCGATCTCTATCAGACCGGTCCGGTCAGAGGCGGGTGCGGGCGGGGCGCTGACTCGAGGAGGCGTTCCCAGGGCGTCGATCAGCTCGGGAACATCGCGAGCATGGCCGAGGAGTCACCGCACGTGGGTGGCGATGCTTCGCGCGCACGCCAGGGCCTCGGTATGCGTGGTGTCCACTTCCACGTCATAGACCACGTCCTGATGTACGACCTCCGCCTGCAACGCGGCCATCCCCTGCACCCGATCCCCCCGGGCGATCTCCCGAGCCGCCGCAACCGCACTCTCACACCGGACCCCGACCCACAGCACGTCCAGCCCCGTAAGAACCTTCTGCCACCCCTCCTGAGACGCGGCTCCACCCAGGAACACGTCATCCACGATGACCCCGGCCCCCGCACGCGCCATCGCGGCGACACCCTCCATCCACGCCGCTTGCAACGCCCGGAACGCCGGCCCCACATTCACCCCACCGTCCGGAGCGAACTCGATCCCCGCATCTGACGCCTGCATGGACGCAGGCATCGCCTCGACCAGCGAATCGACGGCGGCGGCAAGCCACGGATCCGGCAGGATCGCCTGCAGACAGCGGACGATTCCCGACTTTCCCGAGCTGGAGCCACCATTGAGAACGATCACCTGGGTAGTCACCGCACCACACTAGAAGCCGTGCCCCGGGCCCCGAAAGCGCTTTTCAGCGAGCACAGTGGCGCTGATCGTCACACCCACAGTCCTGACTCCGGCTTCAGCGGAGCGTCGGCCCGACGCGGCAACTCGGCCGGCATCGTTCGGGCGTACCCCTGGCGACGGTGGCCAGGGGCTACCGAATAGCGGATCACGTCATGACCTCATGCACTCACTCGACCCACTGACCTGGGGTGAACGGTCATCGGGCTAGGCGTCCTGTCCGGTTCGTGATGACGTCATGGGTCTTCGATGACGCGGTCTCTGGTTCGGAAATCCGCAGTTCGGCAGAGTCGACGGCACAGACAGAACGATCACTGAAGAGGATCCCTGATGCGCAACCTTGCGAGACTGTCCGCCGTCGGAGCAGCCACCGCCGTCCTTGCCACAGCCCTTGTGACCCCGGCACAAGCGGCGGCCACCTCGTGGGGCGCCTGTGCCGGGGGGCCCGGTGTGGACCCGCGGCAGGAATGCACCACCCTCCACGTTCCCATGGACTATCGGGCGTCCGGCGGGCAGACGATCTCACTGGCGGTGTCGCGGATCAAGACCGCCAAGCCCGCGTTGCGCCAAGGCGTGCTGCTGATCATCCCCGGCGGACCGGGCAGCCCTGGCCTGAACCGGCCCAGCGTCCAGGTCAAGCGGCTGCCGCAGGACGTGCTCGACCGCTACGACATCGTCGGGTTCGACCCGCGTGGCGTGGGACAGAGCTCACCCGTTTCGTGCGATCTGGAGACCCGTGATCTCGCACTCACCAGGCTCAAGCCGTACCCCGACGCCGACGGCGGCATCACGGAGAACGTCGCCTGGTCGCGTCGGATCGCCGAGGCCTGTGCCCGCAACGGCGGGCCGCTCATCCGGCACATCAGCACCCGCAACGAGGCCAGGGACATCGACAGGATCCGCCAGGCGCTGGGCGAGAAGAAGATCTCCTACTGGGGCGTCTCCTACGGCACCTACGCGGGTGCCGTCTACGCCACCATGTTCCCCGAGCGCACCGACCGGGTCGTCCTGGACAGCAACGACGATCCCGATCCGCGCCGGGTGGCGCGGCAGTGGCTGGCCAACTACGCCGTCGGCGTGGAGGACCGCTTCCCCGACTTCGCCGCCTGGGCCGCGGCCCGCGACGGCGAGTACGGCTTCGGCGCCGACGCGGCGGCGGTCCGCCGTACCTTCCTGGACCTCGCGGCCGAACTGGACCGCAAGCCGTTGCCCTGGCCCGGCGCCAATCCCGAGGAACTGAACGGCAATGTCCTGCGGGAGACCATGCTGAATGCCCTCTACTCCGACGCGAACTTCCCCATGCTGGCCACCCTGATGCGGGCCGCCCTGACCTCAGGCGAACTGCCCCCGCCGAACACACCCCCGGTTGCCGCCATGCAGAACACCGCCGCCCACTCCGGCGCGACCATGTGCAACGACGTCGAATGGCCCGACTCGGTCAGCCTGCACCAGCGGCAGGTGACGCGTGACCGGGCCGCCCACCCGCTGACCGCGGGCATGCCCGTCAACATGGGGCCGTGCGCGTTCTGGCCGTACAAGCCGGCCGAGCCGTCCGTGCGGGTCACCTCGCGCGGCCCCGCCAACGTGCTGCTCATCCAGAACCTGCGTGACCCCTCCACGCCGTACAGCGGAGCGCTGAAGATGCGCCAGGCATTCGGGCAGCGAGCCCGTATGGTCGCCGTCGACTCCGGCGGCCACGGCGTCTACCTCGCCAACGGCAACACCTGCGGCGACCAGGCCGTAACCGCATTCCTGACCACCGGGCACCTGCCCCAGCACGACAAGAACTGCTAGTCACCGATCTCCCGCAAATGCGCAACCTATGGTTGCGCTTTTGCGCGTTGCGCCGCCATGACCTTCCTCGCCGGATGGGCCGACGAGGCCTGCCGGTTGTCGGACGCCATAGGGCTGAGCTGGTGGCTGGACCCAAGAATGGGGCGGGATCGTCCAGCGGCGATCAGTGAGCGCGTGGGTGATCGTATCTGCTTGATGGTTTGCGCGCCCAGAACAAGGCATGCCCGCTGTCGCCTTCCGGCACGAATTCCTGAGAGGTGACTTCCAGGCCGGCTTTCTGCAGCCAGGATCGGTAGGTGGCGGCATCGGTGTGGCTCCACCACATCGGCGCGGAGCCCCCGAGCCAGTTGTCTTCGGTGCCGGTCCAATCCTCCCAGCCGGTGGTGGCCAACAACCAGCCCGAGGGGCGCAGCCAGGCGGCGATGCGCTCGATGAGGTCGGGCTGCTGCTCAAGGGGCATGTGGATGAGGGCATAGAGGCAAACGACCGCGTCGAAGGAAGCGGATGGCAGATCGAGGGTCATGGCGTCGGCCTGCACGAAGGTCGCGGCAGGAACGAGGCGTCGCGCCCGCTGGATCTGAACGTCGCTGATGTCGACACCCGTCACCTCATGCCCGGCCGCGGCGAGTGAACGCGCGACGGGGACACCACAGCCGCAGCCGAGATCGAGCACGGACGCTCGGGTGGGCAGGCGGGATTGGAGAGTCTCGAGCCAGGGGGCGTACTCGCTTTCGTCGGCGTCGTCTCCGCGGTAGCGGTAGGACAGTGCGTTGTAGCCGCGTCGGACCAGATCGGTTTCCTCGCTCACGCGGTTCAGGTTATGGATCGGTGTGATGGGACGGCGACCGTGTTTCCGGGTGTAGCCCCGGGTTCATGGTTCGGCTCTGCCGGTGGCCCAGGCCCAGGCGGCGATGGCGACGCGGTTCCGGGCGCCGGTCTTGCGCTGGATGGACGCGATGTGGTTCTTGATCGTGCCGGGTGAGAGGAAGAGCTCCGCGGCGATCTCGGCGTTGGTCTTGCCGTGCGCGACCATGGCCACGATTTCGTCTTCGCGTTCGGTGAGCACGACGTTCGGCGTCTCGCGTGGCAGGCCGCGCTGGCGGAGCAGCCGGACGGTGAGCTGGGGGCTGATGAGCATGTCACCGTTCATGGCGGCCCGGATGGCCTCGATGAGCAGGGTCGGGCCGGAGCGTTTGAGTATGAACCCGGCGGCGCCGTGCCCCAGCGCCGCGTGGACGTACTCGTCGAGCCCGAACGTCGTCACGATCACCACGTGAATGCCGGTCCCGGCGAGGGCGCGGGTCACCTCGATGCCGTCGGCTCCGGGCATGCGGATGTCGGCGAGCACGACATCGGGCCGGATCGTTTTGGCGGTGTCGATCGCGGCACGTCCGTCGGCGGCCTCGGCCACCACCGTCATGTCGGGCTGGGCGTCGAGAATCAGCCGGAAGGCGCTGCGGATGCCTTCCTGGTCGTCGGCGATGAGGATTCGGGTGACCACTCGGGCGATTGTGCCAGCGGCAGGCGCGCGGTGAGGGACCACCCGTCCGGTACGGCCTCCGTGACGAGCTCGCCACCCTGTTCCTGGACGAGTGCCGCCAGACCGGCCAGCCCCGACCCGCCGCGCCGGCTCCCCCGGCCTCGGCTTACGCCGTCGTTCGCCATCGCGACCTCCAGGACCCCGCCTGCGGCGCTGATGCCGAGGTCGACCCGACTGGCCTGGGGGGCGTGCCGCCGGACGTTGGTCAACCCCTCCATCACGATCCGGTACGCCAGGGCCGCGGTCTCCACCGGGACCGTCACCGCCGGGTCCACGCTCAGGCGGACGCTCGCCGGGCCGGCCGCGGAGAACCGTTCGGCGGCCTCGCGAACGCCACTCAGGTCGCCGACCGGGGTGCGGGACCGGTCGTGGTGGAGCATGTCCAAGGTACGGTCCAGCATCGACATGGCCCGCTGACCTGCGGCTTCGACGCGTTCGAGCGCCTGACGCGGATCGCCCGCGACGCTGCCTGCCTGGGCGTGCGCCACCATTTCGCTGATGTCGTGGGCGACGAAATCATGCAGGTCCCTGGCAAGCCGCAACCGGAGGGCAGTGCGGGCATCGGCCACCGCGCGGTCCTGCCGTACATCGAGAAAGCGCAGGTAGCCGCCCACTCCAGCGGCCAGCAACGCGCCCAGCCCCCAGAACGCGCACACTCCCACGCCTTCCAACGGCGAGGCGGGAGTGAAGACGCGGAGCACCCACACGGCCGCGGCCACGCCAGCCGCGAGCGCAGCCGGCACGGCCGAGCGCGGCGGCGCGTACCGGATCACCAGCCCGGCAACCACCATGAGGGCCACGCTCTCGACCATCCCGAGCACGTCGGCCCCCGGCCCTGGCCGCGCCCCGCCAACTACGTGCACCAGCGTGACGACCAGGGACAGAGCCGCAGCCACGCAGGTCGGCAAAGGCAGTCGCGACCTGAACCCCGGCCGGAACGACGCCGTCGCCGCCACCGCCACCACGACCAGCACCGACATGACGGAAATGACCGACATCACGCTCACCCGAGCGACGATACGCCCCTCCTCAGCTCCTCCCCCACGTGCCGAACGGCACGTTCACCGGTCGCAAACCGTGCCGAACGACATCTGGCCCGGCAATCCTCCACCCCGCGACGCTGATCACATGACCACCATCACCTCTCACCGCCGAGGCCATGCGGCTGCGCTTTGGGCGCTGGCCTACGGCATTCTCGGCGCGGCGTGGGCGCTGGGATTTCCCGGCTACCCCTGGGGCGCGTCCGACCCCGATCCGGACCGGGCGCTGTCCATCCTGGCCGGCACGACACCGAACTTCGGCTGGTGGATCGCCGCCTTCGCGCTCCTGACCGCCGTGACGGCGCTGGCGTTGACGCACAGGAGGGACAGTCGTGTCCCGCTGCTCCTGGCCTGGCCGATCGCCGCGGTCCTGATCCTGGTGATCCCCGACTCCAGGCTCATGATGGGCGTCGCCTACACGCCGCTGCTGCTGATCGCGCCGGCCTTCGGCTGGAGCCTGGGCGGCGCCACCTTCGCCGACGCCTGGCCGTGGCCGGTGCTCAACCAGCTCGTGTGCGTGCTGGGTGGGCTGTTGCTGGCGGCCGCCGCGCTGGCGCACGACCGGAGCCCTCGGGGATGGTTCAGCCCTGAGCGGGGACGGCGGGCCGTGTACGTGGCGGTCGCGGTGCCGCTGCTGTACTGCGCCACCCGGTGGGCGTGGGCGCTGGGCATTCCGCTCGGTGTGAGCGACAAGTTCCTGGCCGAAGGCGAGGACGGGCTGTGGCTGGCGGGGGCGTATCTTGCGACCTTCGGGGCGTTGGGCGGCGTGCTCACCCTCGGGCTGACCCAGCGGTGGGGCGAGGTCTTCCCACGCTGGCTTCCAGTGCTGCGCGGCCGGCGAGTTCCGCCGCTGCTGGCGGTCATCCCGGCCGGGTTCGTCTCGATCATCATCACCGTGGCCGGGCTGACGTACATCAGGTGGACCATCGCCGGCCGGTTCGCCCTCGCCGAATGGGGCGCTTGGCTACCGGAATGCTTCTGGCCTCTCTGGGGCGCCGCGCTCGCCGCGGCCACCGTCTCGTACCACCAGCGCCGCAAGCACGACGCCCACCGGACACTCGCCACCCTGTCGCTTATACACATCTGACGCTGCAGACGAATGCTTAGGTATA
>NZ_VCKY01000274.1 GCF_005889735.1 Nonomuraea turkmeniaca
GCCCACCCCGGTCCGCGCTGATGCAATCCGCGGTGGCCGGCGATGCCGCGTCTGCTCTCCCGACATCACGCCGCCCACCCGGGGCACTGGACGCTTCACTGCTGGCGGCGGCCGCGACAGCTAACGGCGGCGCTTACCTGCGAGGACCATGCCACCTCGCGCCTCCCAGCGAGCACACCCTAGCGACGAGCTCCGCCGGGGGAAGGACTCCGCCGCCCGGCGGGCCCCCGTCGCCATCAGGTTGTCGCGTAGCGGGCCCGGCAGCGGATGCCGCGCTCGTGTTCGGACGAACTTCTGAAGGTGACGTCTTCCCAGAAGTACACTCCGACAGTGACCTCCAAGCATCGGGTCCTGGCCTGGTCACAACCCGCGGCGGCACCCTTGCAGAACACGGAGCCGGACCGGCGGCCAGACTCAGGACTGGGCCAGGTGACGTTCAAGCCCAGCGGCGCGATGCTCGTTCCACCCGCTCCCCGCGACCACGTCGGCCACCACGCCATCGTCGCCCCGCGCATCCGCAGCAGGACCGCCGTCAGCGTCGTCGAGACGGCCGGCCACGTCCGCTCAGACACGTTGCGCGTCCAAGGCCAGCCCGCCGACAAGCACCGCGCCGTACGCCACCTCACCGTCGATCGCCAGCAAGGGGAACGTGCCGATGACGACGCCCAACTCGCCGACTGGCACGCTGGCCGGTCGGCTGTCCACCCTGGCCAGTGACATCATCGCCGCCACCAAGGCCGACGGCCAGGCCGCGCCGGTCACCCTCGCTCACGCCTGCCGCGGCTTCGTCATCGCCGGCGCCGTCAGCGGCCTGCTCGACCAGTACGCCATACCCCGCCGCGATGCCTTCACCATCTGCGACGAGGCGTGCGACCGCACCGTCGCCATGCTGACCGAACTCCTCGGCGAGCACTTGCTGCGCCGCTACTCCCACGGCGCCCGCCGCGCCGATCTGGACACCATGCTCCGGCACGGCCAGAACGAACTCCTCGACGCCACACCCGAAGACATCGACGACATCGCCGCAGCGATGATCACACTCGCCGCCGCGCTGCGAGACGCCCTGGCCCCACTGCCAGACAACGAGAGCTTGCCGCCGACCACGCGCGGCGCCGCCCGGATGGCCGCCGACACCGCGGCCATCCTGCACTCCCACTACGGCGGAGACTCCGGCGGCTGGTGACCCATCGCGCACACGGTCTGCCATCCCCTGCCAGCCGGCCACGACAAGGAAGAGAGCGCGATGAGCACAAGTCCGCCGCCGGAGCAGACCCGAGACGACCTGCTGTATGCCGTACGAGCAGCCATCCACCTGCGCTTCGACGACAACGTTCCTCTCGAGGTGGACATCGCCGTCGAGCGCGAGGCCGTGCGCCAGGCGCTACGGGCGCAATCGGAGCGGGTCTGCCTGCACGTCGACCGTCTGCTCCAGCATGTCCGCGCCAACCCGGCACGGCTGGCCGCTATCCCCGGCGCCGCCGTCCAGCGCGTTGAGGAACTCCGCGCCAGGCAGTTCGACCCTGGCCGGATGCGCCGCTACCTGATCGCGGCCGAGCTCGCCGAACAGGCCCTGGCCCGCGTACGGGAGGCGGAAGCCGAACACGACCCCGACGCGCAGCGCGCCCTCGCCGACGAAGCCGGAAGTGACTGGTTCGACAGCATGGACGGCGAACCGTCCCCGCCCGGCCTGCTGGGCCGCCACCGGCTGCCGCGCCGGCTCGTCCGCCGCCTCAACCTGCGCTGGTGGTACCGGCGCTGGCAACGACGCACCGCCCAGCTCCGTCATCGCCCGGCCCACAACCCCGCCGACGCTGCCGAGTTCGTCCTTACCTGGCGCGATGAGCAGATCGGCAGCATCACCTATCAGGTCTGCCACGCCTGCCGGCAGGCGCTGGTGTGCAAAACCTCGGTCGGCGAGGAGCACCAAAACCTCGGCCTGGGGCGTCGGCTGGTGCTCACCGCCTACGCCACCGCGCCCGACTACGATTGGACCACCAGCCCCCAATACTCCACCGCTGAAGGCTTCTGGCAGCGCATGGCCCGCGCCACCGGCGCCAGCTATCGCGACGACCTGCACGCCCCCGCGACACGCTGCCCCCACATGGATCCCACTTCGCCCACCCTCGAACCGCTGTTCTGAACCGGCAACACAGCGATCATGGACACCGGCGGACACCAGTTCGCCCCGTCACCCAGCCGCCCGCCGAACCGGCCCGCACCCGGCCACGCCATGCCCGAGCGTCCGAACGGGTGGTCCAACTGGCTCGGCCGCCGCTCATGCGGAACGCAGGCCGCGTCAAGATCTGCGCAACACCCGGCGCCGCCCCGGGCCGCCCCGGACCTGTTGCTATTTCCAGGTGTAGTTTGCGTCCGTGATGGGCGGTAGGTGAGGATTACCGGTCGGCGCATCTGGGCTGGCCAGCGCGCTCACTGCCGCTCCGATGAGCGGGAACAGGGGCAAATGCTCGGCCCGCCTGTAGGGCACCCACTCGATAATCCCCAGCTCGGTGCTGCCGTCCGGCAGTTCGTCGTGCTCCACTGTCGCGAGCTGGGCGCGTACCTTCGGCGTGACGTGGCAGCGGAAGACCAGGTGGAGCTTGCGCGGAGACGGGGTAGGGCCGGGCCGGGTGACCATCTGGTCTTGGACCCAGCACAGTTCCGGCGGCGTCGCGTCGTTGGGATCGAGCCAGAGTTCCTCGGCAAGTTCCCGGCGTAGCGCGGCGAGAAGGCACTCCCCAGCTTTCACGCCGCCGCCGGGCGGCGTGTAATGCGAGCCGGACGGCCGATCACGGCGGATCAGCGCGACTTCGTCGCCACAGAACACGAGGGCGCCGACGCGGATCTTGACGCGGGAGAACGGCGTGGCCAGGTCGGTCATGCGGGCAGTCTCGCCCGATGCGGGCCAGGTTGTCTCGCGAACAGGTGGACCTACCGTCCGTAAACTGACGACCGCACGTCTCGCCCTCTGGCATCCCCGTCAGCTGGTGAGCACGTCATTCGCGATGCTGGAAAGGTCCTGCGCCTTCTGCGGAGTGACGAGCTCGGCGCTGTTGTCGCCGCAGATCCGATAGGAGTACGCGTTGCCTGTGGAGGCGCACACCCCGCTCACCTGGACCATGCCTTCCAGGTCCTCATCGCCTGTTTGATCATACAGATCGACTACCTCGACCACGTGCAGCACCGTCGGACCGCTGCCCTCGTTCGCTTCGAAGACCGTCATGCCCGGCTGCAGGTCGGCTTCCGCGCATGAGTCAGCCCAGTCGGGCAGTGCCGAAAGCCCTTTCGGCCAGCGCGCACCCAATGCCGCCTCGATCTCAGTCGCCGACACAACGCCTGCAGGCGCGGAGTTCTCCATGCTGGTCACACGCATCATCGTGGCCGAGGAGACGGTCACCCAGCCGCCGAACCGACGAAGGTTTACGCTTCGCGGGCTAGCGACAGGCGTCTAAAGGTCTTTAACAGGGATAGAAGACACGTCGCGCTCATGCGGCGCTGTGGGGAGGGCGTTGAGGTCGGCGGCCGAGTTGCCATACCTCCCACCCGGCGAGCAGCCACGGACCGGCGTCAACGGCGTTGCGGACGTCTACGAGCACCTTGCGGCGCACCAGCGCGGCCGCCTCGTCGGGCAGACCGGGGTCGTGGGTGAACTGCGGCCATTCGGTGCCGATCACCACCAGGTCGGCCGCCTGCAGGGCGTCATGGACGGTGTCGGCGTAGGAGAAGCCCGGGTGGAAGGCGCGGGCCGCGTCGAGGGCCTCGGGGTCGTAGATGACCGGTGCCGCGCCGCGCTCCACCAGTCGCTCTGCCAGCCGGAGCGCGGGCGAGTCACGCACGTCGGACGTGCCGGCCTTGAAGGAGGCGCCGAGGAAGGAGATCGGGCAGCCGTCGAGTGGGCCGCCGTTGGCCTTCTCCACCAGCTCGGCCGCGGCGCGGGCGCGGCCGTCGTTGACGTGCTCGACGGCGGTCAGGAGCCCGTGCGCGTCGCGGGCGCCGAGCTCGCCGACGCGGTGGGTGAACGCGCGCACGTCCTTGGGCAGGCAGCCGCCGCCATAGCCGATGCCGGGCCGCATGCCGCCGTGCCCGATCCGCTTGTCGATGCCGATCCCGTACGCGACGGTGTTGACGTCAGCGCCGGTGATCTCGCACACCTCGGCCATGGCGTTGATGAAGGAGATCTTTGTGGTGAGGAACGCGTTCGCGGCGCTCTTGAGCACCTCGGCCGTGGCCGGGTCGGTGACGATCAGTTCGACGTCCCCGCGGGCCAGGATGGGCGCGTACACCTCCTCGATCGCCGCCCGCGCCTTCGGGGTGGACAGCCCGGCGACGATCCGGTCAGGGCGCAGGGAGTCCTCGATGGCGTGCCCCTCGCGCAGGAACTCCGGGTTCCACACCAGGTCCACGCGGGCGGCGGACGCGAAGCGGTCGATGATCTGCTGGAGTCGGGCGGCGGTGCCGACCGTGACCGTGCTCTTGCCGACGATCGCGGCCGGCCGGGGCGGCAGCAGCGGCAGCAGGGCCTCGACCGCGCCGATCACCTGGCTGGTGTCGTAGCCGCGCCCGTCCGCCCGCAGAGGGGTGCCGACCGCGATGAAGTGCAGGTCCGCGAAGTCGGCGGCCTCGGCCATGCTGGTGCTGAAGCGGAGCCGGCCCGTGGCGGTGTGGGCCGCGAGCAGTTCGCCGAACCTGGCCTCGTAGAAGGGGGCAACGCCGGCGGCCAGCGCCTTGCACTTCTCGGGGTCGAGCTCGACGCCGATCACCTCGTGGCCGAGTTCGGCCATCGCGGCGGCATGAGGGGCGCCGAGGTGGCCGCAGCCGATCACGGATACGCGCATCATGATCCTGTTCGTCGGATTGGTCCTGCTGGCGCGCACAGTCGCGTGCGCCCCAGCAAGCTATCCCGAACGAGGGCGGCGGACGTGGACTTCAGGAAGCTGGGCCGATCATGAGGTTCAGCATGGTGCACCAGCCAGTGTCGCCGCAGGTACAGCGTGCGGCGTCAACTGAACAGTTGCAGGATCCTCTTCGCTTGACGTTCCAGCGTGCCTGCAGGGTTGTGCGGCGTTGCCGGCCCACCTGGGCCGAGCTGGAGAAACCAGCCCAGCGCGATCAGCCGGCGGAAGCCCAGCACCCTCTCAGCTTCTCCCGGCGCCAGGTCGATGTGGGGCACCAGCCAGTCGGCGTCCAACGAGCCGTCGATGTGAGAGATGTGTTCGCAGACCTCGCCGAGTTCGAAAGCGCGATCGCTACGGCCGGAGTCTTCCCAGTCGATCAGCCGCACACAGCGCTCGTGATCGTCCCACAGATAGTTGGCCCGATTCCCGTCCGCCAGGCCGAGGACAGGCGGCAGCGGGTTCGTGACGAGCTGGTCGGGAGCGGTCGAAGCCAGCCACGCGGTCCCCGCCCGAAACGCCTCTCGAACGAGAGGATCATCGCCGAGATCAGGCTGCTTGCGAGCCCAAGCCCGGGCCTTGGTCACTGCTGCTGCTGGCCCCCAGGGAGCGGGCTCGACGTCTGCCACCACATCGAATGGGATCTGATGCAGCCGGTGCAGGGCGGCGGCCATGGCCTGGACCTGTTCGCCGGTGGCGTGCTGACCGCGCAGGACGCAGCCGGGCAGCCTGCTCATCACGATCATCGGCGGGTGAGCGTCGAGCGCGGCTTCCACGGGTGTGGGCGCGAGGTCCGGCGCGTGTTCGGCCAGGAGGGTGAGCGCCTCCCATTCCCGGCGGGGCTCTCCTCTCCCCCACGACGTGTACCGCTTGACCACGACGACGTCGCCGATGTCGAGGCTGTGGGTGCATCGGCCGACCGCCATACGTCTGCTTCGCCCCTTCTGTCTCTCGGGCTGGAGGACAGCCCCCCATCCAGTCACTTCCCCAGGAAGGGAGGAGCTGAGATTACCGCAGGCCGCGCCGGTTATCAGGACTGAGATGAAGATCTGTCACCGACAGGAGAGGTCAACGCTCGCGCCCTCGCCCGCGTGCCGGGCAGAGCGAATCCGGTCGTCGGCTTCGGCTCGCGCCCTCGGCGCACGTGCTGCCCGAGCAGCTTTCGTCCGGCCGGTCCGGAAGCGGCGTGGTGGCCGGAGACAGGCCAGCGACAAACTGTTCGGGCCTGGCCACTGGATGAGTTGGCGCGCACGCGGTCACCTCGAATATCTCAGCCGCTTCCCTGCCCCGAATCTCCACCCGGCCGGTCGCGTACGCGGTCAGCGTGCGCGCCGTCAGGTTGTGCACGGCGGCCAGCCGGACCCGGTCGCGGATCTCGCCGCGTGCCTCCCAGCGGCCTGAGCGGCCCGGGTGCAGCCAGCCACCCGGCAGGTTCGAGCCCGGCCGGATCACGATGGACGGCGTCCTGCCAGGGATCGCCCGTGCGGTGAAGCCGTACACGAGCCTCCCCCCGTGACGGCGCAGCTCGGGAGGTACCGCGTGCGGCGGCAGGTCACCGGCTTCGAGCACGCACACGAAGTGCGGCGCATCCAACGCTTCCGCGATCTCCGCGCGCGCTCTCGGAAGCAGGTCGCCGACCGTCAGTCGCGGCAGGTACACGTAGGTGTGCCGATGCCGCGCGGTGCCAGCAGGCAGCATCCACGCTGCGATCTCCCGCAAGCTTCCGGCGCCGCCGCTGCCATGCTGTTCGGCGATCAGGGGACGCCGATCCTCGATGACAAGCCGCACCCCGTACACGGTCGCCCACCGCTCACCGGGCGCGACCGGCTCAAGGCTCGGCAGCGCCGCGGCGGGGTGCTGCCTGCGCAGGCCCTCGAAGTAGGCGCGCAGGGACTGCGCCTGCTCCGCGGTGATGACCTGCTCGACCGCCTCGCCGACCATGTCGGGCCACGACAAGCAGGCGACGTCGCGGCGCGCACGTACCTCCTGCAGCACCGGGTGGTCGTGCAGCCGCCCCATGATCGCCCGGCCGGCGGCCGCCGCGGCGTCGTCCACAAGCAGCCCCATCACGCTGGTGAGCAGGACGTGGAAGGCGTCACCGGACATCACGCCCTCCTGCGGCGGCGCATGCGGCGCAGAACCCGCCGCCGGTACATGACGTTGACCCGGCGCCGCTCAGGCCGTGGCCGCTCGTCCTCGAGGCAGCGTACGACGCACACACCACCATGGAGGACCCACGTCGTCATGATGGCCGGCAACCACTTCCTGACCGGCGGCTCAGCGCCGGCGTCGACCGGCCAGTACTCGATCCGTGCATCATCAGCGATACCGAGGCCGCACCAGGCCGCCTCGTCGCTCAGCGGGGTGCCCGGCGGCGCCCAGAGGATGCGGCTCCTGCCGGTCCTCCGGCTTGACGTCACGTCGGCCTCCGGCGTTGACGGCGGCGCCGAAGGCGGGCCCGGAGATGATAGCCCCGCCTCGCCCGCCGCACACGCCTTGGCACGTACGCAGGGCGCCAGCCGGGACATTCCTCATCCACCCGATCCGGATGACACCACCGACACCACATGTCCTTGCAGCGCAGACACTCAGGGCCGTTGGAGAACGCCCACGAATTCTCATGGGCAAACCAGTCGATCTCGCCATCCGCGTCACGTTTGAGGTAGTGCTTCAAGCCGCCCACCGCTCATCCCAGCGCGGCCACGCGGATCGATACGCTCCAGCGACGACGCGCAAGGTCGGGCACGGCCACCCGTCTCCGCCACACTCCTTGCACTGCTGCGCCCGCGTCGGCGGCGATCCCAGCACCTCACCCATCACCACCATCTCAACGCGGCCGTGCATGTCCAGGAGTTGCTGGTGGGCGGCTGCGTACGGTTCGCCGACCTCATCGGCGTGACCGAGGACGGCGCGCAGCCAGCGAGTGAACGCCTCCGTCGAGGCGGCCGCGTCGGCACCCAGCGGCGGAACCTCGTACACGGTCCCGGCGCGGCCGCAGTTCGCGCACCGCCCCGACGTCTCCGAGCTTGACGCCGGCACCGAACCCTGCCCATCGGCCACCACCAGAGCTTCGCCTTCACGAGCGAGCACGGCGCAGAACTCGCCCGGGCCGTGCTGAATGAACCCGGTCGTTGCCCCAGCTTTCGCCCGGCCCTGCTTCCGCAGCAGAGCATCGGCCGCCGGCGCGGCCGGCTGCCTGGCGTTGCGCGCTTGCGCACCGGCGAACCGGACGCTCTCCTCCGCGGCCACGGCCGCGCCCATAGCGAGCTTCTCGTACGAGAACGCGGCCATCGCTGCCGCGCTGGCGTCGAGCGCGTGCTGACGAGACCGGCGGTGGTACACGTTGGACACGGCCAGGGCGACCAAGCTGAGCACCAACACGAGCCAGGGAAGAAACGAAGGCATCCGGGGACCTCTCCACAAGGGGGAGAGGGAGCGTAGACGATAACGCCGCTTACGTCTCCGCGCAGGCTGAGCGCACTCCGCTCGCCGATCCGCAGTCTCGGCTCTCGGACTCCCGAAGCCCTCTTCCCGGCGGACCTGCGCGACCGGTAGCCCCGGTTCGTCGTGCGCCTGTTGTCAACGTTTGGAGCCCACCTTCGGGCACCCCCTGGACGCGGTCGGGGCCCGCTCGGCGCACACCCTGATCCGTTCCGGGGTGTGCTGGGGTTATGCGGTGGCGGGCCGGAGGAGTTCGATCTCGATGGCCAGCACGCCGAGCGCCTCCTTCTCGGGGCCGTAGATGCGGCGGATGTTGGCCAGCTGCTGTTCTCGGGGGCTGTCGGGGTTGACGTTGGCCGCGCCTTCGGCGTCGAGCATCTCCTCGAAGCTGGTGTAGCGGGCCACCCGCTTGACGCGGGTGAGGGCGTCGTCGCGGCCGCAGACGAACCGGATGTGATCACCGGCCTTGAGGTTGCGCAGGTTGGGGTACTGGACGCGGACCTCGATGGTTTTTCGGCCGGCGGCGACCAGGTCGAAGTAGCGGCGGTAGAGGTTCATCTCGCGGATGGTCATGACGCGGGCCAGCGGACGGGTCAAGCGACCGGTGAGGTCGCGTCGGCACGATGGCGGACCCAGGCGATCGCGGCCGTGGCGGCGTGACGCTGATAGGAACGCAGGTGGGGCACGCCCTCGGGAGCCGGTTGGCGGCTCATCCCGGTCCAGTAGCCGGCGTATGCGACCGCGTAGCTGGTGAGGACCTCGACGCCGGTCTTCTGCCACGCGGGTGTCTCGGCGAGGCACGACTCGGCGGCGGCGGGAGTGTGCCCGGCCATGATCAGGTGTGGTACGAGGTCGGCCACGTCCTGCCAGGACGCTCCGCGGGAGGCGCGAGCCCAGTCCACCACGGCGACGGTGCCGTCGACGGTGACGAGCAGGTTGTCGGGGCGGATGTCGCCGTGCACCAGTGTGGAGCCGTTGGCGTGCGCCCGCCAGAGCGTCTCCGCCTTGATCAGGTCGTTCAGGTGCCGGCGCTCCCACGCGCCCAGGTCGGCGGGCACCTGGCCGGCGATGAGGTCCCAGCCGTGCAGCCAGTCGCCCCGGGCGGTGGAGGAGGGCTCCACATCGAGGATCGGGCACGGAGTCAGGGCCTCGCTCATCGCGGCGACGGCGTTCACGACCCGGCTGATATCGGCGGAGCCGGGCGTCAGGTCGGGGTGGCGGCCGTCGACATTGTCGAAGACGAGCACCACCCATGCGCCGGTCGTCGCGGTCCAGCGCAGGCGCGGCGCCGGGGTAGCCAGCGGCAGGCGGGCGGCGGTATGGCCTTCGTGCCGGTAGACCTCGGCCAGCGGGTGCGTGGCGGGGACCGCCTTGACGAACACGGCGGTGCCGTCGGCCAGGCGGAGCTGGGCGGCGATGCCGGGGGTGAATCCGCCGCCCTGGTCGGCGACGGACGCGATCGGCGCGGGCAGCTGCTCGGCGACCGCGTGGCGAACGGGCTCGGGCAGGGTCTGCCAGGCTGGACGGACCGCGGTACGGCCGAGCGGTGGAGGTGACGGCGAAGACGACGAGGACGGCGAAGGCGTGGGCATGGTGGCCTCGAATGCGGCGAGCGGGAGTGTGGACAGCACGTCACGCCGGTGCGGGAGAGGACTGTAGTCCTGCTTGTTACTCCCGCCCGGCGCTGATAGCTCGCCGAAGCCGCTCGGTCACATGAGTCACCCTAGCGTGCCCGGGCCGGCCATGCGGTCCCGGGCACTGCCGACCGCCATAGCCCGGCTGGCCGGGAGCGACCGGCGACGCTACGGTCACCCAGCAAATCGAACACGTGAACTAGTCCGGCTCGTGAGGGCTGACTGGCGCTCGAACAACCCGGGGGGCACATGACCAGCATCAACGTCGATCAGACCTGTACCACAGAGCCGGTGACCATCACCGTCACCTGCGGATGCCAGTCCGTCGAGCCGGAGCCTCCTGCTGCGGCGCCGCGCCTCAGTGAACTGGACCTGCACGGGTACACGTGCGCCACCGTGCTCCCGCCGTACATCACCCGGACGGCCCGCGTGGCCGCTGCCCTGTTCGGCGTCTCTGCCGTTCTGCCCGCCGGTGCCAGCATCGCCAGCGTCGGCGTCGCCGTCGCCAACCCGGCCATCGGTGACGCGTTCACGGAGTCCCGGCTGGGCGTGTACGTGGGCGGCATCCCGGAGCTGGTCGCCAAGAGCGACCACAAGGCCAACCTGTACACCTTCGGCGGCTGGCGCTGGGCACCTCTGAACAAGACGGTCACCCCCGCGGACGAAGACCGCGTCATCTGGCTAGTTGCCCAGATCCCGCTGTTCTCCAGCTCCCAGCCGGACTTCGCCGCCGCAGGCGGAGACGCCTCCAGCCTGCTCAACGGCTCCCGTTACCGCAGTGTGATCGTGAAGGAGGCCGTCGAGCTGCCCCCGATGTTCGACGGCGACGCCGTCCCGTTCACGCCTCGAGGCGACCTGATCGCCATGGCCGCCACGGACTACGGCGTCGTCCAGCCATAACGAAACGCCGACGGCAGCGGCCCCGCCATCACGAAGGAGCTGGGCCGCTGCCAGCGGGATTCCGTCAGGCCGTCAGCTCGGCGGGCAGGAACGCGGTACCCGGCCGGCACCTGCGGCATGCCGCTCACAGCCCGGATGCGGGAAGGTCGCGAGGTCTGGGACGTGGCCGATGTCGCTGGCGGTGCCGACGTCGGCGATCGTGACGCAGAGGCCGTTGCAGGCTCGCGGTTCGGCCGTGCCTTGCGGGTCGTTAAGCGCGGAAGCGGGCATGCTGAGCCGGCGGGCCAGGGCCAGAGCGGCGGTCCAGTCATGGCGGACCCGGCCGCGGTCATCGACCACGACGCGCCTACGGTCCGGCCCCGTCAGCCCGGGCCCGGCGTACTGCTCGGAGGCGTCGTGGTCCTCCATGGCGTCAGCGATGGGTTCCAGCAGGGCGGTGATGGGGTCGGCCAGGTCGGGGCCAGTGAGGACGATCCACAGCGCCAGCCGGGCATCGAGCGGGCCTGCGATGAACATGGACTCGTACCACGCCTCCTCGCGGTCGTGGACGTACCGATGGTGGGCGACCAGGGCCTGGCCAGGATTCTTGACGGCCGGTTCGGTTCCCGGGCCTTGCGAGATTTCGCCGATGATGGACGGCGGACTCGGGTCCGGCTGAACGTGGGCCACGCCGTACCAGGGAAGCCATTCCTGCCCATGGCCGGTCACGGTGGCCTCGCGAGCAGCTGCGGCCCGCTCCCGCCAGGTGGCCAGAGCGGCGCGGATCTCGAAGGCTGGGGAGAGCTTGACGATCACGGTGTTGTCTCCAGTGCGACTGCCTGCCCCGCGCGTGCGGACGGGCAGAGCGGGCGGTGGGCGAAGTCAGGAGGCGTCGGGCAACTGGACGCCGGACGCGATCAAGTGCCGGGCCAGTGCCACGAGGTCGCTGTCGCCGAAGTCATGCATCATGACGGCGAGCTTCTCCACCTGAGCGGGATCGGGCTGGTTACGAGCTGCGATCGCGGCAGTCATGAGGACTTCGCCGGCTACGAGAGCGTCCTCCCAAATCCAGCGGATGCGGCGCGGTATGCCATCAACGTGCTGGATGAGGACGACTTCGCGCGTGCCCAGGTCGATACCGACCTCGCCGCCCGGCACCTTGGCGGAAGCGAAGCCCGGGATGGGGGTGGCCGCGTCGAGGACGATCATGTCGCCGCGGGTGGCGATCTCCGCGTGAAGGTCGGCAACCTCCTGACGGAGCGGGCAGTCGGCGCTGCGTGCCCATGGATCGGCGTCGTGCAGGCAGGCGTGCTTGGACTCGGTCTGCTGTTGATGGTCGAGCAGGCGGCCCACGGCGGCGTGAAAACGTATGAGCAGCTCACCGTTCAGGAGGCTGCGCAGGCTTTTGTCGGGCTGAGAGTCCATGGTTCTCCTCGCGTAGGCCCGCCCGGCGTGAGCCGGGCGGACGAGGGCTGATTGGATCCGGGCGTGGGTGTGAACGGCTTGGCTCGGCCGACCAGCTCTGCCGCTACGGCAGGTACGGGTCGAGCAAGGGCTGCTGCACGCCGCTGAGCAGCGCGGCCATGCGTGACAGCTCATGCTCCAGAACCTGGCTGCGCCCAGCCTTGTCGCCGCCGAACATCTCGATCTGAGATGCCGTCGCCGGCCGCAGGACGTACGCGAACTCCCCGGAGGGGCGCCCAGCGGCGGCGATGCGGGCACGCTGCCTCTCCGGGTGGCCGGGCAGCTTCACATAGTCCTCAACGACGATCGCGACAGCAACCAGCCTGGGCGCCGGCGCCGGCCTGTCGTAGTAGGCGGCAGCTATGACCTGCCGGTACGTGCGGACACTGTCATAGACCGTGCCGCGCAGATGCCACGACTCCACCGGCACCGGGCGTGCCTCGTACCGGTTGTCGCTCGGCGCCGGAGTCAGGAGGTACAAGGCCGGCGGCCGCTCCCAGCCGTCGCGGTCGTGGCGTTCCTCCAGATGGATGAGTGAATGTGTGAGGGCGTTGATCATGGGTCCTCTTGGGGACAAGGGGGCTAGCGCGGGCGCCGGGAGTGGCTCACCGCTTTCCCGATCATACGCATAAAAACATCCAGTAGTGTTAATTAACTGTGTCGTAAGCCCTGCCGAGCGTGGGCGCGGCTGGTGTTGGGGGTGTCTGTGGACGTAACCCGGACCCCTTATCCCCGGTGGGCCAGGTGTAGGTGAGGAGACACTTCCCTTCGCGGGCGCGGGCGCCAGCGGGAGGGGCGGCGAGCTGGGCGGCGTTGCCGGCGCGGTCGGCAAGCGGCGGCCGGGTGGATGGGCAGCCGGGCGGCGAGCGGCGGCCGCGCCGGGTGGCGCGCAGGCGGCCGGGCGGGCGACGGGCAGCGGAGGGT
>NZ_VCKY01000275.1 GCF_005889735.1 Nonomuraea turkmeniaca
AGGGAGCACAGGGGATGCGCCCGTACCGGTGAAGGGGGTGGAGAAGGCGACGTCGGCCAGTTTGGCGCGGGCCGACAGGGCGACTGTCTCCGCGCCGCGCCGGGAGCGGACAAAGGCGAGCGTGCGGATGTCCGCCAGGACGAGGTCCGCCAGCAGATCCGCTGCCTCCGCCGTCGCCGTACGCCGCACAGGAGCCCCTCCCTCGCCCCGTAGCTCCGTCAGGGGCGGCTCCCAAAGCGCGATGGTGGTAGACCCCTTGGGAGAGGCGTCCACGGTCACCTCGTCCATCTCAAGCCCCGTCAGCCTCATCGCGAACGTCCCGGGCTCGCTGGCCGTCGCCGAGGCGAGCAGGAAGGTGGGACGCGACCCGTACCGGGCGCAGACCCGGCGCAGGCGGCGCAGGATTTGGGCGACGTGGGAGCCGAAGACGCCGCGGTAGCCGTGGCACTCGTCCACGACGATCAGGCGGAGCCGGCGGAAGAACGCGGACCACTGGGCGTGGCGCGGCAGAATCCCCCGATGGAGCATGTCTGGATTTGTCAGGACATAGTTGGCGTGTTGGCGTACCCACGTCCGCTCCTCGAACGGCGTGTCGCCGTCGAAGCAGGCGGCGCGCACCTGCGTGATGCGCAGCTCACGCAGCCCGCGCAGCTGGTCGGCGGCCAGGGCCTTGGTCGGCGTCAGGTAGAGCACCGTGCCGCCGTCGAGACATGAGGCGACCGCGGGAGTGAGGTACGCCAGCGACTTCCCCGAAGCCGTCCCTGTGGAGATGATCACGTTTCGGCCACGAAATGCCAGGTCGGCGGCCTCGTATTGGTGAGGCCAGAGTCCTGTTACCTCGCGGTTCGCCAAGCGCGTAACAAGTACTTCTGGCGTCCATTTGGGCCATCGGGCTTGACCCGCCTGACGTGCTGGAACATGCTCCACATGGGTGACACGCTCATGACGTGCGGGAACACTGAGCAGGTGGCGGAGGAGTGGACCTGCGCGTTGTGGGGAGGATGCCGAGGAAGTCACTGTTTCCAGTCTTGCATCGATGGGCAAAGTCGCCGGGAATCGTGATTTCGTATAGACACAAGCCAGACGCGTGGTTGAATGCCCACGCGTCAAGGTCGGACAGTCTGGGGCCAGACTCCAGATTGCCAGGCCGGCAAGAGTACTTTCGCAGGCGAGGCGCTGGAGGATCTGTGGATCTGAAGTTGGATCACCACAACGAGGACCGACTCACCATCGTCGAGGTCGAGGGTGAGATCGATGTCTACACCGCGCCGAGATTGCGTGAGCTTCTGATCGACCTGGTGAACAAGGGTAACTTCCACCTTCTCGTCAACATGGAGAAGGTCGACTTCCTCGACTCCACGGGTCTCGGCGTCCTGGTCGGAGGGCTCAAGCGGGTACGCGCGCACGATGGCTCCCTCGAGCTGGTCTGCACGCAGGAGCGCATCCTCAAGATCTTCCGGATCACCGGTCTGACCAAGGTCTTCGGGATCTACGCTTCGGTCGACGAGGCCAAGGAAGCTCACGGCAAAGACAAGTAGCATGGCTACCGTCGAGCTGACGTTCAGCGCCCTTCCCGCGCATGTGCGGACCGCACGATTGGTCGCCACGGCGATAGCGCGCCGCACCGGCGTGGAGGAGTCCCTGCTGGACGAGGTCAGGCTCGCCGTGGGTGAGGCGTGCTCCCGGGCAGTGGAGGCGCACCGCGCTCACTGTCCGGGCGAGCCCATTCGCATCGAGCTGCGTGACGACGCCGGGCGCTTCGAGGTCACGGTCAGCGATCATGCCCCCAGCGATGAGGTCCAGCAGGAGAAGCCTCTCGACCTGGGGATGCTCTCCGACTCGTTCATGACGGGTTTCGGTCTCGCCGTCATCTCGGGACTCGCCGACGACGTGGAGGTCTTTCCCACCCCCAAGGGCACTGACATCCGCATGAGCTGGCCCGCCGCAGGCATCCCTACTTCATAGTTCTCCCTTCCTTTCTTTACGGTGGCCCAGCCCGGCGCCACCCGCCGCACGGGGCTGAGGCCTGTCCAGGGAGACGCTTCTGACCCGTTCAGTGGCGGGCCGCCCTTACGGCGCCACGGGCACCATCGCCTCAGTACAGGCGTGGGCCGTGGGCTTCGTCTCCATCAAGGCGTGACCGAGGACTTCGGATCGTCCACGGTCACGCCTTGCTTGTACGCGCTTTCCGACACCGGGTTTCGGATGTCCACATCATGGCCTTGTCATGACCGTAAACAGGGGGAAATTTCGGTTGTCAGGGTGCAAACCAGGGCACGGGCAGGGGATTACTGGACGCGTGCACAATTAGTGACCTTCGGAGCCTTCATATCCGTTCACTGCCTGCGTAGACTCCCGGCACCGGCCAAGGTGATCCGGCGGAACGCGGATTCAACCGGAAGCGGCACCCACAACCCGGATGGTGCCGCAACACCCGCCGAGGTAGCCGGGAGGCACCGCCCGGGCAGGACGACCGGTCTTGCCGAGGAGAACGATGAGCAGGCACATGCTGGCACTGGAGCCAGCGTCCAATCTGGCCCTGAGCGCAAACAATCTCACCATCGTGATCGTGGTCGCCGCGGTCGCACTGATCGCACTAGCCGTCGCCGGCGGCCTGGTGCGCGAAGTGCTGTCCGCCGGCCAGGGCACTGAACGCATGCAGAACATCGCCCGTGCCGTACAAGAAGGCGCGGCAGCTTATCTGGCGCGCCAGTTCCGCACGTTGGCGATCTTCGTCGTCATAATTCCCTTCCTGCTGCTCCTGCTACCCGGGGAGATGGACGTCCGCATCGGGCGGTCGATCTTCTTCGTGGTCGGGGCGGTGTTCTCGGCGCTGACCGGGTTCATAGGCATGTGGCTGGCCGTGCGCGGGAACGTCCGCGTCGCCGCCGCGGCCAAAGACTCGGGCGAGAAGCGCGCCATGCGCATCGCGTTCCGCACCGGCGGCGTGGCCGGAATGTTCACCGTGGGCCTCGGCCTGCTGGGCGCGGCCGTGGTCGTCTTCATCTACCAGGGCGACGCGCCCGGCGTGCTCGAAGGATTCGGGTTCGGGGCGGCGCTGCTCGCGATGTTCATGCGAGTCGGCGGCGGCATCTTCACCAAGGCCGCCGACGTCGGCGCCGACCTGGTCGGCAAGGTCGAGCAGGGCATCCCCGAAGACGACCCGCGTAACGCCGCCACCATCGCCGACAACGTGGGCGACAACGTCGGCGACTGCGCCGGCATGGCGGCCGACCTGTTCGAGTCGTACGCGGTCATGCTGGTCGCCAGCCTCATCCTCGGCAAGGCGGCCTTCGGCGAGCAGGGGCTGATCTTCCCCCTGATCGTCCCGATGATCGGCGTCATCACGGCGATCATCGGCATCTTCGTCACCCGGATGCGCGACGGTGACCGCAACGGCATGGCCGCGATCAACCGCAGCTTCTTCATCTCGGCCGCGATCTCGGCCGTGTTGGTCACCGCGGCGGCCTTCTGGTACCTGCCCGCCGACTTCAGCGGCCTGACTGGCTCGGTCATCCAGTCCGACGCCGACCCGCGGCTCATCGCCATCGGCGCCGTCCTCATCGGCCTCGTGCTGGCCAGCGCCATCCAGCTGCTGACCGGCTACTTCACCGAGACCACCCGGCGTCCCGTACGGGAGATCGGCGAGAGCTCGCGCACCGGCGCCGCCACCGTCATCCTGGCCGGCATCAGCGTCGGCCTGGAGTCGGCCGTCTACTCCGCGCTGATCATCGCCGGCGCGGTCTACGGCGCGTTCCTGCTGGGCTTCGGCAATGTGACGCTCGCGCTGTTCGCGGTGGCCCTGGCCGGCACCGGCCTGCTGACCACGGTCGGCGTCATCGTGTCCATGGACACCTTCGGCCCGGTCTCCGACAACGCCCAGGGCATCGCCGAAATGTCCGGTGACATCGACGGCGAGGGCGCCCGCGTGCTCACCAGCCTCGACGCCGTCGGCAACACCACCAAGGCGATCACCAAGGGCATCGCGATCGCTACGGCCGTGTTGGCGGCGACCGCGTTGTTCGGCGCCTTCCGCACCGCCGTGGAGAGCGAGTTGGCCAAGGCGGACGCGGGAATCAAGGATGCGCTGGGCATCTTCCAGAACTTCAGCCTCGGCATCGACAACCCGAACGTCCTCGTCGGGCTGATCATCGGTGCCGCGGTCGTGTTCCTGTTCTCCGGCTTGGCGATCATGGCGGTCGGACGGGCCGCGATGCGGGTCGTCTTCGAGGTGCGAGAGCAGTTCCGCAGCAAGCCCGGCATCATGGACGGCACGGAGAAGCCGGATTACGGGCGCGTCGTCGACATCTGCACCCGCGACTCGCTCCGTGAGCTGGCCACGCCTGGTTTGCTCGCCGTCATGACGCCGATCGCGGTCGGCTTCGCTCTCGGGTACGCGCCGCTGGGCGCGTTCCTGGCGGGGGCCATCGCCTGTGGCACGCTGATGGCGGTGTTCCTGGCGAACTCCGGTGGGGCCTGGGACAACGCCAAGAAGCTGGTCGAGGACGGGCACCACGGCGGCAAGGGGTCGGAGGCGCACGCCGCGACGGTCATCGGCGACACGGTCGGCGACCCCTTCAAGGACACGGCCGGGCCTGCCATCAACCCGCTCATCAAGGTGATGAACCTGGTGGCGCTGCTGGTCGCGCCCGCGGTGGTGCTGTACGCGGGCAACCCGGTCCTGCGGATCGTCATCACTGTGGTGGCGGTGGCCGTGGTGGTCGTCGCCATCGTGGTGTCCAAGCGGCGGTCGGCGACCAGCGAGCCGGCCAACGACAACAATCGCGAGCACGAGCCGGTCGCGTCGTAGCACCGCTCCACGCTCTGAGACACCCGCTCTCCCTTCGTGGGGGGCGGGTGTTTCGCGTCGCGGGGCGCTTGGTTCCCTCAGCTCCCTCGGCTCTCGACGGCTGCTCGCCGGTGGCCGGCCGCCATGTCGCGCAAGGCGCACGGCACGGCGCAAAGTGCACGGCGTTAGCGTTAGGCGTACGGCGCGGCGCAGAGCACGGCGCGCGACGAAGGCGCCCGAGTACGCGGTGCTGTGCACGAAGGCCATCAGGCCATCGGCCTCGGCCATCGGTCACCGGTCGGCCGGAAGGCCAGTCCGGTGGGCGGACGTGGCACTGAGGCCCCTTGGTGGGAAACTGAGCGCGTGGAAGATGACAAGCAGCCCAGCGGCGGAAAGACCCTGGGCCTCATTCTGCTGGCCATGCTCGTCATCCTGGCCGTGGTTGTCGCATTGGCCATCTGGGCTTCGAGGACAGGGTGATCCGGTGCGGACGTTGATCGTGCTGCGGCATGCGAAAGCAGCCCAAATCCCCGGCCTGGCGGACCGGGAGCGGCCGTTGACCGACCGCGGGGAGCGGGACGCCAAGCGGGCGGGTGACGAGATCCGGGCGGCCGGGCTGGAACCGGACGTGGTGCTCTGCTCGCCGGCGCTCAGGACCAAGCGCACCGCCGAGATCGCCTTCCCCGAGGCGGAGATCAGCTACGAGCGCGACATTTACGAGGCGTACCCGGAGGAGCTCCTGGAGCTGGTCCGCCGGTCGGATCCCGAGCTGGGCACCGTGGTGTTGTGCGGCCACAATCCCGGGGTGCACGAGCTGGCCTTGGGCCTGGCCGGAGGCGACTACGTGTTCCGGCCGGGGGCGTTCGCGGTGATCCGGGTGGAGTCGGCGTGGGCGGACCTGTACCCGGGGGAGGGCCGGCTCATGGCGCGCTGGGACCCGAAGGTGGGCTAGCGCAAACAAGCCGCGGGCTGGCCAAGAACCAGCCGCGGGCCAGCCGGCAGAACCAGCCAATTGCCAGCCGGCAGAACCAGCCGACAGCTAGCCGGCCGTGAGCGCGCCGTCCTCGGCGTCCGCCGCCTCCACCTCGTCCCGCGAGATCCCCAGCAGGTAGAGGATCGAGTCCAGGTACGGCGTGTTGACCGCGGTGTCCGCGGCCTGCCGTACGACCGGCTTGGCGTTGAACGCGATCCCCAGCCCGGCCGCCGCGATCATGTCCAGGTCGTTGGCCCCGTCGCCGATGGCCACGGTCTGGGAGATCGGCAGGTGGGCCTCGCGCGCGAAGCGCTCCAGTGCCCGGGCCTTGCCCGGCCGGTCGACGATCTCGCCGACGACCCTGCCGGTCAGGCGCCCGTCCACGACCTCCAGGACGTTCGCGGCGGAGTAGTCGATGCCCAGCTCATCGACCAGTCCGTCGGTGATTTGGGTGAAGCCGCCGCTGACGATGGCGAAGCGGAAGTCGAGGCGCTTCAGAGTCCGCACCAGCGTACGGGCGCCGGGCGTGAGCACGACCTCCTTGCGCACGTGCTCGAAGACCTCGGCGGGCAGCCCCTCCAGCAACGCGACCCGCTTGCGCAGCGACTCGGCGAAGTCCAGCTCGCCGCGCATGGCCTGCTCGGTCACTCTGGCGACCTCGTCCAGGCAGCCGGCGTGCGCCGCCAGCAGCTCGATGACCTCACCCTGGATGAGCGTCGAGTCGACGTCCATGACGATCAGCCGCTTGGCTCGCCGGGACAGGCCCGTGCGCTGCACGGCCACGTCCACTTCCTGGGCGGCGGCCTCGGCGGCCAGCTCCACCCGCAGGGCGTCGGGGTCGGCCCCCGAGACGGACAGTTCGATGCAGGTGACGGGCCACTGGGCGAGACGTTCGATGCGGTCGATGTTCGCGCCGGCGGCGGCGATGCGCCCGGCGATGCCCGCGATCGCGGCGGGCTGGAGCGTGGCGCCGAGCACGCTGACCGACAGGCGGCCGCGGCGGCGCTGCTCCTTGGCCTGGGATCCGGTGGAGAGCTCGACCTCCATGCCGAGGTCCTCTGCCACCCGCTCGACGGCGGTCCACATGGCTCCGAGTGTGGTGCCGGTGCCGGTCGACGGGCCGCCCGCGTACGTGACGAGCACGCCGAGCGTGAGCCGGCTCCGTATGACGACCTGCTCGATGTCCGAGACCGTCACGGGGAAGCCGGAAAGGACGGAGAAGAGACGCGACGTGACACCGGGACGGTCGGGGCCGGTCAGGGTGATCAGGAGGGTGCGCTGCTGGTCCACATCCAGTCACGGTACTGGGCCCGGCCCGATGGTCGCGCAGCAGGTACGCCATTCGGGCCGGGCACGGGTCAGCGAACGACCTTGGTCTTGACCTTCTTGTTGAAGCCGAAGCCGGGGACGCCGAGCCGGTCCAGCTCCTCCTTGCTCATGTCTTCCATGCCCTGGTCGACGTTGTAGGTCACGATGCCGACGTTCGCCGTCTGGGTGCCCTTGGCGCTCTTCTTCAACGTCGCATAGAAGGTGATGCTGACCGAGTCACCCACCTCGATGACTTCGGTCGCCGGGCAGTAGAACACACGGGCCGACGCGAGCCCACACCTCATCTCGGAGTGATTCGAGATGTAACGGACCTTCTTCACGTCGATGCCCTTGGGGAACTCGCCGCCGAGGAACCACGAGTCCGCGTAGTGCGGGCCCTTGTTGGTGGCGACGATGGTGTACTTGATCTTCCCGCCGGCCTTGACCGTCTTCGGCGCCGACACCTTGACCGCGAAGGCGGAGTACGGATCGGCGGCCTTGGTCGCGGTCGTGGTGGTGGTGGTCGTGGTGGCGGCGGAAGCGGGAACAGCCGGGATGAGCAGGGCGCCGGCCAGCACTGCCAGCGTGGCGACCTTAGGAAGGGAGTTGCGCATCAACGTCTCCGGTGAGGAATTGGGCACGGGGACGTACAACGCCAAGCCCCCGTAAATGTCGGCTGTTCCTATCACAATGGCAAAATCTATGTAAAGCCTATTTCTTCAGTATCAAGTGTGTGTCGCCGAACTCGTGCCACAGATACCCCTCCCGTAGCGCCTCCTCGTACGCCCGCGCCAGCGCCTTCTCGCCCGCCACCGCGGTCAGCATCAGCAGGTGGCTGGAGCGCGGCTCGTGCAGACCGGTGATCAGCCCCGTGACGGCCCGTACGCCCCGCTCTGGGGTGACGACGTGCCTGGTCCAGCCCGCGGAAGCGGCCACTTGCCCGTCCGCGTCCACGGCCGTCTCCAGAGCTCGTACGACCGTCGTGCCCGCCGCCACGACCCGGTTCCCGTTCTGGTGGGCCAGGTTCACCAGCCGCGCGGTCGAGGCCGGCACCTCGTACCGCTCCGCGTACGGCGGCTCGTCCTTCTCCGGCGAGGCGACCCCCGTGTGCAGCGTGATCGGTGCGATCCCGACGCCGCGCGCCACCAGCGCCGTCACGAGATCGGCGGTGAACGGCCGCGCCGCGCTCGGCATCTCCGCGCTGCCCGGCACGGTCGCGAACACGGTCTGATAGGCGTCGATCGGCCAGTCGCGGTCCACGTAGGAGTAGCGGATCGGCACCCCGTGCGCACGCAGGTAGACCTCCACGTCCCGATCCAGCTCCGCCCGCCACAACCGCGGCGTCTCCCGCTCGATCAGCCGCAGCGTGGCCCGCCCCGGCAGCGGCAGCCACTCACCGGCCTCGCCCCCGCCGTACGGCTCGGACGACTTCGTGGTACGCCGGCGCAACTCGACGAGCCACGTGCCGTCCTCGCGCGCGGTGGAGAAGTGCACCGCCAGCCGGTCCAGCCGGACGGCGGCGGGCAGCGTGGCCGAGTTGTTCACCACGATCAGGTCCCCGGGGTCGAGCAGCCCCGGCAGCTCCGCGAACCGGCGGTGCTCGGGCTCCAGGTCGCCCCGCGAGACCATCAGCCGAACCGCGTCCCTGGACATCCCCCTGGCCTCGGGCGGCTCGTGGGCCGACAGGCCGGGCGGCAGCACGAAGTCGAGTGCCGGCGTGGTCATTGCAGGCTCACTTTTCCGCCGGCCGGCCGGGAGCTCACCAGGTCATGCAGCGCGGCGGCCACCTTGGCCGGGTCGGACGCGGCGGCCGCCTCCTCGGCGCCCACCGCGGCGGCCAGCATGCGGGTGTTCATCTCGCCGGGGTCCACCCACCAGACGCGCACGGAAGGCTCTTCGGCGGCCAGCACGTTCGACAGCTGCTCCAGGGCGGCCTTGCTCGCGCCGTAGCCGCCCCAGCCCTCGTACGCGCCGGTGGCGGCGTCCGAGGTGACGTTCACGATGGCGCCGTGGGACGAAGCGCGCAGCGCCGGCAGCGTGGCCTGGATGAGGGCGAGAGGAGCGGTCACGTTCGTCTCCAGCAGTGCGCTGAACGCCTCCAGCGGGTATGCCGCCAGCGGCGGCAGCGGCGTCACGCCCAGGTCGCTGGCGTTGTTGACCAGCAGGTCCAGCTCCGGGGCCGCCCGGGCCAGCCGCTCGACGTGCGCAGGGTCGGCCACGTCACCCGGGATCGCGGTGGCGCCCAGCTCGGCGGCGACCCGCTCCAGGTCGTCAGCCCCGCGGGCGGTGAGGACGAGGTTCCAGCCGGAGGCTGCCAGTGAGCGCGCCAGCGCGAGGCCGAGGCCGCGGGAGGCGCCGGTGATGAGTGCGGTGTTCGTCATGCTTTGACGCTAAGAACGCGACGGCCGCCTGACATCGGGCTGAGGACCGGTCCGGGCCTGGGCACATCGTCCTAAGACCCTGGCCCCCTGGCCATAGAGTGGTCCCGTGACGGCCGACCGAGACGAGATCTTGCAGGCGGTGAGCTCCGCGGTGCTCGCGGTCACCCGCCATCTGTCGGTCCGCGAGGTGCTGCAGGTCATCGTACGCTCGGCGCAGCGGCTGCTCGACGCCCGTTACGCCGCGCTCGGCGTGCCCGACGAGGACGGGTCGTTCGCCGAGTTCGTCGCCGAGGGCATCACTGACAAGCAGTGGGACGCCATCGGGCCGCTGCCCAGGCAGCATGGCATGCTCGGCGCGATGCTCCGCGAAGGAGCCCCCGTCAGGCTGCCTGACCTGCGCGAGGACCCCAGGTTCGAGTGGTGGCCGAAGGCGCATCCGGTGATGAAGGACTTCCTCGGCGTCCCCATCCGCGACAGCGAGCAGGTGCTCGGCATCATCTTCCTGGCCAACAAGCGCACGCCCGGAGGCGGCTTCACGCAGGAGGACCAGGACCTGCTCACGTTGTTCGCCGCGCACGCCGCCATCGCGCTGACCAACGCCAGGCTCTACGAGCGGGGCCGTGAGCTGGCCATGCTGGAGGAACGCAACCGGGTGGCCAGGGAGCTGCACGACGCCGTCACGCAGAAGCTCTTCTCGCTCCGGCTCACCGCCCAGGCCGCGGGCGCGATGTTGACGCAGGACCCAGGCAAGGCGGCCGTCGAGATCGAACGTGTCCAGCGCCTGGCCGGCGAGGCCCTGTCGGAGCTGCGCGCCGTGATCGTGGAGCTGCGCCCGGCCGAGCTCGACCGGCACGGGTTGTCCGAGACGCTGCGCAAGCACGTACGCATGCTCGACCGGCTCCATCCGTCCCTGGTCGTGTTCGAGTGCGCTGAGCTGCCGCCGCTGGATCCGGCGGTCGAGGTGGCGGTTTTGCGGGTGGCCCAGGAGGCGCTGCACAACGCGCTCAGACACTCCGGAGCCGGCCGCGTCCTCGTACGGCTGGCTTATGAGGACGGCAAGCTGGCGCTGACCGTCAGCGACGACGGCAGCGGGTTCGAGCAGGCGGAGTCGCGCGGGCTCGGGCTGGTGTCGATGCGGGACAGAGCCGAGTCGGTCGGAGGCGCGCTGACCGTCGAGTCGGCCCCCGGCCAGGGGACGACGGTACGCGTGGAGGTGGGCGTTTGATCCGGGTGCTGATCGCCGACGATCACCCAGTGGTGCGGCAGGGGCTGCGGACGTTCCTCGACCTGCAGGACGACATCACGGTCGTCGGCGAGGCCGGCGACGGCGAGCAGGCAGTCGGGCTGGTCGCGGAGCTGGCCCCCGACGTGCTGCTGCTGGATCTGAAGATGCCGGTGCTCGACGGGCTCGGCACGCTGGAGCGGCTGTCCGGCACCACGACCAGGATCGTCGTGCTGACGTCGGTGAGCGATCGCGGGGACGTGGGCCCGGCGATGCGCGCGGGCGCGTCCGGGTTCCTCTACAAGGACGTCGACCCGCCCGCGCTGGTCCAGGCGGTCCGCGCCGTACACGGCGGGCAGGTCCTGCTCGCGCCCGAGGCGGCCGAGGCGATGTTGTCCTCGGGAGGCGCCCCGGACGTGCCCGCCGCGGTCCCGCTGACCGACCGCGAACGCGAGGTCCTCGCGCTCATCGCGGCCGGCCGGTCCAACAAGGAGATCGCGAGGAGCCTGGCCGTCGCGGAGAAGACGGTCAAGACTCACGTCTCCAACGTGCTGATGAAGCTGGGCGTGCAGGACCGCACCCAGGCCGCGCTGTACGCGGTACGGCACGGCCTGGGGTGAGGGTCAGGTGTCCTTCTTCTTGTTCGACTCGACGTGGCTGGACGGCGGGTTGTACTCCTTGACCGGGGGCGGCGGCGTGTAGTTCCGCCCCGGGCGCGGCGGGCTGACGATCGTCGTCTTGGCCGTCTTGAGCCAGTGGTAGCCCTTGATGCCGAGGCGCTTGAGCTCCGCCTCGCTCATGTTCTCCATGCCCTGGTCCACATCGAACGACAGCACGCCGACGCGGGCTTTCGCGGTGCCCTTGGTGCCCTTCTTCAGCGTCACCTGGAAGTTGAGCCAGTCGGTCTTGCCCTTCTCCAGGCGGATCGGGCCCCAGCACCAGAACCAGCGGTCTTCCCAGGTGCACTTCGTGCCCTTGGGGCCGCCCCAGCGCAGGGTCGGCACGACGCCCTTCGGCACCTCGCCGCCCATCCAGTAGTAGTCGGCGTAGTGCGGGCCCAGGTTGGTCGCTTTGACGTAATACGTGATCTTTCCACCGCGCTTGGTGCGCTTGGTGTGCTTGACCGAGATCTTGAAACTCGAGTACGGCTTCATCCCCGCGGCAGCGGTGTTCGTGGTCGTTGCGGGCGCCGCGGCGGTGGCGGCGCTGACCTGGGCCGGCGCCGCCAGGGTGCCGGCGGCGAGTCCGCCGGCTAAGAACAGGCTGAAGCTTTTGCGCATGTGACGGCTCCCCGTACGGTGCTGGAAATCCCCGATCATCTCCACGATTATTGCGGAGGGCAAATTTTTCGCAAAGAGCGATGATCTTTCGTGACCTGGGATGGCTTGCGGGGGTTTGCACGGGCCCATCACGCTTGTGATCGGGGGATTAGCACAAGGGGGAGGACCAGGTGCCGGAAACGCACCCCTTACAGCAGGGTGATCCGCGGACGCTGGGCATCTACCGGCTGCTCGGCCGCCTGGGCAAAGGGGCGCAGGGGATCGTCTTCAAGGGGGAGGCGCCCGACGGGCGGCTCGTGGCGATCAAGCTGCTGAACACCCGGCTCGACAAGCCTGGGATAGATGGCGAGCGCTTCATGCGCGAAGTGGCGGCGGCGCGCAGGGTCGCCCAGTTCTGCACCGCGCAGGTGCTCGGCGCCAACATGGACGGTGAGCAGCCGTACATCGTGAGCGAGCTGGTCGACGGCGTGTCACTGCAGGTCGTGGTGCAGCGGGACGGGCCACGCGAGGGAGGTGCGCTGTATCGGCTGGCCGTCGGTACGGTGACCGCGCTGGCCGCCATCCACCGGGCCGGGATCGTGCACCGGGACTTCAAGCCGAGCAACGTGTTGATCGGCAGCGACGGGCCTCGGGTGATCGACTTCGGCATCGCCAGGGCTCTGGACTCGGCGATGACGATCAGCAGCGGGGTGGTGGGGACGCCGGCGTACATGTCGCCCGAGCAGATCTCCGCCGAACGGGTCGGGCCCGCCAGCGACATGTTCAGCTGGGGTCTGACCATGGTGTTCGCGGCTACGGGGCGGCCTGCGTTCGGGCAGGACAGTTTGCCTGCGGTCATCTATCGGGTGATGAACGAGGAGCCGGATCTGTCGGTCTTGCCCGACGATCTGCGGCCGATCGTGCAGGCTTGCCTCAGCAAGCGGGCCGAGGATCGGCCTACGGCGGCTGACGCGCTGTTCGCGCTGCTGGAGAACCAGGGGGAGACGCCCCGGCTGGACGACGAGGTGGCCCTCACGACCGGCTCCCAACTCGCCGCCGAACAGAGCACTCCCCACAGTCCCGCCTCCGGCCCTGCACCGACCCCCGATCCGGGCCTGGGGCCCACGCCGGTCCCCGGCCCTGCCGCTGCCCATGGCCTCGGAGCCGCCGCCGGTCCTATGGCGCCTCCGCCCTCCGGCTGGGCCAGCCCGGAAGGCCCGCCTCCGGCCGCCACTTCCGGACCGCAGGCCTCCGGCCTTCGGGCTGCCGGGGCG
>NZ_VCKY01000276.1 GCF_005889735.1 Nonomuraea turkmeniaca
AAGAGACAGGTCATCCGGCGGACCAGCTGGGCCCAGTGGACCAGGGGGGCCCGGCAGGTCGTCGCGGCCCGGTGACGGTGTGCCCGCGCGGCAGCGCCGTACTCTGACCCTGGCCTTGTCAGGCGCCGCCGCAGCGGCCCTGCTGGTCGTCGCCGGCGCCGTGGTGGTGCAGGCGAACAGCAAGCAGGTCCCGGTGGTGGCCGTGGGCGAATCGAGCCAGAGCACCCCCGGCGATGGCTCGGGCGCGGGCCAGCCCGGCGAGCCTCCGACCACCGAGGAGACCCCGGCCCCGTTCGTCCCGACCGAAACCGCGGCCCCGGTCCCCACCGCGGACATCGAACTGCCGCAGGAGACCAAGAAACCGAAGAAGACCAACGAGCCGATCGCCCAGGTCCCGACCCCGGCCGAGACCGCCGCGCCACGACCCCAGACCTCGACGAAGAGCCCCGAGCCCGACCCCGAGCCCTCGCCGACCCCGACCAAGACCAAGAAGGGGACGAACGCGGTCGACCCCGAGGCAGAGCCGACGACGGTGCCGACGTCTGCTCCCCAGAGCACGGATCCGCCCACCGTCACGCCGAGTCGGAAGCCCACGTCCAAGCCCACCGCCACGCCGAAGCCCAACCCTTACAAGCCGACCTCCGTGTGCGGCTCGGGGTACAAGGTCATCAGTTCGCGGGCTCTCGCCCATGCCACGATCTACCTGCTGTACAACGCGACCGCGGGCAAGAACTGCGTAGTCACGCTGTCCCGGCTGGTCTATACAGGCAAGGTGCAGATGAACGCGATCCTCCAGGTCAAGGGCGGCTCTAGCGCGAGCAATCCCGGTAAGTTCAGCGCCTACGCAGGTCCTGTACGCCTGCTTGCGAAGGGCAAGTGCGTGATCTGGGGCGGTTCGCTCGGTTCCGAGAGCTGGAAGTCGGGCTGGAGCCACTGCAAGTAGCCGGCCGGGATCCCTTTTCCCGCAGGCGACCTGACGGTTACCGTAGTTGACGTGATCGTCAGGTCGTCGCCGGTGCTGACGCCCAGGGGCAAGCGGACGCGCACCGCGTTGCTGGAGGCCGGTCGTGCGGCGTTCGAGGAGCATGGCTATGAGGCCGTGCGGATCGACGACGTGTGCCGGCGGGCCGGAGTCTCGCACGGCTCCTTCTACACCTACTTCGGCTCCAAGGAAGCGCTCTTCGGCGAGGTGGCGGAGGCCGTGGTCGGGGAGATGTTCGCGGCGAGCGTCGTCGGCGCCACGGCCACCGGCGACCCGTACGCGCGCGTCGAGGCGGCCAACCGGCTCTACCTGCGAGCCTGGGCCGCGAATTCGCGGCTGGTCCGGATGGTGGAGCAGGCGGCCGTGTCCGAGGAGAGGTTCGGGCGGTTGCTGCTGGAGTTGCGCGAGGTGTTCGTGCGGCGCGGCGCGGACGGGCTGCGGCGGCTGCAGGAGCAGGGGCTGGCCGATCCGGCGCTGGATCCGCGGCTCACCGCCGTCATGCTGGGCGGAATGGTGGAGCATTTTGCTCATGTCTGGCTTGATCTCGGGGAACAGACCGACGAGGAGATGGCCGTCGATCATCTGACGCGGCTGTGGGCGCAGGCCATCGGGTTGACGCGAACGTCAACTACGGAGGGCGAATGATCAGGACCAGGGTCGACGCGCACGGCGACGACTACCGGCAACGGCGCGAGGCGATGCTCGCCAAGCTGGCCGAGCTCGACGCCGAGCACGCCAAGGCGGTGGCCGGGGGCGGGGAGAAGTACGTCGAGCGGCACCGCAAGCGGGGCAAGCTGCTGGCCAGGGAGCGCATCGAGCTGCTCGTCGACCCGGATTCGCCGTTTCTGGAGTTGTCGCCGCTGGCGGCCTGGGGCAGCGAGTTCCAGGTCGGGGCCGGGATGGTCGCCGGGATCGGGGTGATCGAGGGGGTCGAGTGCGTGATCACGGCGAACGATCCCACGGTCCGTGGCGGGGCGTCGAACCCGTGGACGTTGAAGAAGTCGCTGCGGGCGGCGGACATCGCGCTGCAGAACCGGCTCCCGTACGTGAACCTGGTCGAGAGCGGCGGCGCGGATCTGCCGACGCAGAAGGAGATCTTCATCCCGGGTGGCCGGATATTTCGTGATCTGACCCGATTGTCGGCCGCCGGGATCCCCACCGTCGCGCTCGTTTTCGGCAATTCCACGGCCGGCGGCGCGTACGTGCCCGGGATGAGCGACTACGTGGTGATGGTGCGGGACCGCGCGAAGGTGTTCCTGGGCGGGCCGCCGCTGGTCAAGATGGCGACCGGGGAGGAGTCCGACGACGAGTCACTGGGCGGGGCGGAGATGCACGCCCGGATCAGCGGGCTCGCCGACCATCTCGCCCAGGACGAGCACGACGCGCTCAGGATCGGGAGGCGCATCGTACGGTCCCTCAACTGGCGCAAGCAGGGCCTCACCCCACTCCCGGTGCAAGATCCGAAGTATCCGGCGGACGAGTTGCTGGGCATCGTGCCGGAGGATCTCAAGGTGCCGTTCGACCCGCGCGAGGTGATCGCCAGGGTGGTGGACGGGAGTGAGTTCGAGGAGTTCAAGCCGCTCTACGGGGCCTCGCTGGTGACGGGATGGGCGCGGATCCACGGCTATCCGGTGGGCGTGCTGGCCAACGCGCGCGGCGTGTTGTTCAGCGCGGAGTCGCAGAAGGCCACCCAGTTCATCCAGCTCGCGAACCAGTCGCGCACCCCGCTGCTCTTCCTGCAGAACACGACCGGCTACATGGTCGGCAAGGACTACGAGCAGGGCGGCATCATCAAGCACGGGGCCATGATGATCAACGCGGTGTCCAACTCGACCGTGCCGCACCTGACGATCGTCATGGGCGCCTCGTACGGCGCCGGCAACTACGGCATGTGCGGGCGCGCGTACGAGCCCCGCTTCCTGTTCAGCTGGCCGAGCGCCAAGTCGGCGGTGATGGGCCCGGCGCAGCTGGCCGGGGTGTTGTCGCTCGTGGGGCGGGCGTCGGCGCAGGCCAAGGGGCAGGTCTACGACGAGGAGGCCGACGCGGCGATGCGTGCCATGGTGGAGGCCCAGATCGAGGCGGAGTCGCTGCCGTTCTTCCTGTCGGGGCGGCTCTACGACGACGGCGTGATCGATCCGCGCGACACGCGTACGGTGCTGGGCATGTGCCTGTCGGCGATCAACAGCGCGCCGGTGCCACGGCCGGCGGGGTTCGGGGTGTTCCGGCCGTGATCACACGTCTGCTCGTCGCGAACCGGGGCGAGATCGCCCGCCGCGTCTTCCGTACCTGCAGGTCACTCGGCATCTCCACGGTCGCCGTCTTCTCCGACCCCGACGCGGACGCGCCGCACGTGGCCGAGGCCGATCTCGCGGTACGGCTGCGCGGCGCCCGCTCCTCCGACACCTACCTGGCCGTGGACCGGATCCTCGAGGCCTGCCGGGCGACCGGGGCGGACGCGGTGCATCCCGGTTACGGGTTCCTGTCGGAGAACGCCGCGTTCGCGCAGGCGGTGCTCGCGGCGGGGCTCACCTGGGTGGGCCCGCCGCCCGCGGCCATCGAGGCCATGGGCTCGAAGATCACGGCGAAGCGGTTGATGGCAGAGGCCGGCGTCCCGGTCCTGCCCTCACTCGACCTGGCCGCGCCCGCGGAGTTCCCGCTGCTGGTGAAGGCGTCCGCCGGTGGCGGCGGACGCGGCATGCGGATCGTACGGGAGCCCGCGGCGCTGGCTGGCGAGGTGGAGTCCGCGCGGCGGGAGGCGGAGTCGGCCTTCGGCGACCCGGCCGTGTTCGCCGAGCCGCTGCTGGAGCGGGCCAGGCACATCGAGGTGCAGGTGCTGGCCGACACGTACGGGACCGTGTGGGCGCTGGGCGAGCGCGAATGCAGCGTGCAGCGGCGGCACCAGAAGGTCGTCGAGGAGTGCCCCTCGCCGGGCATCCCGCCCGAGCTGCGGGAGCGGCTGTGCGACGCCGCGGTCAGGGCCGCCCGCACGATCGGGTACGTGGGGGCCGGCACGGTGGAGTTCCTGGTCAAGGGCGATCGGGTGGCGTTCCTGGAGATGAACACCAGGCTCCAGGTCGAGCATCCGGTCACCGAGCTGGTCCACGGGGTCGATCTCGTGCGGTTGCAACTGGAGGTGGCCGAAGGCAGCGCGCTGGCCCCGGTTCCTCCGGCAGCGTCCGGGCATGCCGTGGAGGTGCGGCTCTATGCGGAGGACGCCGGCTATCTGCCGCAGTCGGGGGTGTTGCGGCGGTTCGAGGTCGGCGGGGACGTTCGGGTGGATTCTGGGGTCGAGTCGGGCTCGGTCGTCTCGCCGTACTACGACTCCATGCTGGCCAAGGTGATCGCGCACGGCTCGTCCCGCGCGGAGGCGGTGCGGAAGCTGGTGGCGGCGCTGCGCGGGGCGCGGCTGCACGGGCTCACGACAAATCGGGATTTGTTGCTGAAAATCCTGACAAATCAGGCTTTCGTGGCTGGTGACACGCACACCGGCTTCCTGGCGGATCTGACGGACGCTGACGTGGCGGAACCGGCCGGTGAGTTGCCCGCGCTGGCGGCCGCCCTGGCTCTGGCCGCCGCCAACCGTCGCCGCGCCCCGGTGCTGGCCGGCCTGCCGAGCGGCTGGCGCAATGTCCGCTCCCAACCCCACCGCGCCCGCTTCGCCGAGATCGAGGTCGTCTACGACCCCCTGCCGGACCGCGTGGTCACGATCAGCGCGGAGCCGCACCGGGTGGTCCTGGAACGCGACGGCGTCCGGCACACGTTCGCGATCGCCCAGTACGACGAGGACGGCACCGTCCACGTCGACCACGCCGGCGGCCACGCCGAGCTGACCCCGGTCCCGCGCCTGCCCGAGCCCGTCGAGCACGTCGTGCCGGGCTCACTGCTGGCCCCGATGCCGGGCAGCGTGCTCAGGGTCGACGTGACGGCCGGCGACCGGGTGGCGAAGGGCCAGTCGGTGCTGGTGCTGGAGGCGATGAAGATGGAGCATCGGATCGCCGCCCCGGCCGACGGCGTGGTCTCCGGTCTGCACGTCGAGAAGGGACAGCAGGTCGAGGCGGGGGCCGTACTGGCGATCATCCAGGAGGGGGACCAATGACGAGCCTCGTACGCAAGGACCTGGCGGACGGCGTCACCACCGTCACGCTGGACTCGCCGCACAACCGCAACGCCCTGTCCGTACGCCTGCTCGCCGACCTCCATGACGCGCTCACCTGGGCGCTGGCCGAGCCGACGGCCAGGGTGATCGTGCTGACCGCCACCGGGACCGTGTTCTGCTCGGGCGCCGACCTGAAGGAGCAGAAGGAGGCGGGCGCGCCGGTGACGGCGTCGCTCCCGGAGATCTTCACGCTGCTCTGGGAGAGCCCGAAGCCGGTCGTCTGCCGGCTCAACGGCACCGCGCGGGCCGGCGGCCTGGGGCTGGTGGCCTCCTGCGACTTCGCGATCGCGCCGCTGACGGCGTCGTTCGCGTTCACGGAGGTACGCCTCGGCGTCGTGCCCGCCATGATCTCCGTACCGGTGCTCAGGAGGCTCGATCCCCGTGCGGCGGCCGAATACTTCCTGACCGGCGAGGTGTTCGACGCCTCCAGGGCCGCCGAGATCGGGCTGCTGTCGCGGGCCGTTCCCGAGGAGGAGCTGGACACGACGGTCGCACGCTACGCCGAGATGCTCGTCAAGGGCGGCCCGGAGGCGCTGGCGATCACCAAGCGGCTGGTCAGGGAGGTGCCGCAGCTGCCGTTCGCAGAAGGGCTGCGGCGGATGGCGGAGCTGTCCGCCGAGCGGTTCACCTCGGAGGAGGGCCGGGAGGGGATCGCGGCGTTCTGGGACAAGCGCCCGCCGACGTGGGCGTCGCCGTGACGCTGCGGATCGCGAACTGCAGCGGCTTCTACGGCGACCGGCTCTCGGCGGCGCGGGAGATGGTCGAGGGCGGCCCGATCGACGTCCTGACCGGGGACTGGCTGGCCGAGCTGACCATGCTCATCCTGGCAGGCAACCGGCTCAAGGGCCGTCCGGGCTATGCGACCACCTTCCTGCGGCAGCTGGAAGACGTCCTCGGGGCCTGCCTCGACCGAGGCATCAAGATCGTCTCGAACGCGGGCGGCCTGGACCCGGCCGGGTGCGCCGAGGCCGTGCGCGAGCTGGCCGCCCGGCTCGGCCTGTCCCCCAAGATCGCGTACGTCACCGGTGACGACCTCACCGGCAGGCCGCTCGACCTGGTCAACGCCGACACCGGCGAGCGGCTCGACGCGACCCCGCTGACCGCGAACGCGTACCTGGGCGGGCGCCCCATCGCGGCCGCGCTGGCGGCGGGCGCGGACGTGGTGGTGACCGGCAGGGTGACGGACGCGGCGCTGGTCACGGGACCTGGCATGTGGCGCTACGGCTGGGGTCCCAGCGATCTCGACGCGCTCGCCGGCTCGGTGGTCGCCGGGCATGTCATCGAGTGCGGCTGCCAGGCGACCGGGGGCAACTACGCGTTCTTCCAGGACGTGCCCGACCTGGCACGCTGCGGCTTCCCGATCGCCGAGCTGCGGGCCGACGGGTCGGCGGTGATCACCAAGCATCCGGGCACGGGTGGCCTGGTCTCGATCGGCACGGTGACCGCGCAGCTCGTCTACGAGATCGGCGGTCCGCGGTATCCCGGCCCTGATGTGGTGGCCAGATTCGACACGATCACGTTGTCGGAGGACGGGCCGGACCGGGTGCTGGTGTCCGGGGTGCGGGGGGAGCCGCCGCCGGACACGCTCAAGGTCGCGGTCAACTACCTGGCCGGTTACCGCAACACGATGACGCTCGTGCTGACGGGACTGGACGTGGAGGCGAAGGCCAGGGTGGCGGAGGAGGCGATCTGGGCCCGGATTCCACGTGAGTCGTTCGACCATGTGGACGTGACGCTCGCCGGCGGAGGGCTGCTGCGGATCACGGTCATGGACGCCGACCGGCACAAGGTCGGGCGGGCCTTCTCCTCGGCGGTGGTGGAGACGGGGTTGGCCAGCTATCCGGGCTTCTACGGGCTGACGCCGCCGGGCGACGCGTCGCCGTACGGCGTGTACTGGCCGGTCCTCGTCCCGGCCGCCGAGGTCCGGCCGCGGGTGTTCATGAACGGCGACGAGCTGCCCCTTCCCGACGACGTGCCCCGTGCGGCGACGGTCCCGAACCCGGCACCCGCCCGGAGGGAGGTGACGCCCCCGGCCGGCGGGCCGGTGGCGCGCGTGCCGCTGGGGCGGATCGCCGGGGCACGATCGGGCGACAAGGGCGGCAACGCGAACCTGGGGGTCTGGGCCGACACCCCCGACCGGTATGGCTGGCTGGCGTCCCACCTCACGATCGCCAAGCTCAAGGACCTGCTCCCGGCGCTGGCCCCGTACCGGATCGAGCGTTTCGAGCTGCCCGCCATCAAGGCGCTCAACTTCGTCGTCCACGGCCTGCTGGGCAGAGGGGTGGCGGCGAGTCCGCGCATGGACCCGCAGGCCAAGGCGCTGGGCGAGGAACTCCGCGCCCAGCTCACGGACATCCCCACCAAGCTCCTCCCGGACGTCTGACGCCGGCCACGGGCGCGCACAGGGCCGTGCGTCACGCCCGCCACCCCAGCAGCCCTGCCCCGAGCAGACCGGCATGCCCGCCGAGCCGCGAGGCCTGCACGTCCGGAGCGGGGCGGAAGGCGAGGCGGTCCGCCAGGCGGGCGCGCACCGGCTCCAGCAGGGCGTCGCCCGCCAGGGACAACCCGCCGCCGATGACGACCAGCGCGGGATCCAGCAGCAGCGTGTACGTGGCCAGGGCCAAGGCCAGCGCCTCGACCGCCTCCCGCCATACCTCCGCCGCCGCCTCGTCCCCCTGCCGCACCCTGCGGAGAACATGCTCGGCGGAGGGCTCGCCGCACCGGGCCGCGATGGCCCCGGCCGAGGCGTAGGCCGCCAGGCAACCTCGCTGCCCGCACGCGCACGGCAACCCGTCCGGACGCACCGGGATGTGCCCGATCTGCCCGGCCCATCCACCCGCGCCCCCGTACGAGGAGCCCGACAGGACGACCGCGCCCGCGATCCCCGTGCCGATGGGCAGGAACAACAGGTCCTGTCCACCCACCCCATGGACCAGCTCGGCCTCACCCGCGGCCCGCACGTCATGTCCCAGCACCACGGGCAGGTCCACATCCGTGAACGCGGAAACCGGCACGTCCCGCCATCCGAACGCCGCCGAGAAGACCGCGTGCGTGGCCGTGACGAGCCCCGGCACCGCCAGCCCCACGGCCACCGGCCGCAGCCCGGTCCGCGGCCTGGACAGGTCGCCGACGAAGGCCGAGATGGCGGCGATCACTCGCTCCGGTCCCTCCGCACGGGGCGTGGGCCGGCGCCCGGCATAGAGGATCGTCCCGTCACGGGCGACAAGTCCGCCTTTCATGGTGGTCCCGCCGACATCGATCGCCGCAACACACTCCATCCAGCCCTCCAGCAATCACTTTGAGATCAGCATCCCCTATAAAGAAAGATGTCCCCTATGACCCCTCGCCGTCTCACCCTCGACGACCTGGACGACTGCGCACGCCTGGCCAAAGACCGCGGCTGGCTGCCCGAACAGCACAAGTGGCGCCTGCTCCTGGAGGTCAGCGAGCCGTACGGCATCGACGCCCCGGACGGCGACGGTCTGGCCGCGACGAACATCCTGACCTGCTACGGCGACGACCACGCCGTGATCAGCATGGTCCTCACGGCCTCCAGATTCGGCCGGCGCGGCCTGGGCCGCCGCCTCATGGAGCACGTGATGGAGCGGGCAGGAGACCGGACGGTCTCCCTGTACGCCACCGAGAACGGCCGCCCGCTCTACGAGCGGCTCGGCTTCCACGTCGTCGGCGGGGCCGCCAAGCACACCGGGCACTTCACCGGCGAGCCCTCGGGCGTGACCCGCCCCGCCACCCCGGACGACCTCGGGACGATCCTGGCGCTCGACGCCGAGCTGTTCGGCGCGGACAGATCGGCGGTGCTGCGGCGCATGTTCACGTTCGGCGAGCAGGTCAGGATCGCCGACGGCGGCTTCGGCCACTGCTGGCGCAACGACGACAACACGGTCATCGGCCCCATCGTGGCACGGGACGAGGAGACCGCGCGGGCGCTGATCGGCGATCTCGCCCTGGGGGCGGACGGCGAGGTGCGGATGGACTTCGACCTCGCCCACGAGTCCATGATCAGGTGGGCCGCCGAGCACGGCGTGGGCAACCCTTGGCCGGTCTCGCGCATGGTGCGCGGCGGCGGCCTGCCCGGCGATCCCGCCTGCCAGTTCCTGCCGTTCATGCAAGCCCTGGGTTGACCGCCTGCGCGGCGTCCTCGTAGGGTCACCACCAGAATATCGTTCTGTAGAAGGATTCTATGGAATCAACCCCAGACACGACGTCCACCCACATCGATGTCAGCGCCATCGACTTCGACGCGCTCGGCGCGTGGATGGACGGCCAAGGGCTGCCCGGGGGGCCGATCACGGGCGTGACACCGGTCCTCGGCGGTACGCAGAACGTCATGGTCCGGCTCGAACGCGGCGGCCGCCCGTACATCCTGCGCCGCCCTCCCCAGCACGCCCGCCAGAAGAGCAACGAGGTGCTGCGCCGGGAGGCGCGGCTGCTGGCCGTGCTCCGCGACACGCCGGTGCCCGCGCCCGTGCTGGTGGCGGCGCAGACGGCGAGCGAGCCGGTCTTCTACCTGATGGAGCCGGTCGAGGGGTTCAATCCCTCGGTGGGGCTGCCCGAGCCGCACGCGTCCGACCCGGCGATCAGGCACCGGATGGGGCTGGAGGCCGCCGCCGCGCTGGCCGAGCTCGGACGGGTCGATCCGGAGGTGCTGCCGGGCTTCGGCCGGCCCGAGGGGTTCCTGGAGCGGCAGGTGCCGCGCTGGCTCAAGGAGCTCGACTCGTACGGCGACCTCGACGGCTACCCCGGCCCCGACATCCCCGGCCTGCGGGAGACCGCCGCCTGGCTGACCCGCCACCTCCCCAGGGACTTCACGCCCGGCGTCATGCACGGCGACTACCACTTCGCGAACCTCATGTTCGCCTGCGACGGCCCGCGCGTGGCCGCGATCGTGGACTGGGAGATGTGCACGATCGGCGACCCACTGCTCGACCTGGGCTGGTTGCTGGCCACCTGGCCCAGCAACAACGGCCATGTGCCCGGGCTGCCGTCACCGCAGGAGCTCGTCGCCTACTACGCGGCGCTGTCCGAGCGCGACCTGTCGGCGATCGACTGGTACGCGGTCATGGCCTGCTTCAAGCTCGGCATCGTGCTGGAGGGCACGCACGCCCGGGCGTTCGCCGGCAAGGCGCCCAAGGACATCGGCGACCTGCTGCACGCGACGACGCTGGAGTTGTTCGAGCGGGCGCGGGAGTTCATGGGCGGCGTTCTCGGCTGACCATATATCGCGATTTTCGGAAACCAGGATCACCAAACAGCCCCGAGCCGTACAATTGCGCGCAATTGCACTGATATTTCGGGGAAGGATCGTCATGCGCATGCGGTTCCTCGGCTCCACCTCGGAGGCGGGCGCCTGCCCCACCCTGTACGAGACCGACCGCGGCACCATCGTCGTGCAGGGGCTCGAAGTCACCGACGCCGAGGCGCTCGCGGACCTCCGCGACGTCCTCGACGGCGAGACCGCGGTCGAGGTCCCCCGCGAGCTCATCACCGAAATCGCCCGCCGGGTCCTCCCCGACGGCGCGGCAACCGCTTTCCCGACCAGCGGAGGGATACCGACCGCAACCGGTTGATCACAATTGCGCCTGACACTGGCATGATCGACGCAACCAGGGCTAGCCTCTTGCGGCGTGACGTCGTTTCAGCAGGCGCGCATCGACCTCGGCGGTCAGCTACGGCAACTGCGCGAGGCCGCCCACCTGTCGGGCAAGGAGCTGGCCGAGCGGCTGCGCTGGCAGCCGTCCAAGGTCTCGCGGCTGGAGAACGCCCGGCAGACCCCCACTGAAGACGACGTGGTCGGGTGGGCGCAGGCCGTGAGCGCCGCACCCGACACGACGGACGAGCTGATCAGGCAGGCCCTCGCCCTGGCGGAGCGGCACGACAGCTGGAAGCAGCGCTACCGCGGCGGCCTGGCCGCCCTTCAGGAGGACATGCGGGACCTGGAGGCCCGGACCAAGCTGTTCCGCGCCTTCGAGCCCGGCATCATCATGGGCCTGCTGCAGACCCCCGAATACGCCCGGCACGTCTTCCGCAAGGTCAAGCGCCTCTACAGCGCCGCCGACCAGATCGACGCGGCCGTGCGGGTGCGGATGCAGCGCCAGGAGATCCTGTACGACCGCGGCAGGACGTTCAGGTTCGTGGTGCCCGAGTCGGCGCTGCACACCATGCTGGCGCCGGCCGACGTCATGCGCGGCCAGCTCGATCGATTGCTCGCGGTCAGCACATTGCCGAACGTCGAATTCGGCGTGATCCCCTTAGGCACCGAGCTGCCGTCCGCGCCGATCAACGGGTTCTGGATCTACAACGATGGCATGGTCGGCGTGGCCACGATGACAAAAGACCTGGTCCTGCGCGATCCCGATGACATCGCCTTCTACGTCAACGCGTTCGATGATTATGCGAAAGTGGCCGAGTTCGACGAGGGCGGGCGGGAGGCGCTGATCCGCATTCTTCACGCATACCGAAAACAAACCCCACATTAACCGCAGCAATTGCTTGCCTCCGCACCCAAGATCGTGCAATTCTGGCGCGAGACGATGCGGAGGTGACGCATGATGCTTGATACCGCGCTCAGCCTCGAGCGGTTCGCCTGGCACGCGGGTCGTCATGCCGACCTGTCCGTCCAGAGCCTGGCCCTGTCCAGCGACCCGGCCTATGTCTCGGTCCGCAATCGCTTCTCGGCGACCCTCGCGGAGACCGTGACCTGCTCGGACGAGGGTGCCTTCGTCACGTCCTGGGGCTACCGCCTGGGCACGACCGAGGACGTGGAATCCGCCGCCGCCCGCCTCGCCTTCCTCCTCGCGGCCCTGCCCGCCTGAACCAGCACCCCGTCTTGTCGGGCACGCTCATGAGAAGAGCGGGCCCGTCCCAAACACGGGCCCGCTCTTCGGCAGGGGGGCGAGCTAGTTGAGGTCGGCCTTGTCGATGTCCGGCTTGTCGATCTCGAGCTTGCGCTGGATGGCGATGAGGATCTGCATCATCTCCAGCTGGCTCCCCTGCATATCGGTCACCTTCGACTCCAGCTTGTCGAACCGCGCGTCGACCTGCTCGAACCTGGCGTCGACCTGCTCGAACCTGGCGTCCATCTTCGTTTCGAGCCTGTCGACCTTGGCGTCGAGCTTGTCGACCTTGTCTTCGACCCGGGTTACCCGCTCATCGAGCTTGTCGACCTTGTCTTCCACCCGGGTTACCCGCTCATCGAGCTTGTCGACCTTGTCTTCCACCCGGGTTACCCGCTCATCGAGCTTGGTGACCTTCCCGTCGAGGACCTTGACGCGGCTGGCCACTCCGTTGATCCGCTCGGTGAGGTCCTGTGCCAGCTCGGCGTGGTCTGCCCGCACCTGGATGAAGTCGTTGTCGAGGGCGCCGCCGAGCGCGCAGCCGATTTCCTTGTACCCCAAGATGATCTCCCGTAGGTTGGGGGGAAGGGACCGGGGATATATCGCATCTCCGGTCCCGCTGACTGCGTCGAGAATACCCCGCTGATCGCTACCAGAAAACGAATCCGAAAAAAGTTTCCCCTGGTCAGAGGGCAGATCGCGACACTAAATCGGGACTAATCGGCCTATTTCACAGCGAAAGAAATTGGGGCACCGACCGCGCGGCGCCCCTTGCGCAATTAGGCCGTGCAGTCGTATAGACCGTCCTGCCCATCCACCGCCGTGCAGCTCTCCTGAACCCAAGTCGTCACCCCGGCGTTCCCCCGCCCACCGGGTCCGCCCCGATCATCGCCGGCCATGACAAACCGGAGCTGCCCCGACGACACGAGCTCCTTGAGCCGCTTCACCGTCATCGCCGGATCGCTACCCGTGAAGCCGCCCATGGCGATCACCGGTTTGCCGGTGGACAGGATCAGGGACGACGCCTGCTGCGCGCTGTTCACGGCGACCAGCCAGGTGGCCGTGCCCTGGTTCGCGATGAGGTATTTGGCCACGGAGTCGCTCACCCCACCCCCAGGCCCACCCCGCATGACGCCGGAGGGTCGCTGCGTGGTCCCGTTCTGCCCGTTCTGCCCGGCCTGCCCTTCCTGTCGGCCGGGGAA
>NZ_VCKY01000277.1 GCF_005889735.1 Nonomuraea turkmeniaca
CCCGCTGACCGCGGCCGTGGACTACGCCGTCGAATGGCTCGCCGCGCACCGCTAGCAGGCGCGGCTCATCACCACCCGCGGGGCGACCTCGATGCCCATCTCCCGCTCGTGCTCCACCAGCCCCCGCAGCTCCGCACCCCACGTCTCCTCGGACAGCACGGTGAAGCCGTGCCGCGCGTACCAGGGGGCGTTCCACGGCACGTCCCGGTACGTCGTCAGCGTCACGTGCGGCGCGCCGGCCGCGCCCGCGTGCTCGATCACCGCGGCCACCAGCCGCCCGCCGATGCCCTGGCGCATGTTGTCAGGGTGGACCGCCAGCTGCTCGAGATGCAGGTTGCCGTCCGCCCATCCGACCATCGCGAACCCGGCCGGCGGCACGCCCTCGACCAGCACGACGCCTGGATCGTCCACTTCCTCGATCATGGTGGTGCCGGGCGGGAACGTGATGCCCACCTGCTCGAACAGCCGGTCAGCGGCCAGCTCGATCGCCACCAGCCCGGCCAGCTCGCCGGCCTCCGCCCATCGCACCATGCCGACACGATCTCATGTTTCGGGCGAATCTCGCCGCTCGTATTAGTGTTGATGATCGTAGGCCCGGCTGTGCGGAGCCGGGACCCTCTCCTCACGGCGTGTCCACGACCCACCAGGTGGTGGGCACGCCGTGTGCGGCCCACCGAGACCGATTCAGAGGTCGAGCAGCGGCTCCAGGCCCACGGTGAGGCCGGGAAGCTCACGCACGCGGCGCACCCCCAGCAGCACGCCGGGCGCGAACGCCGACCTGCTCATCGTGTCGTGCCTGATCGTGAGGATCTCGCCGTCGCCGCCCAGCAGCACCTCCTGGTGGGCGATGAGCCCGGACAGGCGTACCGAGTGCACGTGCACCCCGCCCACGTCAGCGCCGCGGGCGCCGTCCAGCGCGGTGCTGGTCGCGTCGGGCATCGGGGCGGAGCCCGCCTTGGCACGTGCCTCGGCCACCAGCTGCGCGGTGCGGGCGGCGGTGCCGGACGGCGCGTCGGCCTTGTTGGGGTGGTGCAGCTCGATGATCTCGACGGACTCGAAGTGACGCGCCGCCTGCTGGGCGAAGTGCATCATGAGCACGGCCGCGATGCCGAAGTTGGGGGCGATCAGGCAGTTGGTGCCCGGGGAATCCGCCAGCCACCCGCGTACGGTCGCCAGCCGGCCCTCGTCGAACCCGGTCGTGCCCACAATCGGATGCACGCCGTGCGCGATGGCCCATTCGAGGTTGCCCATGACCACGTCGGGGTGGGTGAAGTCGACCACCACCTCCGCGCCCTCGAGCCCTTCGATGGAGTCGTCCTTGTCGAGCGCGGCCACCAGCTCCATGTCGGAGGCCGCCTCGACCGCCTTGCACACCTCGGAGCCCACACGGCCGCGGGCGCCGAGCACACCTACCTTGATCACACGCCCAACCCTATCCCAACGCGAAACGCGCCCATCAGACCACCGCCCACCGTCCTGCCGCGCCGCGTCAAGCACACAAGGCCGCTGGGGGAACCGGACGCGCACGTGCTCAAGGACAGATGGCGGACCGCTGCCCGCGACCTGTGAAAGGCCGCGGGTCAGCGGATGGCGTCGGTGAAGTCCTTGTCGCCGTACGGGCCGATCACGGCGAGCGTGAGCGGCCGGTTGAGCACGTCCCCGGCGATCTCGGAGATCTCGTCGGGGGTGACGGCCTCGATGCGGGACAGCACCTCGTCCACCGACATGAGCTCTTCGTAGACCAGCTCATTCTTGCCGATGCGCGACATGCGCGACCCGGTGTCCTCCAGGCCGAGCACGAGCCCGCCGCGCATCTGCCCCTTACCGCGCATGATCTCGTCGGCGCTCAGCCCCTGGTCGACGACCCTGATCAGCTCGTCCCTGCAGATCTTCAGCACGTCGTCGATCTTCGACGGCAGGCAGCCGACGTAGATGCCGAACTGCCCGGTGTCGGCGTACGCCGAGGTGTAGCTGTAGGCGGAGTACGCCAGCCCGCGCTTCTCCCTGATCTCCTGGAAGAGCCTGGACGACATGCCGCCGCCCAACGCGGAGTTGAGCACGCCCAGCGCGAACCTGCGATCGTCGGTACGCGACAGCCCGGTCGTGCCGAGCACCAGGTTGGCCTGCTCGGTGGGCCGGTCGACCACCCTGACGCCGGAGCGCGGGCCCGCGCCCGGCCCGCTGGTGCGGGGCGCGGCGAACTCGGCGGGACCGCTCAGCGCACCCGCCCGCTCGTACGCCCTGGTGACCAGCTCGACGACCTCCTCGTGCCGGATGTTGCCCGCCACCGACACCACCGTCCGGCGGGGCCGGTAGTAACGGTGGTAGTACTCGGCGATCCGGTCGCGCCCCAGCGTGTTGATCGACTCGACCGTGCCCAGGATGGGCCGGCCGATCGGCGAGTCACCGTACAGCTCGGCGGCGAACTGCTCGTGCACCACGTCCGAGGGGTCGTCGTCGTGCATGGCGATCTCCTCGAGGATCACGCCACGCTCGGACTCGACGTCCTCGTCGGTCACCAGCGAGCTGGTCACGACGTCGGCGAGCACGTCGACCGCGACCGGCAGGTCCTCGTCGAGCACGCGGGCGTAGTAGCACGTGTACTCCTTGGCGGTGAAGGCGTTGATCTCACCGCCGATGCCCTCGATGGAGGCGGAGATCTCCATGGCGTCGCGCGTCGGAGTGCCCTTGAACAGCAGGTGTTCAAGGAAGTGGGTGGCCCCCATGTGCTCGGGGGCCTCGTCACGTGAGCCGATGCCGACCCACATGCCGACCGCGACGCTGCGCACGGTCGGCATGGTCTCGGTCACCACGCGCAGCCCACCCGGAAGGACGGTGCGCCTTACCACCCCGGCTCCGTCCTTGCCGGGGTGCAGCGTGATCGTGGTCACGGCGCCTCCTTCGTCGGCCCCGTGACCAAGGTGCTGTGTTTGATGGTTCCCTCGCTACGTTCCGTCACGAGTTTCGGTCGTCGCCCTCGCCGCCACCATTGCTGCTACGGGTGCGGACGCGGGTACGGGTGCGGCGGGGCCGCTCGGACTTGTCCTCGGCCGGCGCGGCGCCGGACTCCTCCTGCTGCGGCGCCTCGTCGCCACCTTCGGCGGCCCCGGCAGCTCCCTTCGCCTCCTTCTCGGCGGCCTCCTTCTCGATGACCTCGACCGGCACCAGCGAGAGCTTGCCGCGGCCGTCGATCTCGGCGATCTCGACCTGGATCTTCTCGCCGACGCTCATCACGTCCTCGACGTTCTCGATGCGCTTGCCGCCGTGCAGCTTGCGGATCTGCGAGACGTGCAGGAGGCCGTCCTTGCCCGGCATGAGCGAGACGAACGCGCCGAAGGCGGCGATCTTGACGACCGTGCCCAGGTAGCGCTCGCCGACCTCCGGCATGTGCGGGTTGGCGATGGCGTTGATCGCCGACCGCGCGGCCTCGGCGGACGGGCCGTCGGTCGCGCCGATGTAGATCGTGCCGTCGTCCTCGATGGTGATCTCGGCGCCCGAGTCGTCCTGGATCTGGTTGATCATCTTGCCCTTCGGGCCGATAACCTCGCCGATCTTGTCGACCGGGACCTTGATGGTGATGATGCGCGGCGCGGTCGGGTTCATCTCCGCCGGAGAGTCGATCGCCTCCTGCATCACGTCGAGAATCGCCAGGCGGGCGCCCTTGGCCTGCTTGAGGGCTCCGGCCAGCACGCTGGCCGGGATGCCGTCGAGTTTGGTGTCGAGCTGCAGGGCGGTGATGACGTCCTTGGTGCCGGCGACCTTGAAGTCCATGTCGCCCATGGCGTCCTCGGCGCCGAGGATGTCGGTCAGCGTGACGTAGGTGTCACCCTCGCCGATCAGGCCCATCGCGATGCCCGCGACCATCTCCTTGAGCGGCACACCGGCGTCGAGCAGCGCCATCGTGGACGCGCACACCGAGCCCATCGAGGTGGAGCCGTTGGAGCCGAGCGCCTCGGAGACCTGGCGGATGGCGTACGGGAACTCCTCGCGCGTGGGCAGCACCGGGATCAGCGCCCGCTCAGCCAGCGCGCCGTGGCCGATCTCGCGCCGCTTGGGCGAGCCCACCCGGCCGGTCTCACCGGTGGAGTAGGGCGGGAAGTTGTAGTTGTGCATGTAGCGCTTGGTCCGCTCAGGGTTGAGCGTGTCGATGACCTGCTCCATGCGCAGCATGTTGAGCGTCGTGATGCCCATGATCTGGGTCTCGCCGCGCTCGAACAACGCCGAGCCGTGCACCCGCGGCACCACGTGGACCTCGGCGGACAGCGCGCGGATGTCCTTGGTGCCGCGGCCGTCGATGCGGATGCCCTCCTTGATGACCCGCTCGCGCATGAGCTTCTTCATCACGGCGCGGAAGCCGGCGGAGATCTCCTTCTCGCGCCCCTCGAACTCGGGCAGGAGCTTCTCGGCGGCCAGCGCCTTGACCTTCTCCAGCTCGTTCTCGCGCTCCTGCTTGCCGGCGATGGTCAGCGCGGCGGCCAGCTCGTTCTTGATCGCCGCCTCGACCGCCGCGTAGACGTCCTCCTGGTAGTCCAGGAAGACCGGGTACTCGGCCGTCTCCTTGGCCGCGACCTGCGCGATGCGCGACTGCGCCTCGCACAACACCTTGATGAACGGCTTCGCGGCCTCCAGGCCCTGCGCGACCGTCTCCTCGGTGGGCGCGACGGCGCCCTCGGCGACCAGCTTGAGCGTTTCCTTAGTGGACTCGGCCTCGACCATCATGATCGCGACATCGCCGTCGTCGAGCACCCGGCCCGCCACGACCATGTCGAACGTCGCCCGCTCCAGCTCGGGGTGCGTCGGGAACGCCACCCACTGGCCCTCGATCAGCGCCACCCGCACGCCGCCGATCGGGCCGGAGAACGGCAGGCCCGCCAGCTGCGTCGACAGGGACGCGGCGTTGATGGCGACCACGTCGTAGAGGTGGTCGGGGTTGAGCGCCATGATGGTGGCCACGACCTGGATCTCGTTACGCAGGCCCTTGACGAACGACGGGCGCAGCGGCCGGTCGATCAGGCGACAGGTGAGGATGGCGTCCTCGGAGGGACGGCCCTCACGGCGGAAGAACGAGCCGGGGATGCGCCCGGCGGCGTACATCCGCTCCTCGACGTCCACCGTCAGCGGGAAGAAGTCGAACTGCTCCTTCGGATTCTTCGACGCGGTGGTAGCCGACAGCACCATCGTGTCGTTGTCGAGATAGGCGACGGCGGACCCCGCCGCCTGGCGCGCGAGCCGTCCGGTCTCGAACCGGATCGTGCGCGTGCCGAATGAGCCGTTGTCTATGACGGCTTCAGCAGTGTGGACACCCTCCACGGGGGACCTCCTTGTGGTCGGTCTCCCGCGCCCTTTTCTCACCGGCACCCTCGTTAGGTGCAGCGCCGGTCTTCGATCGAAGCGCCCGGTCAGACGTGCTGTCACTACTACCGGAAGCCACTACCGAGGACCGGCCCGCAGGCGTCGCGGGTCGCATGGTGCTGAGCGGACGCGGGGGCTGTGTGTCTCGGAAATTCAGTTGTACGTCAGGCGGTGGGACCGTTTCACGTCGCCACGCGCCTGCGTCCATATGGGCTGTACTACCCATATGAGAAGGGAGCGGCGCGGACGCCGCTCCCTTTCCATGCTATCGGCGCAGGCCGAGCCGCTCGATGAGCGAACGGTAGCGCTGGATGTCGACCTTCTGCAGGTACTTCAGCAGGCGGCGCCGGCGACCGACGAGCAGAAGCAGGCCACGACGGCTGTGGTGGTCATGCTTGTGCGTCTTCAGGTGCTCGGTGAGCTCGCTGATGCGCTTGCTCAGCAGTGCGATCTGCACCTCGGGCGACCCAGTGTCGCCTTCGACAGTCGCGTATTCGCTGATGATGGACTTCTTGGCAGCAGTGTCGAGGGACACGGCTCTCCTTCTATCTACGGGCACGCGCTAATGTGACGAAAGTGCGAGCGACCGTGCGTGCCTACAGTCGCCGCATGAAGGCCGTCATGGGCAGCGCGCAGCGCCGCCGTCACAGAGCCGACATACAAGGTTACCACCTAGAGCCGGGTGACGGGGTCACGACGGAACCGCGGAGATCATTGCCGTCTCCCTGGACAGACGCGTGCCGTCGACGGCCGGTGGCCGGCCGCGGCAGCGCGTCAAGGAAGCTCTTAGCGCGTCAGTCGCCGCGTGGCGGCGACATCGGCGTGAATCTGCTCGATCAGGGCCTCGATCGACTCGAAGCGGGTGTTGCCGCGCAGCCGCGCCGCGAACTCCACCGCCACGTGCACCCCGTAAAGCTCCAGGTCGTCCCGGTCCAGCGCGTACGCCTCCACCGTCCGCGGCACCCCTTCGAACGTCGGATTCGTACCGACCGAGATCGCCGCCGGCCACCGCTCCCCCGCGTACAGGGCAGGCAGGTTGGCCACGGGCACGCACTCCAGCCAGCCCGCGTATACCCCGTCGGCGGGGATCGCCGTGTGCTGCGGCGTCTCCACGTTCGCGGTCGGGAAACCGAGCTGGCGTCCCCGCTGGTATCCGCGGACGACCACGCCCTCCACCCGATGCGGCCGTCCGAGCGCAGCCGCGGCGCCCTCGACGTCGCCGGCCACGATGCGCTCACGGATGGCGGTGGACGAGACGCCGTCGAGCATGGGCACGACGTCGACCTCGAAGTCGTACTTATCGCCCAGCATCCGCAATGTCTCGACGTCCCCGCTCGCGCCCTGCCCGAACACGAAGTCCTCTCCCACGACGACGACGGCGGCCCGGGCCCGCTCGCCGAGCACCGATTGCGCGAAGTCGGCCGGGCTGGTCCGCGACAACCCGAGCGTGAACTCCACCACGTCGATCTCGTCCACCCCCAGCCCGGTCAGCAGCTCGGCCCTGCGCCTGAGGCTCGTGAGCCGCTGCGGGTGCGACCCCGGCCGCAGCACCTCGTCAGGATGCGGCTCGAACGTGACGGCGACCGCGCGAAGCCCCTGCTCCCTGGCGACGGCGACGGCCCGCTCGACCACCCGCTGGTGCCCCCGGTGCACCCCGTCGTACACGCCGATGGTGACGACAGACCTTCCCGAACCCTGCACGCTAGGCCCCATTCGCTTGTGGCGGATCAATCCCCCACAAGCCTGCCACGTGCGTCAGAGTTCTCTCCAACCGAGGGGGATAGGATCGGGCATCATGCCTCGATACGCGCTTCTGATCCTGCCTGCGTTCAACCGGGTCTACGGCGAGAGCTCCGTCCGGTTGACGAGGAGCGAGCTGGCGGTCTTCAGTGCGCGTGCCCTCCATGGCGAGGTGCTGGGCAGCGAGGAGACCACGATCGGCGGCGTGCCGTACGTGACGTTCGAGACGGCAGAGCCGCTCACTCAGCCAGACATTTCGCTTTTGTCTAATCTTTCCTCGGTTTACGCAATTTTTGAGATCGAGGGTGATTTGCTGAGGCCGCTCCACATGCGGCCGCTCGACCGGCTGAGCAGCGACCTGATCACTATTCAGAAGTACGCGGGCAAGACCAACGAGCACTTCACCAAGCTGCTGCTCAACGTCACCGCGCTGGCCTCGCGCAAGGGGCTGGGCGAGCGGCTGTCGCTCTTCGACCCGCTGTGCGGGCGGGGCACGACGCTCAACCAGGCCCTCATGTACGGCTACGACGCCTACGGGATCGACGTCGACGGCAAGGACTTCGAGGCGTACACCGCGTTCGTCAAGACCTGGCTGCGTAACAAGCGGCTCAAGCACACCGCCGAGACCGTGCCGGTACGCCGCGAGCGGGCCCTGGTCGGGCGACGGCTGAACGTCACGTTCGGGCTGTCGAAGGAGGCGGTCAAGGCAGGGGACGTGCAGCACCTGACCGTGGTCAACGCCGACACGCTCAAAAGCCGCGAGTTCTTCAAGCCCCGGTCGTTCGACATCCTGGTGACCGATGCGCCCTACGGGGTCCAGCACGGCAGCAAGGGCGGCTCCGGGCTGTCCCGCAGCCCTCTGGAGCTGCTGCGCCATGCCGTTCCCGTCTGGGCCGAGCTGCTGCGGCCCGGGGGTGCGATGGGCATCGCCTGGAACACCTACGGCGGCAAGAGCTCCGACCTGGCGGAGATCCTCACCGCGGCCGGCCTCCAGGTGATGCGCTATCCCGACTTCGAGCACTGGGTGGACCAGGCGATCGTCCGCGACATCATCGTCGCCGCCAAACCCGCCTGAGGCGCCGCGCTCTCTGCCCGAGGCGCCGCGCCCCCTACCGGAGGTCCGGCCGGCTAGCCGGCGAAGACGGCGATGGGCTTGGCGGTTCTTCCCTGCTCTTCGACCAGCGCGAGCAGCTCCCCTTCCGGCCCGAACACCCCGATCGGCCCCTTGTCGAGGCCGACGGCGGGCAGCCGCCCGCCATGCGCGACCACGCGGGCCTCCTCGGCCGTCACGTCCCTGCGCGGGAACGCCGCCGTCACCGCCTCCCCGATCGGCAGGATCACGCACTCCCCGGCGAGCTGCTCGATGCTCCTGGCCAGCGACAGGTCGTAGGGCCCCACCCGGGTGCGCCGCAGCCGCGTCAGATGCCCCCCGACCCCGAGCCCCGCACCCAGGTCACGGGCGAGCGCGCGGATGTAGGTGCCGCTGGAGCAGGTCACGACCGCGTCCACGTCCACCACGTCGTCATGGGTCCTGATGTCGAGCACGTCGAACACCCGCACCGTCACCGGCCTGGCCGCCAGCTCGACCTCGCCGCCTGCCCGCGCGGTCTTGTAGGCCCGCTGCCCGTTCACCTTGATGGCGCTGACCTGCGGCGGGACCTGCATGATCTCCCCCGTCAGCGCGGCGACGCCCTTGTGGATCTCCGCCGCCGTCACACCGGCCGCCGAGGCCGTGGCGGTCGCCTCGCCCTCGGCGTCGTCGGTGTTCGTGGTGACGCCGAGCCTGATCGTGGCCTCGTAGACCTTCTCGGTCAGCGTCAGATGCCCGAGCAGCCTGGTCGCCTTCTCCACGCCGATCACCAGCACACCCGTCGCCATCGGATCGAGCGTGCCGGCGTGCCCCACACGGCGGGTGCCCGCGATGCGCCGCATCTTGGCCACCACGTCGTGAGACGTCCAATCGGCCGGCTTGTCGACGATGATGAGACCGCTCTCGGCCATCAAACCGCCCCTGCCTCTCGTCCGAGCGCCATCGCGCCCGGTGCGGCTCCCGTCACGCCATCCCCAGCTCGCGCTTGAGTGCGGCCATGGTCTCCTCCACGGTGGCGTGCGAGGTGTAGCCGGCCGCGTTGTGATGCCCACCGCCGCCCAGCGCCGCGCACGCGGTGCCCACGTCGACGGTGCCCTTGGACCTGGTGGACACCTGCCAGGCTCCCTGGTCGTCCTCCTTGAGCACGACCGTCACCTCGGCCTCGTCGGTGCGCCGCACGATGTCGATGATGCCTTCGAGCTCGGCGTACGGCAGCCCGTACGCGGCCCGGTCCACCCGCGTCACGTACGTCCACACCAGCCCGCCCTCGAGCGCCACCCGGTCCAGCGCGGCCGCCAGCACCTTGAGGTAGCCGAACGGCGAGCGGTCCCACAACTCGCGGGCGATCTCGTCGGTACGCAGCCCCGTCGCCACGAGCCTGGCCGCCATCTGGTGCACGGCCGGCGTGGTCGAGGAGTAGCGGAACGAGCCGGTGTCGGTCACCAGGCCGGCGTACAGGCACGTGGCGATGTCCAGGTCGAGCCGGCCGCCCAGCCGGTAGATGAGCTGCTCGGCCAGCATCGCCGTGGCCGCGGCCTTGGCGTCGATGAGCCCGAGCGTGCCGAACCCGCCGTTGGACGGGTGGTGGTCGATCACGATGACCTCGCGCGCCCTGGCGGTGTTGTCGCTGAGCAACCCCAGCCGTTCGAACGTCGAGGAGTCGAACGAGATCACCAGCTCAGGCGCGGCGGGGAACTCGGCCGGCGGCACCAGCATCTCCTGCCCGGGCAGGAAGCGCAGCAGCCGCGGCACGGCGAACGGCTGGTCGCCGAACGACGCCACGACCCGCTTGCCCATCGACCGCAGCACGTAGGCCACGGCCAGCATCGAGCCGAGCGCGTCGCCGTCAGGCGTCACGTGGCAGACCAGGGCGACCTCGTCGGACTGCCCGATCAGGTGCAGCGCCCGGCTCCAGGCACTCTCCGGTATCCCGCCGCCGCCGACGCCGTTGCGGGACTCAACACGCGCCGGCCGGTCGGCCCGGTCTCGCACGTCGGGCGTCACGCCGACTCGTCCTCGTCCTCGTCGGGCTTCCGATAGGGATCCGCTTCGCCCGCGTACGCGGCGCCCTGGGCCTGGCGTGCGACCTCGGCGTCCCGCGCCCGGGCGGCGTTGATGAGGTCGTCGAGGTGGCGGGCGCTGTCGGGCAGCGGGTCGTGCTTGAACGCGAGCGTCGGAGCGAAGCGCACGCCGGTCTGGCGGCCGACTTCGGAGCGGAGGATCCCCTTGGCGCTCTCGAGGGCGGCCGCGCTGTCGGCGCGCTCTGCCTCGGAACCGAACACCGTGTAGAAGACCGTCGCCTCCCGCAGGTCAGCGGTGACGCGCGTGTCGGTCACGGTGACGAAACCCAGGCGCGGATCCTTGATCCGGCGCTCCAGCATCTCGGCGACGATCTGCTGGATGCGGTCGGCGAGCTTGCGCGCTCGTGCGGCATCCGCCATGTTCGCTCCCCCTCACGCACGATCTGGCCGTGCTGTCGTTCAATCTTCGTCGGTATAGAGCCGCTGCTTGGCCGACAGCAGCTCGATCTCAGGGCGGAAGGCCACCATCCGCTCGCAGGCGTCCATCAGCTCTTTGCAGTTACCCGCGGAGGCGGAGACCACCGCGACGCCGATCTCAGCTCTGCGATGCAGGTCGAGATGACCGGTCTCGGCCACCGCGATGCTGGGATAACGTCGCTGCAGCTCGGCGATCAGAGGCCGGACGGCAGAGCGCTTCTGCTTCAGCGACCGCACGTCGCCGAGCAGGATGTCCAGGGTCAGAGCACCCACATACATCGTTGGCTACCACCGCTTGGCCTGGTGTGGTGGACGCACGCCCGGCCTGCTGCGGTGGGGACCAGGCCAGGGCGTGCGAGAGGCGCCCGGCGGATGTCCCGCCGGGCGCCGTGCCGCGCGTCAGTCTCGCGGCTTCTCCCGCATCTCGAAGGTTTCGATGGTGTCGCCTTCCCTGACGTCGTTGTAGCCGATGCCGATGCCGCACTCGAAGCCCTCGCGGACCTCGGTGACATCGTCCTTCTCCCGCCGCAGCGAGGAGACGGTGAGGTTGTCGGCCACGACGACGCCGTCGCGGATGAGGCGCGCCTTGCTGTTGCGCACGATCCTGCCCGAACGGACCACCGAACCGGCAATGTTGCCGATCTTCGGCACCTTGAAGATCGCGCGGATCTCGGCGGTGCCCAGCTGGGCCTCTTCGTATTCGGGCTTGAGCATGCCCTTGAGCGCCGCTTCGATCTCCTCGATCGCCTGGTAGATGACCGAGTAGTAGCGGATGTCGACGCCCTCGCGCTCGGCCAGGTCGCGCGCCCGAGGCTCGGGGCGAACGTTGAAGCCGATGATGACCGCGTTGTCGTCGGCGACGGCCAGGTTGACGTCGTACTCGGTGATCGCGCCGACCGCGCGGTGCAGGACACGGAGCCTGACCTCGTCGCCGACGTCGATCTTGAGCAGCGCGTCTTCCAGCGCCTCCACCGAACCGGACACGTCACCCTTGATGATGAGCTTGAGCTCGTCGACGCGGCCCTTCTCGAGGTCGCTGAACAGCTCCTCGAGGGTGCGGCGACGGCTCGACTTCGCCATGTCCGCGCTGCGCTTGCGCGCCGCGCGCTGCTGGGCGATCTGCCGGGCCATCCGGTCGTCGGTGACGACGATGAAGTTGTCACCGGCGCTCGGCACGGCCGTCAGACCCATCACCAGGACCGGACGGGACGGCGTGGCCTCGTCGACCGCGTCGCCGTTGTCGTCGAGCATCGCGCGGACGCGGCCGAAGGCCTCGCCACACACGATCGAGTCGCCGACCCGCAGCGTGCCGCGCTGGACCAGGACGGTCGCGACAGGGCCGCGGCCCTTGTCGAGGTGCGCCTCGATCGCGATGCCCTGGGCGTCCATCGTCGGGTTGGCCCGCAGGTCGAGCTCGGCGTCGGCGGTCAGCAGGATGGCCTCGAGCAGGTTCTCGATGCCGGTGCCGTTCTTCGCCGAGATGTCGACGAACAACGTGGAGCCGCCGTACTCCTCGGCCACCAGGCCGTATTCGGTGAGCTGGGCCCGCACCTTGTTCGGGTCCGCGCCCTCCTTGTCGACCTTGTTGACCGCGACCACGACCGGCACCTCGGCCGCCTGGGCGTGGTTGAGCGCCTCGATCGTCTGCGGCTTCACACCGTCGTCGGCCGCGACCACCAGCACCGCGATGTCGGTGGACTTGGCGCCTCGGGCACGCATGGCGGTGAACGCCTCGTGACCCGGGGTGTCGATGAAGGTGACCTTCCGGTCTTCGCCCTCGTGCTCGGTGGCGACCTGGTAAGCGCCGATGTGCTGGGTGATGCCACCCGCCTCGCGCGCCACCACGTTGGTCTTGCGGATGGCGTCGAGCAGCTTGGTCTTACCGTGGTCGACGTGACCCATGACGGTCACGACCGGCGGACGCGCGGCCAGGTCGGCCTCGTCGCCCTCGTCCTCGCCGAACTCGATGTCGAAGGCCTCGAGAAGCTCGCGGTCCTCCTCCTCCGGGCTGACGACCTGGATGTTGTAGTCGAGCTCCTGACCGAGGAGCTGCAGCGTCTCCTCGTTGACCGACTGGGTCGCGGTCACCATCTCGCCGAGGTGCAGCATGATCTGCACGAGCGCGGCGGGGTTGGCGCCGATGCGGTCGGCGAAGTCGGACAGCGACGCGCCGCGCGGCAGGCGGATCGTCGCGCCGTTGCCGCGAGCGACCTGCACGCCACCGATCGCCGGTGCCGACATGTTGTCGAACTCCTGGCGCCTCTGGCGCTTGGACTTGCGGCCACGCGCGGGACGGCCGCCGGGACGCCCGAAAGCTCCCGCGGTGCCGCCGCCACGGCCACGGCCGCCGGGGCCCGGACGGCCACCGAAGCCGCCACCACCACCGGGACCACCGGTGCCGGTGCGCGGACCCGCGCCGCCGCCGCCACCGGGA
>NZ_VCKY01000278.1 GCF_005889735.1 Nonomuraea turkmeniaca
GGCCACCGCGTGCCCCCCGTGCGCGGACGCGCCTCCCCCCGAATGCTCCATGGCGCCGCGCGGCCCGCCCCCGTAGTCCACGTGTCCCATGTCCATGACCGAGTACGTCTCCGGCAGCAGGCTGTTCTGCCACAACCAGATCAGCGGCCCCAGCACGGCCATGGTCGAGGCACACGCGACGACGAGGCGGACGCGGCCACCGTTCCGGCGATCGCGAAGCATGGGACGCTCCGTCACCCGCGAGCCGCGAACTGCGGCTCCTGAACGCGAACGGCCGCGCCACGACGTGCCGCGTACAGCGCCGCGGTGAACAGCAGCAGCGCGTTGAGTCCGTGCACGGCGCCCACCAGCGGAATGTTGTGGCCGAGGATGCCGAACGTGACCTGCAGAGCGACGAGCAGCAGCACCAGGCCGGCCGCCTTCCCCGCTCCGGGCACCTTCGCCCAGAACGAGCTGATCAGCAGGAGCAGCGCGATGACGGGGATGGCGATCATCCCGTTGAAGGCGTGGATGATGAGGCCCATGAACTCGGGGAACGGCATTTCGCCGCTCTCGCCGAGCGTCTTGTCGAGCACGCCGCCCTCGTCGATCCACTTGCCCATCCCGGCGTCACCCCAGACCATGACCGCCGCCTGCACGGCCACCTCAATGGCGACCAGGTAGGCCAAGACCTTGTAGACGTTTCTCACAACGCCCTCCCCTCTCAAGACCGGGTTTTCGCGTGCCACGGTAGGGAGCGCCACTTGGGGAGGAATGGTGGGCGACTTGGAACGGACTTGGCGCCCGGAAGTCAGCCCGGGAAGGACCCGGGGAAGGTGACCGCCTGGAGCCCTTCGTCGCCCGCGCTGATCAGCGTCGGCGTCCCGGCCACGTCGACGAGGGCGAGAGCGCGGATCGGGGGCACGATGCGGTGGCCGCGAGCTGCCCGGGCTGGGATGTCGGCCCGGCGGGGCTGACCTTCACGGATGTGCATACGTTCGGAAAGCTATCGGCCAGGTGGCCGCCCGCTCGGAGCGGCCCGCGCTAGGAAAGGCCGGTGGCATTTCTCAGCGCGTCGTGGCTGCGTGCCGACCCGTGGCGGACACTGCTGATCCTCGTGGCCTGCTGCTACGGGATCGTGCAACTGATCTTCGTCACCCCTGGGATGGGGTTGGGGTGGGACGAGTCGATCTATGTCAGCCAGGTGGATCCGCGCGCGCCGGCGGCCGACTTCATCGCGCCGCGCGCCCGGGGGATCACGTGGCTGGTCGCCCCGGTGGTGCTGGTCACCTCGTCCACGGAGGCGCTGCGGGTCTACCTCTGCCTGCTGTCCGCCCTGGCGCTGTACGCGTCGTTCAGGATCTGGTCGCGGGTGCGTGCCGGGGCGGTGGCGCCGCTCGCGGCCCTGCTGTTCGCGTCCTTGTGGCTGGCGTTGTTCTACGGCGGGCAGGCCATGCCGAACCTGTGGGTGGCGTTCGGCGCGGTGGCCGCGGTCGGCTGCTTCCTGCTCTGCGTGCGATCGGGCAGCGGGCGCGGCCCGGTGGCCGGGCTGGCGCTGAGCGTGGCCGCGGTGGGCCTGCTGCGCCCGCCCGACAGCCTGTGGCTCGTCCTCGCGCTGGCGGCGGCGCTCGCCTGGCCGGCGTGGCGGCGGGTCAGGGTAGGGGCCGCGCTGGTCGCGGGCCTGGTCGTGGGCTGGGCGGACTGGATCGCCGAGGCGTACGTGCGCTTCGGCGGGTTCGCCGCCCGCTGGCAGGCCGCGGGGGCGGCGAACGAGACCGGCCTGCATGTCTCCCTGCTCGAACACGTCCGCGCGCTCAACGGCCCGCTGCTCTGCCGGCCTCCGGCGCACTGCGGGCCCATCCCGCTGCCCTGGCTGCTGTGGGCGAGCACGATCCCCGTCCTCGTCCTCCTCGGCCTGTACGCGGCCCGGCGGCGCGGGCACCTCGCCGCCTGCGCCCTGCCTGCCGTCGCCGGCCTGCTGATGGGCGCGCCCTATGTCTTCCTGGTCGGCTACGCGGCGCCCCGCTTCCTGCTCCCGGCGTACGCGCTGCTGGCGCTGCCGATCGCGTACGGCGTCCTCCGGCTGGCGGAGCGGCCGTTCCGCCCTGTCCTCGCCGGCCTCCTGACCGCCGGTCTCCTCGCCCAGTTCGCCTTGCAAGGGCTCACGCTGGACAAGGTCGTCGCCCCCCGGCTGGCCAAGCGCCAGGCCGACGTGGAGGTCGCGCGCGCCTTGAGCGGCCTGGACCTGCGCCCGCCCTGCCTGGTCTACGGCGAGCACGCGGCGATGATCGCCTACCGGGTGGGCTGCGAGTCGCACACGGTCCTGCGCTGGCCGCAGCAGTCGGCGGCGCCCGCCCCGATACGCGCCGCTCAGAGCGCTGGCAAGCAGGTGGTCGCCGTCGACGAGGGCCGGCACGCCGCCGCACCGTTCCTGGAGGGCTGGGAGAGGCGGCCGTTGCCGGGGGCGCGGCCCGGGACGTGGCAGGCGTACCTGCCCCTCGCGTCGTCAGTGCCGCAGGCGGGCCGACCGGCGGCGGTCGGCGGTGCGGGCGAGCTCGGCCATGACGCGCATACCCGGTGGGGTTCTCCGCCGCAGCTCGTCCAGCACGCCGGCAGGTAGACCGTCCAGGAGCCGGCCCGCCAGCGTGAACATCCGAACGGGCCGTACTGCCGCGGGATGCCGCGGTGCCCCGTGGCGTCCTCGTGCGGGCTGATATGCGCCCGCCATCGAGCGGATCCAGGATCTCGAGGCGTCTACGTCGGCTTCGCCCGGCAGCGGCCCGGCTGGCGGCGCTCCTGCGGGACGGCCTCCTGGACGAGCAGGCTGCCGGGCAGGATCCGGCCGAGCCGGCTCGCGCGGTCATGAGGACGCCGGCCGACCCGGTGGCCGATCAAGGTCGTACCCGATCATAAGCGACAAATGGAACAATTTATGTTTTGTGTTATGTGAGTGGTGACTCTCCCGTCTCCTGTCCGGAGCTGCGGAGGCTCCGGATCGAGGTGATGGATGTACGCACGGCCGACGTACGAGGTCGAAACGGTGCGCGCGGCCCGCGCCGGCGATCGCGGCGCCATCGACGAGCTGGTCAGGAGCCACCTGCCGCTCGTGTACAACATCGCCGGCCGCGCCATGAACGGCCACCCGGATGTGGACGACGTCGTCCAGGAGACGATGGCCAGGGTCGTGGCCGGCCTGGCCGGGCTGCGCGACCCGGAGAGCTTCCGATCGTGGCTGGTCGCCATCGCCATGAACCAGGTGCGGGAGTGGCGGCGGGCCACGGTCACCACCCTGTCCGCCCTCGACGAGGCCCTGGGCCTGGCGGACCCCGGCTCCGACTTCGCCGCTGTCACGATCACCCGGCTCGGCCTGTCCGGGCAGCGCAGGGAGACCGCGGAGGCGGCCCGCTGGCTCGACGCCGACGACCGCGAGGTGCTCGCGCTGTGGTGGCTGGAGATCGCGGGGGAGCTCGCCAGGGCCGAGCTGGCCGCCGGGCTGGGCACGAGCGAGCAGCACGCCGCCGTCCGCGTGCAGCGCGTCAAGCGCAGGCTGGAGAGCGCCCGCTCTGTGGTGCGCGCGCTCACCGCGACCTGTCCGGAGCTGGCCGCGGCGGCGGCCTCCTGGGACGGCGCGCCGTCCGACCTGTGGCGCAAGCGGTTGTTCCGGCACGTGCGCGAGTGCCCGGCGTGCACCGACCAGGCGTCCGACCTGGTGCCGGCGGACCGGCTGATGGCCGGGATCGGCCTGGTGGCCGTCCCCGCGGGCACCGCGATCGGCCTGCTCGAGCTCGCCCGCACCGCCGTCGTGCCGGTGGTGAAGGGCGGCCTGCTGGCCAAGGGCAAAGCGGCGGCCGGCACCTTGCTGGCGGCCAAGCCCGTCGCGGTCGCCGCCGCGGGCGCGACGATGATCGCCGGGGGAGCGGTGGTCGTCCAGACCATCACGCCCGAGGACGTGGCCCCCAGACGGGCCGCACCGGTGATCGCCACGTCGTCGCCCGCGACCGCCCCGCGTACGACCGGTCCTCCGACGCCCGAGCCGAAGGCGCGCTCGCTCGCGACGCCGACGCGCACCGGTCAGGCAAGCCAGTACGGGCGCACCGTCGACACGGTGGACCAGCCCCCGCCCAGGAACCGCCCGCCGGCCCCGCTGCCCCGGCGCCGCGCCGGCCAGGTCGCCCTCGCCGGCGAGTACGGGCATGCCCGGCACGGCGGGCCTGGACTGACCAAGCGTGGCCACTACCTCACGATCACCGGAAGGGGCTACTTCCTGGTCCGCTTGGGCGTCCTCTACCGCAACCGGACCGGCCCGTTCCCGCCCGTCACCTGGACCGGGTTGAAGGGCAAGGTGTTCCACGTGGCCTCGGGCGGCGGGCGCCGGCTCGACGACGAGCAGGCACCGGGCGTCACCTGGATGGGCTCCCCGGAGACCGGTTACGTCCGGCTGCCCAGCGGCCATCAGCAGATCTGGCAGAACGAGTTCTACTACATCGACGGCAACGTCACCCTGCACAACAACGACAGCGGCGGCGCGGACGTCGACTTCACCGTCATGCCCAAGACCTGGGCGGACGTCTGGGCCGACATCTCGGCCAAGCCTGACCAGGCCAGGGTCATCCTCCGCTACGGCCTGACCCGCGACACCGGCGACGATCGTGCCCCCGTCCCGCAGTACGTCACCAGGAGAACTCCCGCGGACCCGGCCCTCGTCCCGCAGCAGAGCGAGGTCTCGACGAACCAGTGAGCGGATTTGTGTTATCCGCGAGATACCGCTGTGTCTCCTGTGACGAAAGTGACCAATGACCCCTGGGAAAGGATCCGCATGACCTCGCAGCCATCCCGCAGGAGCCTGCTGAAAGCGGCCGTGACCGTGGGCGCGGGCGCCGCCGTGCTGCCCGCGCTGCCCGGATCCGCGGGCGCCGCCGTGTTGCCCGCCGCGGCGCTCAAGCACCCCGGCATGCTGCACACCCAGGCGGACTTCGACCGGATGCGGGCCCAGGTGAACGCCGGAGCCCAGCCGTGGAAGGCCGGCTGGGACAGGCTGGTGGCCAACGGCCGTTCCAAGAGCACCTGGAAGCCGCGCCCGCTCGAGACGGTGATCAGGGGCGGCACGGGCCAGAACAACGTCCAGGCCTCCATCGACATCGCCGCCGCCTACCAGAACGCGCTGCGCTGGAAGATCAGCGGCGAGAAGGCCCACGGCGACACCGCTCGCGACATCCTCAACGCCTGGTCGGGCACGCTGAAGACGCTGACCGGCAACGCCGACCGCTACCTGGCCGCCGGGATCCAGGGCTGGCAGTTCGCCAACGCCGCCGAGATCATGCGCGGCTACCCCGGCTTCGACCTCGAGCGTTTCAAGAGGATGTTGCTCACGGTCTTCTATCCGATGAACGACCGGTTCCTCAAGGAGCACAACGGGGCCTGCATCAGCAACTACTGGGCCAACTGGGACCTGTGCACCATGAACTCCATCCTGGCCATCGGCATCCTCTGCGACGACCAGGCCAAGATCGAGCAGGCCGTGGACTACTTCAGGAACGGCAAGGGCAACGGCTCCATCATGAACGCCGTGCCGTTCCTGCACGAGAACGGCACGCTCGGCCAGTGGCAGGAGAGCGGGCGCGACCAGGGGCACAGCGCCGTCGGCGTCGGCTGGATGGGCGTGTTCTGCGAGACGGCCTGGAACCAGGGCATCGACCTGTACGGGTACGCGGGCAACCGGTTCATGAAGGGCGCCGAGTACGTCGCCAGGTACAACCTGGGCGAGACCGTGCCGTTCACCACGTACAAGTGGAAGAACGGCACCACGTGCGCCTCCCGCGAGCAGACCGTGATCTCCGCCGCCGGGCGCGGCCACGTCGATCCGATCTGGGCGATGATCTACAACCACTACGGCGTCCGGCGCGGGCTCGACGTGCCCGGCATCGAGGCGTTCAGCAAGAAGGTCGCCCCCGAAGGGGGTGGCGGAGACTACGGCGGCAGCCAGTACGACCACCTCGGCTTCGGCACGCTCACCTTCACCCGCGCCACGGCCGGGGACGGGGGCGGGCTGCTGGCCACCGGAGTGTCGCGGACGTTCGAGTCGGTCAACGACCCGAAGGCGTACATCACGGAGTCCGGCGGGCTGGGATCGGACGCGCTCACCCTCCGGGTCGTGCCCGGCCTGGCCGACCCGAAGGGATACTCCCTCGTCGATGCGGAAGGCCGCTACCTGCGGCACAAGAACTTCCTGATCAGGTTCGACGCCAACGACGGCACCGCGTTGTTCAAGCGCGACGTGACCTTCCACGCCCGCCGGGGCACGGTCGTCGGGTCGGTGCGGCTGGAGTCGGTCAACTACCCGGGACGGTTCGTCCGCCACCGCGGCGACCGGCTGCGCCTGGACAAGGCAGAGGACACGGCCCTGTTCCGGGCCGACAGCTCCTTCCGCCCGGCCTGACCGCCGCGTGGCCCGCTTCCCACGGGGGAGGAAGCGGGCCACCCGAGGTGATCTCGGCAGAGACGCGCAGCCGGGCAAAGAGGAATTTGACGGTTAACGGATACTCTCGTCGTTTGCAGCCGGGTACGCCCGCGAATGTGACCACGACCGAGGCCGTACGCAAGATGTCGCTGCCGGTGCTGACCGCGATGGTCGTCGGGTCCATGGTCGGGGCCGGGGTGTTCTCCCTGCCGCGTAACTTCGCCCAGGCCACCGGCATCTACGGGACGCTGGTCGCGTGGCTCATCGCCGGGGTCGGCATGCTCATGCTGGCCCTGGTGTTCCAGACGCTGGCCGTGCGCAAACCGCAGCTGGACGCCGGCGTGTACGCCTACGCCAAGGCCGGGTTCGGCCAGTTCCCCGGCTTCTTCTCCGCGTTCGGCTACTGGGCGAGCGCGTGCGTCGGCAACGTCTCCTACTGGGTGCTGATCAAGTCCACCCTCGGCGCGGTCGTCCCCGCCTTCGGCGAAGGCGCGACGCTGGTGGCGGTGGTCGTGTCCGCGATCGGCGTGTGGGCCTTCCACTTCATGATCCTGCGCGGCGTCAAGGAGGCCGCGACGATCAACCAGATCGTCACGGTCGCGAAGGTGCTGCCCATCCTGACGTTCGTGGTGATCCTGGCGGTCACCTTCAAGGGCGGGGTGTTCACGGCGAACCTGGGAGGCGGCGCGGAGAGCCTGTTCGAGCAGATCAGATCCACCATGCTCGTGACGGTGTTCGTGTTCCTCGGGGTGGAGGGCGCCAGCGTCTACTCCCGGTACGCGCGCAGGCGCGCCGACGTGGGACGCGCGACCGTGCTCGGCTTCCTGGGCGTGCTGGCGCTCTTCGCCTCCGTGACCATCTTGTCGTACGGCGCGCTGCCGCAGCAGGAGATGGCCGGCCTGCGCCAGCCGTCGATGGCCGGCGTGCTGGAGTCGGTGGTGGGCCGGTGGGGGGCGACGTTCATCTCGATCGGGCTGATCGTGTCGGTGCTGGGCGCGTACCTGGCCTGGACCCTCATGGCGGCCGAGGTGTTGTTCGTCGCCGCCAAGGACCGGGACATGCCCGCCTTCCTCACCCGCGAGAACCACCAGAACGTGCCGGTCGCGGCCCTGGTGATGACCAGCGTGCTCATCACCTGCGTGCTGGTCGTCACGATCTTCTCCGACGACGCCTTCACCTTCACCCTCAAGCTCACCAGCGCGCTGTCCCTGATCCCCTACCTGCTGGCCGCCGGCTACGCGCTGCGGCTCGCGGTCAGCGGCGAGACCTACGACGCCGACCCTCGGGGCCGGCGCAAGGATCTGGCGATCGCGGCCCTCGCCACGTTCTACACCGCGTTCCTCATCGTCGCGGCCGGTCTGAAGTTCCTGCTGCTGTCCTGCATCATCTACGCCCCGGGCACGATCCTGTTCGTGCTCACCAGGCGCGAGCACGGCATGCGCGTGTTCTCCCCCGCGGAACTCGTCCTGTTCGCCATCACCGTCGTCGGGGCCGTCGCCGCCATCGCCGGCCTGGCCATGGGATGGCTCACCATCTAGTCCGTGAAGGAGACCCGAGCATGACCGACCAGCCCTTCGGCGTCCACTCCGAGGTGGGGACGCTGCGCAAGGTCATCGTCCACCGGCCGGACCTCAGCCTGCGCCGGCTGACCCCGGGCAACAGGGACACGCTGCTGTACGACGACATCCTGTGGGTGGAACAGGCCCAGGTCGAGCACGACGCGTTCGTCCAGGTGATGCGCGAGCGCGGCGTCGAGGTGTACTACCACCACGACCTCCTCGCCCAGGCGCTGGACTCGAGCTTCGACGCCAAGCAGCACACCATCGAGCGGGCCGTCACCCACCTGACCGTCGGCCCCGCCCTCGTCGACGTCGTACGCGAGACGCTGGCCGGATGGGGCGGCGACAAGCTGGCCACCCACCTGATCGGCGGGTTGTCGAAGGAGGAGTTCGGCATCACCGACATGGACGGCTTCTCCCTGGTCGCGGCCTCGGCCGACCCGCGGGAGTTCATCCTGCCGCCGCTGCCCAACTCGCTCTACCAGCGCGACCCGGCGGCCTGGTTGTACGGCGGCGTCTCGCTGAACCCGATGTTCTACCACGTCCGCCTGCTGGAGACGATGAACCAGTCCACCATCTACCACCACCACCCCATGTTCGCCGATCAGGACTTCTCCTACTGGTATCCGTACGGCGGCGAGGACGAGCGCTTCGACGAGGAGTCCTACGGCGCGGCCGCGATGGAGGGCGGCGACATGATGCCCATCGGCCACATGACGGTGGCCATCGGCATCAGCGAACGCACCAACCCGCGCACCATCGAGCACATCGCGCTGTCGTTGTTCGCGGCCGGGGCGGCCGAGCGGGTGATCGCCGTGGACATCCCCAAGTCCCGCTCCTACATGCACCTGGACACCGTCTTCACGTTCCTGGACGTCGACAAGGCCAGCGCCTACCCGCCGTTCCTGGAGTCCGCCACCACCTACTCGCTGCGTCCCGGCGACAAGAGCGGCACCCTGGAGGTGCACCGCGACCGCAGCCTGCTGGCCGCCCTGCGCGACGCGCTGCGCCTGACCGAGCTGGACATCGTCCCGACCGGCGGTGACGACTACCAGCAGGCCAGGGAGCAGTGGGACTCGGGCAACAACTTCTTCGCCCTGTCACCGGGGGTCGTCGTCGGCTACCACAAGAACCAGTTCACCAACCGCAAGCTCCGCGAGCACGGCGTCGAGGTCATCGAGATCGAGGGCTTCGAGCTCGGCAAGGGGCGCGGCGGCACCCACTGCATGACCTGCCCGATTCAACGTGACGCCATCTGAGCCGCCCGCGCCCGCGCGGCCGTCCGCACCGCCACCGGCGTCAGGGCGAGCAGCGGCACGAGCAGGTAGACGGCCCCCGCCAGGCGCTGGTCGGCGACGAGGTCCGGCGCGCCCGGCGGGCCCGCGACGATGAACCAGTCCGCCGCGACCTGCGGCCCCGCCAGCAGGTACGTCCCGACGACGAGATGCGTGCCGGCCACCACGGTCAGCAGCCGGACCCGCGCGGCCCACGGCGACGCGCCCGCGCCGGTCAGCAGCCACGACACCGCCAGGCCGAGCCCGAGGAACAGCAGCCCGGTCGCCAGGTGCGCGGCATACTCGTCCAGCGACCACGGCAGCCACCCTGTCGCGTAGAGCAGCAGGAACGGCACGGGGTAGGCGATCGTCAGGACGGCCGGCCGGAGGAAGCCGGTGGCGGTCCTGCCCGCCGGCGTGACCGGCGCGCCCGCGCACAACAGCAGGGGAACGACGACGGCGAGCACGACATGCTGCAGCGCCTGCACCGACAGCATGGCCCGCGCGTAGCCGCCCACCCCGCCGACCAGCACCAGAGCGGCCAGCGCCAGCCCGGCGTACCAGGCGAACGTGCGGCCGGACGGCCATGCCGCGACCCTGCGCAGGCCGGCCGGATACCCGGCCGCGGGCAACGCCAGCAGCAGGATGATCAACGCGTCCGGGCGCACCTCGCTGATCAGCGCGCCGGGGGAGAAGGGCGCCAGATCGTACTCCAGGGCGCCGTGACCCGCGCCCCCGCCGCCCGTCGGCGGCGGCGTCCGCGACAGGCCGACGGCCAGCCCCATCGCCGCCGCCATCACGCCGATCTCCCCGGCCGCGAGCCGGACGAAGGTGCCGCGTACCCCGCGGCCGGCGACGCCCGTGACCGTTCTGCGGCGGTGGTTCCAGCCGAACCAGCCGAGCACCGCCAGCGTGCCGACCTTGGCCAGCAGGAGCACCCCATAGGGGGTACGCCACAGATCGGCCGGCTCCCCCAGCCGCACCCACGCGCCGGCCAGCCCGGAGAAGGCCACCGCGACGAAACAGCACAACGCGATCGTGCTGAACCTCGGCAGCACCACCGGCAGATCGTCCGAGCGGCGGAAGTGGACGAGGATCGCGCCCAAACCGCCGGCCCACAACGACGCCGCCACCAGATGCGCCATCAGCGCCGACACCGCGAGGTCGTGGTCGGCGGCCGAGGCGGCATGGCCCACGTAGGCGGGCGGCAGCAGCCCGAAGACGGCGATCCCCAGCGGGACCCACCGGGGCAGCCGCCGCACGAACGTGGCCGTCGCCACCGCGAACGTCACGCCCAGCACCACCAGCAGCGCCCGCGTCTGCGGGAGCAGCGTCCCGAGGTTCAGCTCATCGGGCGTGGCGAGCAGATCCGCAACCGGCATCGGGATGAAGCTCGACAATGTCAGCACGTAGCTCAGCAGCGTGGTGAACGCCCAGCCCAGCGCCCACCAGCCCGCCGCCCGCAGGCACCGCGTGGCCTCCGCCGACGCGGCGGGGGCCAGCACGGCGGCCAGCAGCGTGCCCACGCAGGCGACCGCGCACACGACGTGCAGGAACCGCGTCAGCGGCACTCCCCAGTCCGTGAGCGGCCCCGCCGTGGGCAGCCCGGGAATCTCGGCCGCCCCCGCTCCGCCGCCGAACCGCAGCACCGCGACCAGCACCACGACGCCCACGCCCACCGCGAAACCGGCATACGCCGTCTTCCATCGCATACGAGGGGTACGCAGCGTCCGCCCCGCCGGTTCACCGGCCCGGCGTCATCCTGCCCAGCCGTCGTAGTCGCGCCGCGCTGCCCGGGCGCGCGGGCCGGTCACGCTTCCGCCGCCGCACTCGGGCGGACGATCACGAGGTCACGCTTCCGCCGCCGCGCCCGGGCGGACGATCATGAGGACCACGACGATTGCCCACACGAGGTTGTAGACGCCGGCGAGCATCGACAACGTCCGCAACCTCCCGACGTCATCGGGGGTGCGGAGCGCCGCGCGCTGGCGCGGGTAGATCTGCGTGGCCAGCAGGCCGCCCGCCACGGCGGTGAGGACCATGGCGACGTTGATCCAGATCTCGCCCATCCGCCCCTGGAGGAGGGCCAGCGCGATCCCGGCGACGGGGACGACGACGCCGAAGGCGGCGTACCCGCCGGTGATGCGGTGCAGCAGGGCCGCCACGGCCGGGCTCCGCTCACCCGGCGGGTCCCCGGTCCCGTCGGCCAACGGGGCGACCGGCGCGTAGCGGGGGAACAGGCTCGCCGCGACGGCCGAGCCGCCGACGAACACGATGCTGGCGAGCACGTGTACCGACAGCAGGACGTGATCCATGGGAACTCCTCTAACCTTCAGACTGGCTGAAGCTTAGCTCAAGCTTCAGCCAGTCTGAAGGTGGGGTTCCGCGGGAGATCAGGCCACCTGGTCCCAGAGGGCGGCGGGGACGGGATGGTCCAGGGCCTGAAGGTTGGCGGTGACGTGGGCTGGGGCGTGGGCGCCGACGAGGACCGTGCGCACCGCGGGGTGCCGCAGCGGGAACTGCAGAGCCGCGGCCGGCAACGGGACGTCGTGCCGATCGCACGCCGCGGCGAACGCGTGGACTTCTGCGGGAGCGTCCGCGGGCGGCTCGGTGGCGGCCAGGAGCCCGCGGTGGAAGAGGCTGGCCGCGATGACGGGGATGTCCCGGTCCTGGCAGAGCGGGAGGAGCTCGTCGAACGCCGTGCGGCGCAGGAGCGTGATCTGGTTGGCGGCCAGCAGCAGGTCCAGGTCGGTCTGCTTGACGAAGTCCACCAGCATGGGCGACTGGTTCATGCCCACGCCGACGGCGCGTACCACGCCCTGGGAACGCAGGTCCGCCAGCGCCGGGTAGGCCTCGTCGAGCGCCTGGGGCCAGTGGCGGTCGGGGTCGTGGATGAAGAGGATGTCCACGTGGCCGATGCCGAGGCGGTCCAGGGACTCCTCCACGCTGCGCATGACCCCGTCACGGGTGAAGTCCCACTCGATGTGCCGGTCGGCGGGCACGGCGAAGCCGCCGTTGTCGCCGGGCCCCGGCCGGACCAGCCGGCCGACCTTGGTCGACAGGACGTACTCCGAACGGGGGTGCTCGCGCAGTGCGCGGCCCATGCGCCGCTCCGACAGGCCGAGCCCGTAGAACGGGGCGGTGTCGTAGTAGCGGATGCCGGATTCCCAGGCCGTGTCCATCACCGACTGGGCCGCGGCGTCGGAGATGGGGTGGAGGTAGTTGCCGAGCGGGCCTCCGCCCAGGCCGACGCGGGGGAGCGGGACAGGCGAGGTCACGCGGGCTCCAAGTGCAGCCACGTGGTGACCACCTCGGAGACGGCCTCCAGATGATGGTCCTCGCCGGCCTCCACGATGAGCACGTCACCCCCGTCAAAATCCGAAGTTTCGCCGTTTATGTGGATCTTTCCGGTGCCGGAGAGGATGAGGAAGATCTCCGGATCCGGATGGGTGTGGCGGCCTTCGGCGTGGCTGATCCGGCCGGGCGGCAACGTCGAGACGCCCCCGGACTCGACCCGGTACCCGGGCAGCGACACTCCGGCGCCCATGGCCGCCAGCGTGGTCCTACGCATGGACGTCCGCCTCCTTCGCGGCCAGGTCGATGGCCATGAGCTCCTCGTCGGTGAAGTCGAGCCGGTCCACGCAGGCCACGTTGGCCTCCAGCTGCTCGGGGCTGGAGGCGCCGACGAGCACCGAGGTGATCCGCGGGTCGCGCAGCGCCCACGCCAGCGCCAGCTGCGCGACCGTCTGCCCGCGGGCGGCGGCGATCTCGCCC
>NZ_VCKY01000279.1 GCF_005889735.1 Nonomuraea turkmeniaca
TCAATCGACTCCTTCATCGTGTCGAAGACGTCGTTCATGGTCGGCCCTCCTGAGTGATGGCGGTGGCGAGGTCACCGCGGAGTGCGGCGACGGCCCGTGCCAGGATGGCGCCCACCCACGCTCCACGCCTGGCCAGTCGCTCCCCGGCGTAGAGCGCGTCGCCGCCGTTGTCACCGCTGCCGACCAGGAGCACGACACGTTTTCCGTACACGCTGCCGAGGAGGTCGGCACAGACGGCGGCGAGCCCGGCGGCGGCCCGCTGCATGAGCGTGCCCGGCGGCAGCTTCGCCATGAGCACGTGCTCGGCGGCCCGGATCTGGTCGGCGGTGTAGGCGGTCTTCATGGCCTCACTCCGTTCGGCTGCTCGGTCGCCATATGCCGTCGCGCATGATCCGAAGCTATCCCTCCGCGATCACATAGGCCACGGCCACGCCCGCGTCGTGGCTGAGCGAGATATGCCAGCGCTTGACCCCGAGGTCATAGGCGACCTCGGCGACCCTGCCGGTGACGTGCAGCTCCGGTTTGCCCAGCTCGTCGCAGCGCACCTCCGCCTCCAGGTGCCCCAGTCCCTTGGGCGCGCCGAGCGCCTTGGCGACGGCTTCCTTGGCGGCGAACCTGGCGGCCAGCGAGTGCACCGGAAGCGGCCGCTCGACCTCGGTGAACAGCCGCTCGCGCAGCTGCGGCGTGCGCTCGAGCGCCGCCTCGAAGCGGGCGATGTCCACGACGTCCACGCCGATACCCAGGATCACCGTCCTAGGTTACTCAGAACAGCCCGCGCTCCCACGGGCCCCAGATCGCGATGGACCTGCCCTGTTTGGCCTGGACGTTGACGTACAGGGTGTGGCCGCCGGGCCCGAACGTGGAGCCCGCGAACTCGGCGCCGGGGTCGTCGGGGATCGGCGCCAGGCGGCAGAAGTCGAAGATCCTCCCCGACCTGGTGAGCCCGCGCAGGTAGTTGTCGCCCTCGCCGTCCTCGCACAACACCAGCGTGCCGCGCCTGCTGACCGTCACGTTGTCGGGCAGGTCGAGCGCCGACGAGCGCGGCGACTCGTAGACGAGCTTGAGCCGGCCGCTCCACGTCTCGTACGCCCACACCTGCCCCCGGCCCTTGCCGAACCCGGACGGCGGCGGGTCGGCGGGATCGGTCTCCCCACCCTGCGTGGAGACGAAGTAAATGGTCCCCTGATGAAAGACCGCGCCCTCCAGCCTGGAGAAGATCGCCGCCCCCTCGGCCCGGCCCTGCCGGCCGACGGCCTGCACGACCTCGTCGTTGGACGGCTTGCCGCGGAAGTCGGGGTCGGGGTCGTCGATGTCCACCCACACGGTGGGGTACGCGGCGCCGGGGTCCTGCCCCAGGGACAGGTCCTTGCGCTTGGCGTCCTTGACGGCGAGCATCTGCAGCCGGCCGCCGTCGAGCAGTTTCCCGGCCATCACCGGGTGCTTCGGCGGCAGGTACCGGTAGAACCCGGAGGGGAAGTCGAAATTGTCCTCGGTCAGGTAGATCGCGCCCGACGACGGGTCGAACGCCGCCGACTCGTGCGGGAAACGCCCCGCCGACCTGATCGGCCGGGCCGTGGCCGTGCGGCCGACCGGAACCTCGAAGATGTAGCCGTGCTTCTTGGTGAGCCTGGCGTTGTCGCCACCGGAGAAGTCGTCGGCCACGTCGGGGCCGTTGACCGTCTCCTCACAGGTCACCCACGCCCGCCAGGCCATGGGGCCGCCCGAGCAGTTCATCATCGTGCCGTTCAACGACGGCGCGCTCTTGATCACCTCGCCGTAGCGGGTCACGCGTAGCGTCGACGTGCCGCCGCCGGCCATCGGGTCGTAGGCCTTGTCCTTGTCGCCGAACGCGCCGACGGGACCGTTGACCTCGTGGTTGCGGATCAGGATCGCGCTGTCGCCGGGACCGGAGAACGCCGCCATGCCGTCGTGCCGCCCCGGCACGGTGGACCCGTCGCTGAACTTCTCACCCGCGGCGCTGAAGGACCGGTACTTGAACCCCTCGGGCAGGTGCAGCCGTACCTTGCCGTCACGCAGGTCGGGTACGGGACGGAGCGGCCCGTAGCCGCCGGGCGCCGCCTGGGCGCCACCCTGGGCCCCGGCGCAGGCGACCCCCGCGAAGGGGCCGGCGATGCCGGCGACCACATTGGCGATGAAGCGTCGACGGTCCACACCGGGAGACAGTAGCCGCCCTCCAACCCTTGCATAACGATTTCGCCAAGACCCTTCGTCGTTCCCCGAACTCTGTCTCGGTAATCCCACGTCTTTATCCACAGCTTGTGGACACACCCACCCGCAGGCCGGTTTGCCGTCGATCGCTACGCTGCCTAGGTGAATAACGGCTACGTGGAACTGAGCAGGGAGCAGTGGAGCGAGCTCCGCAAGAACACGCCCTTGACTCTCACCGCCGAAGAGCTAGAAGAGCTGCGCGGCGTCGACGACCCCATCGACCTCAACGAAGTCACCGACATCTATCTCCCGCTGACCCGGCTGCTCAACCTGCACTTCACCGGATCCAAGCAACGCAGCAGCGTGCTGAGCGCGTTCCTCGGGCATCCCGAGGAGCGTGTCCCCTACATCCTGGGCCTGGCGGGCAGCGTCGCGGTGGGCAAGTCCACGACGGCGCGGCTCTTGCACACCCTGCTGGCCCGCTGGCCCGAGCATCCGCACGTGGAGCTGATCACGACCGACAGCTTCCTCTACCCGAACGCGGTGCTGGAGGCCAAGGGGATCATGCATCGCAAGGGCTTCCCTGAGAGCTACGACCGGCGGGCGCTGGTCAGGTTCGTGGCGGAGGTGAAGGCGGGGTCGGCGGAGACGCAGGCGCCGGTGTACAGCCACCTCGAGTACGACATCGTCCCCGGCGCCACCCAGACCGTGAAAAGTCCCGACATCCTGATCATCGAGGGCCTCAACGTCCTCCAGCCCGCCCCGCCCACCTCCCTCGCCGTCAACGACTACTTCGACTTCTCCATCTACGTCGACGCCAAGGTCGAGGACATTCGCACCTGGTACGTCGAACGGTTCCACAAGCTCCGCCGGACCGCCTTCGAGGACCCGAAGTCGTACTTCCGGTACATCGCGGATATGTCCTACGACGAGGCCACCACCTTCGCGGTCAACGTCTGGCGGGACATCAACGAGCGCAACCTGGTCGAGAACATCGCCCCCACGCGCGGCCGCGCCGACCTCGTGCTGAAGAAGGGCGCCGACCACTCGGTGCGGCGGGTACGCCTTCGCCGGACCTGAACGCCTCCTCGAAGAGGTAACGCGCGAACCTGCCCCAGCACTCCTGGTCGTCGACGCCGGCGAACCAGCACTCCTCCGCGTCCATGGCCTCACCCGATGAGGCAGGCTCGATCGCCATACGCCACCACCCTCCCCCGCTCTGGTCGCTCCGCTCCCGCCGCTCCCCGCTCATGGCCTCACTCCGTGAGGCGGGCTCGGTCGCCATACGCCGCCGCCAGGCGACGGCACTCCCTCGCCAGGCGGCGGCGCTCCCTCGCCGTGCTTGTGACACCTGTACCGGATCATGTGAGGCAGCCTCGTGTACGCGTATCAAAACGCCGTCAACGTTGGATGGACGACAATGGGCGCGTGCTACATCTGCGACTGATCAGCCCGGCCGCCCGGACCGATGAGGTGACGGCGGTGTTGCAGAACAGCCCCGGCGTCACCAACATCGTCGTCCTGCCCGGCGCCGCCCGCCAGCCGCGGGGTGACGTGGTCCTGTGCGACGCGGCCAGGGAGTCGGCCAACGAGGTGATCGGCCGGCTCGGCTGGCTGCAGGACGAGGGCTCCATCGCCGCCGAGCAGGTCGACCTCTCGCTGTCCAAGGTCGCGACCGACGCGGTCGAGGAGGCGCCGGGCGCCCCCGACGACGCGGTGATCTGGGAGGAGCTGGCGCAGCGGGTGTCGGCGGACGCCCGCATCACGTGGGCATACCTCGCCTTCCTAGCCATCGCCACCCAGCTCGCGGGCATCGCGGTGCTGCAGAACTCGCTCGTCCTGATCATGGGCGCGATGGTGCTCGGCCCGGAGTTCGGCCCGGTCGCGGCCATCTGCTTCGGTTTGCTCCGTGGTAAGTGGCGTCTGATCACCACCGCCTTCAAGACGCTGGTCGTCGGGTTCGCGGTGGCCATTGCCATCACCTTCGCCTGCGCTCTCGTCTCCGCCTGGCTCGGCTGGATCGACATCCACAACCTCGACACGAACCCCGAGATGGAATTCATCGTCAAGCTCGACAAGTGGTCGTTCATCGTGGCGCTGCTGGCCGGCACAGCCGGGGTCCTGTCGATCACGGCGGGCAAGTCGTCGGCCCTCATCGGCGTCTTCATCTCGGTGACCACAGTCCCGGCCGCCGGCCACATAGCGGTGGCGCTGGCGCTGGGCGCTTGGCACGAGGTCGCGCCCTCGGTCTCGCAGCTCGCGGTCAACATCCTGGGCATGGTGATCTCGGGCACCGTGACACTCGTGGTCCAGCACAAATTCTGGCCTCAAGTAGGACGACGTTCATCCGTATGACCGAGGCGACGAGCCTGACCGCCCAGGTAGGGTCCGGCACATGCACATCCTCGCCACCGAGGGGCTGACCAAACGTTTCCCCACCGTCACCGCGGTCGACCAGCTCTCGGTCACCGTGGGACCCGGGGTGACCGGACTGGTAGGGGCGAACGGCGCGGGGAAGTCGACGCTGATCAAGATCCTGCTCGGCCTGCTGCCGCCCACCGGCGGCGCGGCCCGCGTGCTCGATCTGGACGTCACTTCCCAGGGCGCCGAAATCCGCAGGCTCGTCGGCTACATGCCGGAGCACGAATGCCTGCCGCCCGACGTCTCCGCCACCGAGTTAGTCGTCCACCTCGCACAGATGTCCGGGCTACCACGCACCGCCGCCCGCGAACGCGCCGCCGACGTGCTGCGCCACGTCGGCCTGGCCGAAGAGCGCTACCGCCCCATCGGGGGCTACTCCACGGGCATGAAGCAGCGTGTCAAGCTGGCTCAGGCCCTGGTGCACGACCCCAGGCTGATCTTCCTCGACGAGCCGACCAATGGCCTCGACCCGCGTGGCCGCGACGAGATGCTCATGTTGATCAAGCGCATCGGCACCGAGTTCGGCATCAGCGTGCTGGTCACCTCGCACCTGCTGGGCGAGTTGGAACGCATCTGCGACCACGTGATCGTCATCGACGCCGGGCGGCTCCTGCGCTCCTCGGCCATCGGCGAGTTCACGCAGGCCACGCAGACCGTCACGGTCGAGGTCGACGAGGGCACGGAGCCGCTGGCCGCCCGCCTGGCGGAGCGCGGGCAGACGGTCTCGCAGCAGGGCCGCATGCTGGTGGTCAAGGTGCTGGGACCCGAGACGTACGACATGATCAGGGACGCCACCGCCGACCTGGACCTCTGCCTGATCCGCCTGGAGCAGGGACGTCACCGCATCGAGGACGTCTTCAGAGAGGAGGTCGCGGGTGTCTGAGATCTACGACATCGGATACCGCCACTACGACGGCCCCAGGCTCGGACCCGGCTACTCGACCAGGGCGCTGACCCTGCACAGTCTGCGTGGCGTCTTCGGGCTCGGCCGTCCGGCCCGCAGCAAGATCATACCGTTCGCCCTGTTCGTCATCATGCTGCTGCCTGCCGTGGTGAACATCGCCATGATGGCCCTGGCACAGCAGCGCGGCATCGCGTACAGCGGGTTCGCGGTCGTCATGCAGGCCGTGGTGGCGATCTTCCTGGCCTCACAGGCCCCCGCCGTCGTCGCGCCCGACCTGCGGTACCGTGTGTTGCCGCTGTACCTGTCGCGTCCCGTCTCGATCGTCGAGTACGTCAGCGCCAAGGTGGCCGCGATGACCGTGGCGCTGTTCCTGCTCGTCGCGGTGCCCCTCACGCTGGTCTACGTCGGCGAGCTCGTCGTGGACATGCCCGGCCCGCCGGCCACCGGCGAATACGCCGGCGCCCTCCTCATGGCGCTGGTGCTGGCGGTGCTGCTGTCGGTGTTCGGGCTGGCGCTGGCCTCCTTCACGCCGCGGCGCGGGCTCGGCGTGGCCTCGGTGATCGTCGTCTACCTGCTGTCGTCGGCGTCGGTGCCGATGGTCTACGGCATATTCGCCGAGTCCGGAAACGAGTCGGCCGCCTCCTGGGCGTGGCTGCTGAACCCGTTCTGGCTGGTGGACTCCGTGCAATCCTGGCTGTTCAACACCCCGCCGCACTCCATCGAGGGCACCTACCCCAACGGCCCCGCCTCGGCGGTGATCCTGGTGGTGCTGATCGGCATCGGCCTGGCCGCGCTGGCGCTGCGCTACAGGAAGGCGGCCGCACGATGAAGATCGAGCTCTCGCAGGTGTCCCGCTGGTACGGCAACGTGGTGGCGGTCAACGACGTCACGATGACGATCGGCCCCGGCGTCACCGGGCTGCTCGGCCCCAACGGCGCCGGCAAGTCGACGCTCCTGCACATGATGGCCGGCTTCCTGTCGCCGTCAGGCGGCACGGTGACGCTGGAGGGCGCCAAAGTCTGGAAGAACCACCATATTTACCGAAATATCGGTCTGGTCCCTGAACGGGAGGGTGTGTATGGCTTCCTGACGGGCTGGCAGTTCGTGCTCTCGGCCGCCAAGCTCCACGGCCTGCCCGACCCGATCGAGGCCGCCCGCAAGGCCCTGGCCACGGTCGAGATGGAGGAGCCGAAGGACCGCCGCGTGGAGACGTACTCGAAGGGCATGCGTCAGCGCGTCAAGGTGGCCGCGGCGCTCGTCCACGACCCGCCGGTGCTCCTGCTCGACGAGCCGTTCAACGGCATGGACCCGCGCCAGCGCCTGCACCTGATGGACCTGATCCGCGCCATGGGCACGGCCGGCAAGACCATCCTGTTCAGCTCCCACATCCTGGAGGAGGTCGAACGGGTCGCCCAGCACATCGAGGTGCTGGTGGCCGGGCGGCACGCGGCGTCGGGCAACTTCCGCGAGATCAGGCGGCTGATGACCGACCGGCCGCACCTGTTCATGATCCGCTCGAGCGACGACAGGAAACTCGCCGCCGCCCTCATCCGCGACCACTCGGCCGGCGGCATCACGCTCCGCCCCGACGGCCTCGAGGTCCAGGCCACCGAGTTCCGCCGCTTCGCCCGGCTCCTGCCCAAGCTCGCCCAGGCGGAAGGTGTACGCCTGCACCAGGTCTCCCCTGCGGACGAGGACCTGGAGAGCGTCTTCTCCTACCTGATCAACCGGAGCACCTGATGAATACCGTGGTCGCGGGCATCACTTACCGCGCTCTGCTGGGCCGTCGCCGGATCATCCTGCTCCTGCTGTTGCCCCTGGCGCTCATCGGCCTGGCCGTACTGTTCCTCCTCGTCGGCGAGGCCGACCAGGACACGGCCGTGGAGCTCATGTCCAAATTCGCCATCGGCACCATGCTGCCGCTGCTCGGTGTGATCGCGGGCACCGGGGTCATCGCCCCGGAGATCGACGACGGCACCATCATCCACCTGATGTCCAAGCCGATCTCCCGCCCGCTGATCATCCAGACGAAGTTCCTGGTCGCGGCCTCGCTGATGGCGGTGTTCGGCGCCGTGCCCACGTACTTCACGGCCTGGCTCCTGATCGGCAACGAGGACGGCATCGCCGCGGGCTTCGCGCTGGGCGCCCTGGTGGCCGGCATCGCCTACGCCGCCGTCTTCCTGCTGCTGGGCGTCGTCACCCGGCACGCGGTCACGATCGGCGTCATCTACGCCCTGGTGTGGGAGAGCGTGGTGGGCGGCTTCATCCCCGGTGCGCGCAAGTTCTCGATCCAGCACTGGGCCACGACGATCGCCGACCAGATCTCCGCCTCGCCGTTCCTCAGGGCCGACGTCACGCTGAGCTTCGCCGTCCCGGCGCTGATCTTCGTCACCGTCGGCGGCGTCTTGTGGGCCGGCCTGCGCCTGCGCGCCTTCTCACTCACCGGCGACGAATAAAGATCGGGTACGGCACACGAACGTGCCGTACCCGATCAGGAAGTGCAGGCCTTGCGGACCACGTCCGCGAGGCGGCCCGCCACCTGCGTGGCGTGCTCCTCCGACGCGGCCTCGACCATGACGCGGATCATCGGCTCGGTGCCGCTCGGCCGGATCAGGACCCGGCCCGTCTCACCCAGCTCCGCCTCGGCCAAGGCGACGGCCTCGACGAGCTCGGGCACGGAGGCCTTGCCCTTGTCGACGTCCTTGACGTTGATCAGGATCTGCGGCAGCGGCGTCATCACCGAGGCCAGCTCCTTCAGCGGCGCGCCCGCCTTGGCCACCACGCCCAGCAGGTGGAGCGAGGTGAGCAGGCCGTCGCCGGTGGTGGCGTGGTCCAGCATGATGACGTGGCCCGACTGCTCGCCGCCCAGGTTGTAGCCGTCGGACTTCATCCGCTCGAGCACGTAACGGTCGCCCACCGCGGTCTCCACCACGGTGATGCCCGCATCGCGCATCGCCAGCTTGAACCCCAGGTTGGACATCACGGTCGCGACCACGGTGTCCTTGGCCAGCTCGCCCTCGTCGTGCATGGAGGCCGCGAGGATGGCCATGATGTGGTCGCCGTCGATGATCGCACCCGTGTGGTCGACCGCCAGGCAGCGGTCGGCGTCGCCGTCGTAGGCCAGGCCCAGGTCGGCCCCGCGCGACACGACCACCTGCTGGAGCTTGTCCAGGTGGGTGGAGCCGTGGCCGGCGTTGATGTTGAGGCCGTCAGGCCGGGCGCCGATGGCCTCGACCCGCGCGCCCGCGCGTACCAGCGCCTCGGGAGCCACCATATGGGCGGCGCCGTGAGCGCAGTCGATCACCACGCTGAGGCTGTCGAGCGAGGCGCTCATCGTGGTCAGGACGTGCGAGATGTAGCGGTCGGCCTCGCCGTACGCGTCCCGCACACGACCCACGCCGGAGCCGACGGGAAAGGTCCAGTCCTCGCCCAGCCGCCGCTCGATCTCGTCCTCGACCGCGTCGGACAGCTTGAAGCCGCCCCTGGCCAGGAACTTGATGCCGTTGTCCGGCGCCGGATTGTGCGACGCCGACAACATGACGCCGAGGTCGGCGCCGAGCGCGGCCGTGAGGTGGGCGACGGCCGGGGTGGGCAGCACGCCGAGGCGCAGCACATCCACTCCGGACGCCGCGAGGCCGGCGACCACAGCGGCCTCGAGGAACTCTCCCGAGGCACGCGGGTCCCGGCCCACGACCGCCACCGGACGGCGTCCGGTGGCGGCGAACGCGCCTGCATCGCCGAGGACGTGAGCCGCCGCCACGGACAGGTCCATGGCGAGCTGAGCCGTGAGGTCGCGACCCGCGACCCCGCGTACCCCGTCGGTGCCGAAAAGGCGCGCCAACTTAGCGCTTGCTGTACTGCGGAGCCTTGCGGGCCTTCTTGAGGCCGTACTTCTTCCGCTCCGTGGCGCGAGCGTCACGGGTGAGGAAGCCGGCCTTCTTCAGCGGCGGCCGGTTGACCTCGACGTCCAGGACCGCCAGAGCGCGGGACAGGCCCATGCGCAGCGCGCCGGCCTGGCCGGTCACGCCGCCGCCGTCGATGCGCGCGATGACGTCGAACGCCTCCTCGGCGCCGAGCACCACGAAGGGCTCGTTGACGATCTGCTGGTGGACCTTGTTCGGGAAGTAAGCGTCCAGCGAACGACCGTTGATCGTCCACTTGCCGGTGCCGGGGACGATGCGCACACGGGCGATCGCTTCCTTGCGGCGGCCGGTGCCGTACGAGTTGCCCGTCGTGACGGGCTTACGCACGGGCGCTTCGGCGCTGGCAGCGGACTCGGTGGTGTACTCGGACGGGAAGTCCTCGCCGGAGAACTCCTCCAGCTCGGCCTCGACGGCCGTCTCGACACCAGTGGGCTCAGCCACGGTTCTCCTCTAACTCTTTCGGACTACTACTGGGCGATCTGGGTGATCTGGAACGGCACCGGCTGCTGGGCCTGGTGCGGGTGCTCAGAACCCGCGTAGACCTTCAGCTTCTTCGCCATCTTCCGGCCGAGGGAATTCTTCGGCAGCATGCCCTTCACGGCCTTCTCGACGGCCTTGTCCGGCCGCTTCTCCATGAGCTCGCCATAGCTGACGGAACGCAGACCGCCCGGGTAACCCGAGTGGCGGTAGGCCTTCTTCTGCTCACGCTTGTTACCGCTCAGCGCGATCTTGTCCGCGTTGATGACGATGACGAAGTCACCGGTGTCGACGTGGTTGGCGAAGATCGGCTTGTGCTTGCCGCGGAGCAGGGTCGCGACGTGGCTGGCCAGCCGGCCCAGCACGACATCGGTCGCGTCGATGACGTACCACTGACGCTGGACGTCGGCGGGCTTCGGTGAGTACGTGCGCACGGTCGTAGCCTTCTTTATGCTCGCGTCTTCGGCGCTGTCGGATGCGACAGCTACATTTGGTCGGTCGGTGCGGGCACACGGCAGCCCGGACCTTCCGTCTCCTCGATACGGGAGATGACGCCGGACGCGCCGCGCATTGGTCGCGCTGGACCTATGCACACAACGAACGATTAGGCTACCCGCCAGAAGGCGCGCAGGTCAAAAGACCGGTAACCTCGCACGAGTCTACCCGACCGCAGAACGGTTCGATTTCGTTTCCCTGGGACCCCTTCTTTCCCAGGACCAGACATCTCTATCGTTGACCGCGGTATGTGGCAGAACTCTCACACCCGGCCAACCCAGCGGGGCGCTCGGCGCCGGAGTCAGTTGGGCGTGTTGACCTGCCTCATGGCGGCGGTTCTGTTCACCGGCGTGCTGATCGGCCGGCTGACCGACGACCCGCAGCCGGACCCGCGCATCTACCTCAACGGCACCGCCCCGCCCGCCGCCGCCACGGCCAACCCCGCGCCCACGGTGGCGAAGAAGGCGCTGCAGCAGCTGGAGAGCGTGCCGCGGGAGGTCACGACCAAGAAGATCCCGCGTGGCGCGGGCACCCCGAAACCCACCTCCAAGACGCCCAACGGCCAGATCCCCGGCTACGACTCCCCGGACGACCCCGCCCAGCTGTTCACCGGCGAGCACCCGTCCGTCGCGGTGATCCCCGGCATGGCCGCCAAGGTCGTCTCCCTCACCAACTCGGCCAGGTCCAAGCACGGCTGCGGGCCGCTCAGGGTCGAGCAGGGGCTCATGCGCTCGGCGCGTACACACTCGCTGGAGATGGCCAGGATGGGGCAGCTCACGCACAACTCCCCCGACGGCGCCTCCCCGTGGGACCGCATGGAGCGCGCCGGATACCGCTACGGCGCGGCCGAGAACATCGGCGCCGGATACGGCAGCCCCGACGAGGCGGTGCGTGGCTGGCTCGACAGCCACGACCACCGCAAGAACATCCTGGACTGCCGGCTGAAGGCCATCGGCGTCGGCGTCGCCTCCGGCCCGAACGGCCCGTGGTGGACTCAGGACTTCGGAACCCAATGACGCCCATCACGGTAATGTCGCCGCATGGCTTTTCCCGACGAACGTGAGAACGGCACGGGCAGCGCCCCCTACGGGATGGGCAGCCCGCCGCCGTGGTCCGGCATGGGAGGCGCCCCGCCGGCGAACGGTACCGGGAGCGCGCCGCAGGGGTCCGCTTTCGGAGGCGCTCCGCAAGGACCCGGCTTCGGAGGCACGCCCCAGGGAGCCGGTATGGGAGGCGGCCCGCAGGGCTCCGGCACGGGAGGGCCCCCGCAGGAGCCGCCCGCCCCCCAACAGGAGACGGCCCCAACCTCGCGCCGCTCCCGTTCCCGCTCTCGCAAGGAGCGGGCGGCCGACGACTCCGAGCAGGCCTCGCAGAGCAAGGACACCGAGAGGGCCCCGCAGAGCAGGATCGGCTGGAGCCCGTACGACGAGGGCCCGCGCTCGCGCGCCCCGCTGTGGTTCGCGATCGGCGGCGTGGTGGTGCTCGGGCTGCTCGGTGGCGGCCTGGCGGTGATGTGGAACGCCGGCGGCCCCAGCACCGCCGAGACCGCCGAGCCGCGCCGGACGTCCGCGCCGCTGGTCTCGGTCCCGCCCGGCAAGTACGGCTTCGCGGAGTCCCGTTCCATGGACCCCGAGGCGATCACGGTCAAGGAGATCTTCGGGTCGAAGAAGACGTTCACGGTCTCCGGCCGGGCGTACGAGATGACGATCACCAGCAAGGACAAGAAGTGCACCGACGGCGCCCTGGGCGACAAGCTGCAGAAGGCGCTCAAGGACGGCAAGTGCAACCAGCTCGTCCGGGCCAGCTTCCGTGACAAGTCGGGCAAGGTGATCGGCACGGTCGGCGTGGCCAACCTCACGACCGGCAAGACGGCGGGCAAGGTGGCCAAGAGCGGCGACGACAAGAATTACGTGAAGCCGCTGACAGGTAAGGACAGTGTCACCAAATTCCTCGGCTCGGGCAGCGGAGGCACCAAGATCTGGACGCACGGCCACTACGCGATCATGGTCTGGTTCCAGAACAAGGACGGCACGAAGCCCGACAAGAAGGGCTCCAAGCGGCTTTTCCAGGCCATCGACGACATCACCGGGGCCACTGTCTTCAAGGCCTTGGACAACCGTTCGGTGACCGGCAGCCCGCTGACGTAACCCGGCTTTGCATGCCTTAAGCCCCCAAACGGGATGCAGGATGCCTCTGGGTACGCCCATACCGACATAACGATCTCGCTACTCTCGCTAGGCTCGCCCTATGCGTGGTCAGGAACCCGGGTCCGAGCACGATCACAGGGAGGCCGCCGGCTCGGCCAGACCTGCGACGCCACCGCCGAGCTTCGGCCAGACCAACGGGCGAGACGTTCCACCGCCGTTCCCGCCTTCCGAGGAGGCGGACGACGGCGAGACGCTGTCCGTCGTTCCCGTACTCAAGGGACCGCCACCCCAGCTGCCCGAGCGGCCCGAGCCGGTGCGTGACGACGCGCAGCCCTGGGAGGTGCCGGGCGACGACGCCGCCCCCTACGACTGGTTCGCCGACCACACGGACACCGACCCCGCCCTCGCCAGCCCTTCCCGCAC
>NZ_VCKY01000027.1 GCF_005889735.1 Nonomuraea turkmeniaca
CCGCCCGAACTCCGAGCCGCACTCAAGACCATCACCCGGCACGTCGACGACTACGCCGCCCAAGCTCGGCTCCCTCGGGCGTCGTGAAACTTGACACAAACGTCCAGAAACGCGAGACCAAAGATCGTTAGGCGACCTGCTTCGAGGAGGCCGTCCAGGTGTTGCAGGAACCGGGGTCACCAGTGGCGAAGCCTCGCTTGACCCAGTAGGCGATGCTCTTCTTCTTGCCGTAGATGACGGAGTCGGAGAACTGGCCGTAGAGCTCGGACACCTCCTTGGCGGACCGGCCCTTCAGCGGCCAGACGCTCCTGAGGAAGACCCCGGACAGGCAATCTCCCTGCAGGGCCTGACGCCGCAGTTGCTCCTTCCACTCCTCGTAGTGGTAGTAGCGGAGTCCTTCTTTCGCCTTCTGGATGCCGACCAGGCGCTGCACGTGGTAGCCATAGGCCCTTGCCGCTGTGTAGGACAGCCACAGATTGTCAGGCTCCCCGAGCCAGCTTCTGCCGAGCTGGTAGGTGATGCCGTCGGTCGCAGGGCAGTACCAGTACTGCGAGTCGTCGGCCGGAATCCTCATCCCACACCACCTCTTGGGAAGCCTCTTGACGAAGGTGACCTTGGCCTTCTCGAAGGGCACCTCGTTGGCGGTGAGGTGCTTGCCCCAGGTGGCGTCAAGGCACCGGAAGATCGCCAGGATGTAGGCCTTCGCGGAGACGGAGTCATTCCCCTTGACCGACTTCTCGGCGCACTTCGACGCGGGCAGCTTGCCGTAGCCGTAAAGGGCGTTTTCTGTGAGCTGAGGCTCGTTCTCGATTGGATACGCCGCAGCGGGGGTGCTTAACGCCAGCACTGAGACGCAGCTCAGGCTGGCGATGACGAGGAGTCTCACGGGGCGTGACAATACGGTCTAGACCATCCCGGGAGCAACAGTCAGTGATTGCTATCAAGCGCCGATTTCTGTACTCATCCTCCTCGGAGGCCCGTCTGCGACCTGCAACGCCGCTACCCCACCGTACTGCGCAACCTTAAAATCATGGCCGACGACCGCGGCCACCCCCCCATGCCCGCCTGGCCGCAATGGTGCTGGCTGCCGATGGGCACCGCCGCGCTCGTACAACACCACGGCCCCGGCCCGAGCGCCATAGGCGACATCGCCCGCGTCGCGGCCGTAACCCAATGGGAACTCGTCGGCCGCCACATCGTCACCCCTCGACCGACGTCACCAGCGCAGCCGTGCCCGCTCCCCCACCTGCCCGCCACCCGCGCCGAGTTGGAAGGGGTCATCACCTGCGCGATGGCCGCCTGGGACACGCTCACGTCCGCGCCGTCACACATCGGCGGTTGAGTCGTGTTCGTCGCTGGCGTCAACGAGTACCTCGCCGAGGCCAAACCCGCGTCCTGGGAATACTGCAGCCTCCGAATAAGTGCTCTGCGCCAGTAGTAGTACTTGACCCACAAGGCGCGGTCGCTGTGCTCCGGGTAGACCGCTTCCCAATCTGAAACCGCACGCCACAACCCCCAAGCGCTCCTCAAATACGATTGCTCTCAACTTTGCTACATCGAGCAGCAATGGATCGTCACCAACCCAGCCGGGTCCGATTCGTTGACACCCTGGAGAAACAGGAGCTGCGCAAGCAGCTGGAACTGCCCGAACCGAACGTCACCGCTTTTGTCGTTATTTTGGGTTGTTGGCCTCTTCCCGCAGGTCAGAGTCATATGATCTTGTCAGGCACGTCAGGCGCGTAACGCTAATCCATCCACCTGCGGTGTATCATGCCCGGCGGTGCTCCTTAATGATGTGGTGGCTCGTGTCGGGGGTTCCCCGCCTGCCTTCGAGGTGCTGGGCTCGTTGCGGGTGTGGGTGGACGGCCGGGAGCGTGCGGTGTCCCGGCCCGCGGTGCGTCGGCTGCTGGGCGCGCTGCTGCTCACGCCGGGCCGGCTGGTGGATCGGGCGCGGTTGATCGCGTTCGTGTGGGGGCCGTCAGGGTGTGAGCCAGCGGCGTTGCACAGTGCGGTGTACCGGTTGCGGGAGTGGCTGCGGCCGAGCGGCGTCGAGGTGGTGCGGGACAGCGATTGTTACCGTATCGAGGTGCCGCCGGAGCAGGTGGACGCGTCCCGTTTCCGCGCCGCGGTCGCCGGGGCGCGGGCCGAGCCGGATCCGGTGCGCCGGACCAATCTGCTGTTGGCGGCGCTGGAGTGTGGCGGGGTCCGTTGCTGGCCGAGGACATGGAATGGCCCCACGCCCTGCCCGCGGTCGCCGAACTGCAGCAGGCCAGGATCGACAGCGCGCGGGACCTGGCAGAGGCCGCCGTCGGTTGCGGGCGCGCCGCCGAGGCCGTCGACCCTCTGCAGTGTCTGGCCGAGGCGCTGCCCTACGACGAGACCATCCACACCCAGCTGATCATCCTGCTCGGGCACGCCGACCGGCGTGCCGAAGGGCTGCGCCGCTATGAGCTGATCCGACACCGCTTGGCCAACGAGTTCGGGGTGGACCCGGGCCCGGGGCTGCGTCGCGCGCATCTGGCCCTGCTCGGCGACGACCTGCCGGTGCCCGGCCCGCCCCCGTCGCCGGTCTGCCTGCTGCCGGGCGACCTGCCCGATTTCACCGGCCGCGAGGCGGAGCTGGAGCGCATCTGGTGGAGGTTGAGTCCGGCGTACTTCTATAGCAGCACGCGGGCGCGGTCGTAGCCCAGGCGGGCCCGGTCGGTGTATGGACAGATATCGGCGGCCGCGGGCCGTCGGGCAGGGACGGGGCGACGTTCGGAGCTGAGGGGTCGTATCCTTTGGCGCGAGCCGGACACGCCGCCACCTCATCGTCGACATCCAACAGCCACTCGGCCGGGACGCGAGACGTGAACCGGTCGCGAGCAGCGCGACAACAACTCCGGTGCCCGTCGCGAAAATCCGATGATCGATAGATCGATGGACGTTTGGTGGTGCCGACCGGGGCGGAGTTGCTGTCGCGCTCGATGCCACGAAGAGTTCTTAGCAGGTCTCAACCTTGTCGTACTCGGCAAACGGCTGGTTGAAGGCGGTCACGTCTCTCGAAGCGCCGGCGTTGACGGTGAAGCACCCGGAGTCCCGGGCGTACCTCCAGACGACCTTCAGTCTGTGGCTAGTCGAGCAGTTGTTGTGCATCGTGACATTGTTAAAGTTATGCACATCGACCGACACACACCCCGGCTTCGCGCCGGCGGACGCGGGCGACACCACGCCGACGAGTGCGGCTCCGGAAAAAGCTACGATCATCGCGGCTCGGGTAACGCTCTTTCTCATCTTTTTCCTCCGATTTTCTGAATCTGGCGATCCGACTATGGGAGCGCCCTCACTGGCGACACCCCTCACATGGTGTCAGGCCCGAACCTGGAAACGTTGTCCGTGCGTGCCAGCTTTCTTGACTCCGCGCGCACGATCCGTGCCCCGAGCGGCCGGCCCACGCCCGCCGACACCTCGCCCACTGGCCTTCGGGGAGGCGGAAAGTCGGGACTCCAGGTCCTTGAGTCCTCCTCGCACGCCTGCGCGTAGACCCCGCTCGAAACGCTCGAAACCCCCTGCCCTCCAGGTTTGCCTCGTGTTGGTAGCCACCGTCGAAACCGTGTGTGAGCTGGGCGGGGAGCCTGGCCAAGGGGGTGCGCCGCGCGCCCCCTGCGGATGGGGTGAATTACCTGTGGGAATTCGGATTCCCATTGGGACTTCTCGGGCTTATCGACCATGCGAAACCGGGATCGCCTGACCCGCCGGCGCTTATGGCAGGCTTCCTGGCGTGCGTAGGCTTCGGCATCTGGGCGAGTACGTGGGGCACCGACAGCACCTCACCTCAAACGGATCCCGCCTCGACGCCGCCTCTCCTGAGCGTTGCCGAGCGGTCGATCGTGGTCACCTCCCCGCTACCGTCTGCTTCCGCGCCTCGCACGCCGCGGCCCTCGGCGACGCCCAGCTCAGGTCGCAAGGTGTCGGAGAACAAGGCGATAGCGCCGGGGAACCGTCAACGACCGGCGGCCTCCGCTGCACCGCGTGCGCGTCCCGAGAACGTTCCGGACCCTCGCCGGAAGACGACGACGCGCGTTGATCGTGTGGAAGGGCCCAAGCGCATCGTTCAGGAAGACGGCGGCAAGAAGCGAGAAGTCCCGCTGATCGCCGCGAAGTGCGACGAGCTGTTCCCGCCTTCACACCCTGAGTCTCGTGTCCGCAACCGTGCATGCCATCTGATTTACGGATAGCGCGTCAACGGCAAGCTGCGGACGCGGGAGAAGGGAACTGGGCTCCGGGCCGGCAGTTTGGTGGCTTCGTCGAATCTATGCCTATATGGGTCACAATGCCTATTTTGAACGGTCCGCTACCACGGGAGTGTAATTCCGGTTGTTTATAGGGATGCGTGGGGCGTTGGCCGGTGTGCTTGACTCGTGCCTTGTAACCCACACCCTCAGGGAGGGTCCATGGGGGAGTTCGTCGGGATCGACCCGGGCGGGGCAGAACGGCTGATGCACCAGATGAGCATCAGCAAAAACGTCCTGGCCCAGACACGACCAGGGCTCGAGGCGGCCATCGCCGAGGCAGGCGCGTCGTGGACAGGTCCGCAAGGAGTGGCCGCCATGCATCGGTCCTGGGCGTTCTTCGACGACACGCAGCGAGATCTTAAATGGCGGATGGACACGCTCAAGCAGACGGTTCCGAGCTCAGGAAACGGCCAGGTGGGCGTGTTCTTCACGTTCAATAACGAAGCGGAGGCCACCCGGCAGGGAAAAGCCGACGCAGTGCCTATCGCCGAAGCGCTCAAGCAGCATGAAATCGAGAATTCGATGAAGAGTTGGCGAAAGGTGACGGCCGCCACGGCGGCGACGAAAGAGAAGTTAAAGGATCCCGCCTACGCCGCTTCCTTGCTGGCCGCCCTCGGGCCGGACAGATTCCGTGCGCTCTTTATGCACTGGATGAAGGACAAGGGCCCCGCGGCGATGGACAAAGGACTTCCGCCCTCTGTTGTCCAGCAAGGTCGTGAGAGTCTGGGCCCGCTAGCCGAGGCTTACGCCAACGCCGAGCGTGCGGGACGGCTGGGTGAGGAGTGGCGCCAGTTCATAGAGACGACCGATCCAGGTTTGCTGACAGGGCTTGTCACTATGTCCAAACCTTCGAGCACACTTCTCAATCAGGTGGCGCGTCGTGTACTGGGTCGTTCCCTTGCTGCAGATCGGCCGACGAGCCCGAACTGGAACCTCAATGCGCTAGTGGAGGCATACGACGCTAACCCGCAGGCGCTACAAAAGCTGCTTGCTGAGGACAAGGATGCTGCGGGCTGGTTGCTGCACCCGGGGCGGTTCATGCGGACTGGCGTTCCCGGCTTCGAAGAGCGGTTGGCGGGCGTTCTGGACAAGGCATTGAGGCCGGGCGCGGGTAATGATCGCGAACGTGAGCGGGCCTGGCTCAACATTATTAGCGCCGTAGGTGCCAGGGACACTCCCTGGCTTGGTGGCCAGTGGATTCCAAATGCTTGGCTTCGTCGCGGCGAGAGCTCCCCAGTCAGCCAAGCGCTGGCTAAAAACGTGGCGCCCTATCTCGACAAGCTTGCACGTCTACAGGCGAAGGAGTCCTCACCCGACCTCACAAAACTGCATCCGGCGCCGCCGTGGGACAGGCTCGATCCGGACACAGCGGCTCGTTTCTTGGGTGCTTTGATGCAAGATAAGGCGGCAGCCAATACGCTATTAAAATCCTGGCGTGAGTACACGGTGAGCATGGACATCGGTCGATTCCATCCGTTCGACAGTGACCCCAAGACACGCGCCGGATTCGTGAATATCAGCGCCTTATCGAGTGGGGCGGCAAATCTGCTACTGGATGGCTCCGCCTATGCCGAGTGGAGCGATGACGAGTACGCCGATTGGGTCGCCGGTGTCATGCTGACGCCCATCGATTGGCTCTCCAACAAATATTGGCCCATCGATAACCCTGCAACCGCGACCGTTCGAGACCGAGGACAGGATGACCTCAAAGACAGAATCAAGAATAAGATAACGGACTACTTCGACGGCAAGTCTGACGACACTGCGGAGAATGTCGCCAACGATATCATCGAATGGCAGAAACAGTGGGTGATTAAATCGTTGGCGCAGCACAGGCAAATGGAGTTGACGGAGGAAGACGTGGACATGATTGACAAAGCGTTCAAAGGACGGCTCTATCAGGCCCTGGTCAAAGCGCTGGAGCGACGGGGAGGCTGAGCATGTCCTTTCCTGACCCAGGTCAACTGCTCCGCCAGGCCGCTGACAAGGAATTGCTTGCCACGAGCCTCACTCGATACGTCAAGGCCATGGAGGAAGTCTTCGTCGGAGCTCTGGCGAATCCCCAGACCGTTGAGGCGTTCTGGAAGGGGCCTGCCGCACGTCGGTTCAACACCCAGGCCGCCCAGTTGGGCCGTGAGATCGAACTCCTCCGGGAGACCTGCGCAGCTACCGCCGACCGACTACGCAAACAGGCCGAACTCCTGCGCAAGGAAGCAGCCCAGTTACCAAGCTGAGCACGTTCCGTCAGCGGCCGTGAGCGTAGCAGCTGGTCTTGCCGACGATCATGATATTAGGCTTCTGGCCGTTGCGGACGGTCACAGTAAAGGTCAAACCCATCTTTGGGTTGTGCACGACGGATACGCCGAGGTTCTCATCGCCAAGATCCCGGTCGTTCACAACCGAGTCGTAGCCCATGAACTTCAGCACGCTCTGCATCAAGCCAGCGGAGTTGTACGGCATGTGCACGGCAGGCGGACCGGAGAGATCGCCTTGAGCCCGGAAGAATCGCTGTACCTGACCAGGCACGCAACCTGATTCCGTATCTTTGTCCGCTCGTTCCGTCGCTGTCACCTTTCCGGACGCGGCTACTTCGCGAGAGGCCAGCAGTTTGTCGCCGTCCGCGATGAGCTGTTTCGTGGCCTCTTCCAAGGTGGGCTTGTCGGACTCCCCGCCTGTGCAACCCGTCACAACCACGAGGGAGACGAGCACCGCGGCGACAGACAGTCGGCGAATATCTGGGCGCACGCCCCGGACACTACCTAACCCCATGCCTACGTACACCTCGTATGCCTGTTCTGCACTGAAACGCTCATCCCGCTCGCGAACCTTAAGCACGTAGCTCGAGTGATCAGTTTGACCCTCACGAGTCCCTGCTGCACTTGGGCCGGTGGGCAAGATTTACACCCCGGCGTGGGCCCAGGTATTCATCCCACCTGATTCCAGCGTGTGATCGTTGTGGTCTGCGCGGAACGGTGTCCATCCTCTACGGGTGAGGCCAAAGGTGGGCGAACTCCTGCTCGACGCCGTTGAGGTTACGCGGGGTGCGGGCGAGTCTTTCCACGAAGGCGAACTTTCGGCGCCGCAGCCAGCGGTTTGCCTGTCCGACCCCGAGGGTGAGACTGGGAATGAGCGCGCCGAGCAGGGGTGAGCGGACGCTGACCAGTTCCTTGGCCGCGTTGATTGCCTGACCCTGGGCAGGGTGCCGCTCGGACAGTCCGGTTTCGAGGCGCACGCCGTATGAGGTGAGCTCGGCACAGGCGCGTGCGACATCGTCACGCTTGCCTTCGGCGATAGCGGCGTCGACGCGGGCGCAGTACTCCCGGAACCGTCGAGCGGGCCTGCTCTCGCGCGTCTCCAAAGTGATCTCCAGAACCTTGGCGGGGCGTCTGGCCCGGCTGAGGACGTGCTTGATGACGAGCGGGATACGAACCCTGAACGCTTCAAAACCGAGTAGTTCATTGACCTGGTGGTCGCGAGCGCGTTCGGCGTCGCCGACCAGGGCCGTCACCCGCTCAGCAAAGCCGCGACTCGGTGCTTCCTTGACCAGTTCACTCCGTAGCGCGTCGGCGCTGTAGGGACAGCCGAAGGGGTCGGCCAGGAGCAGGTATACGTGTGCGGTAGATGAGGTGCGCAGCGAAACGCTCGGGGTACGTGCCCGGTGCGTCATAAGACAGCAAAGGCGCTCCGCTGTCGTCCCAGTTGACCGCCATGATTTCGTCCCTGCTGCGCCCGAGGGTAGTGATCGAGAATTCGTGGTAGCTGTCATTACCGAAGATGGCGTCGCGCATCTCCAGTCTGTGCGGTGACATCCTTGCCGAAGACGGACTGATCGCCCGCAGCCAAGCAAGGACCAGTTCCTCCGTCAGGTCAACGTTCAACACGGCGCCAACAGCGGCGATCGAACTCTGCCCACGCGCCGACTTCAGGGCCGTGGCCTTGGCAGCCGCGAGCACCGCGAAGGTCTCCGGCCCGGACAGACTACAATCCACCCCTCCCACGACCTGCCACGCAGGCCTGATCAGCGGATCCAGGTACAGGGCTTTCTCTTCCCTCTCGGGCCCTGTTAGCACCCCTCTAGTAGAGAACGGCCGCGTTGACGAACTCCGCTACAGCAAGCAGCATGAGCCGACGAGTGGACAGCCGGGTTTCGGGCGGCTCTTGACCCACGCCACCGAAGTACCGCAGGGCGTGGTCAACGGTCGCGTTAGAGCAGGATGCTGGAACCCCGGCCGGCGCGTCATATCGCCTGACCGCGCTTCGCAGCACGGCAGCCGCATGATCGGGATCATCGAACAATCTCCGGACACTGCGGGGCTGTGACAAGTCCTCATGGTCCGGCGCGGAGCCGTCCGCCATCATTCTTGATCACCTCGGTCGAGTGGTGATTGAGCCAGAGCCGGCCACGTCCAGGACTGTCCATACGTTCTTCTGCTCGCGGGGGCCGGAGAGACCCGTGAACAGAATGCTAGCCAGCTGTGCTTAGGGATCTGGCCGCGTAGCGGTTCCGCTGGGCGGCCAGCGCCTCGATCGCTTCGCTCGATCGATGACCTCGTTGTTGATGGGGAGGACGAACCCGGCCAGCGCATCGGTCTCCAGCGCGTCCAGATCGCCCGGAGTCGCCTGGGCCCGTGCGCCCCGCGGACGTCGTCGGCGGCGTGGCGCAGCCCCACGCGTAGATCCCCGCACCACCGCCGGCGCCAACTCGGGCCTCCTCGTCTTCGCTATCGATGCAAGACGAACGACGAGGCCAATAGACCTTCAGAATCTCTGAAATTTCATCAAACTCGAAAGAGTCAGGGATCCCAGGAAGTAAGCCCAGGTCCTGCAGTTCTGGCGACACTCAATCGCTCGACGAACTAAGGGTTATTTAACAATAGATCGGCGAGCGGCGGCGTCGTGTTCGGTCTCGCTCTCGACTCGCACCCAAAGCTGTTCCGCCCAACCATATGCGAAGTGACCGCGCCGCCGCAGCCGTCAACCAATTCTGGAGCCCCGCCGAAATCAACCTGGCGGAGCTTCAGATTACCGGCCCATTGAGGTCAAACCTGGTCTTGCCAGATTTCAAACTCACGCGGTGTCTTGCCGGCAAGAATATTCATAATAGTAGCTCGGTCTATGGACCCTAGCCATACGTCGAAAGATCTCTTGTCCTCTGGAAACCACCATTCGGAGTAGCTGCCGGCGAACTCTAGCTCGTCATCCAATGGATACCTGAACTCGAATTGCACCTGAATGTAGTAATCGTGCTCCCCAGTGGAGTCGACAACTTCGAGTTGGCGAGCCAAACTAAGCACAAAAGTCGGTTCGGAGAACCAGCTTACCTTTCCATACTGAAAGAGGTATCCGTCCACATCAGGTACGTCGGGCACATCGAACTCAATCGCTGAGTAGCGACGCACCAGACCGGTCAACCCCGAGGGCTGAAAGTTGAACGAGGCTGCCTCGGCGAGGAGTCCCCTGGCGAGGCCCAAAGCTGCCTCTACCTGCTGCTTGCCAGACATGATCACCTTTCCCGCAGACGCCTTAGCCTAAGGATAGTGCCCGCCTGCCGAGCCCTCACGCCCAGCAGGCGGACACTCTCAGCTTAGGGCCAGTAGCCCCCCTGGAGCTGCTTCCTGATGTGGTCTATTACGTCAAGGGCTTCTCCCCGGGTACGAGCCCCACTCATCAGCTTGTTCACATGATCGTAGTAATCGTTCGTGTGAATTCTTGAATGCACCGAAGCGCCCGTTGGGTTGGGCGATCCACTGCTACGCGGCAGCCACACGCCATTCTCGGCATCATTCACACCGATGCCGAACTTGTCCAGTACTGCCCTTGCAGGAGCAGCCCTTGGCGAGTTTCCAGCCACAATGTGGTGCGGACTGTGAGGCGTGCTCGGCTCCGGGAAGCCAGCACCGATAAGGCCTCGTCGTAGCTTATCCGCGCATCCCGGATCAGCATTGTGAACAAGGACCGCTTGGTCGCCTGCCACTACATGGTAGGTGTGGACGTCATCGACGGTTAGGTTGTACATCCACCGTGCTGAGTCGAAGGTGTGTACCTTAACCACGGCGGCGCGGCGGCCGTCGGTGGAGCGGAGCAGATCCTTGGGCTGGAGGTCGCCAGCGTCCACCCACTCCTTGCGCCCGCTTTCCCAGAAGGGATGCTCCATCGTTGTGTGGAGCGTGCTTTGCCTTCCATCGACGGACTTGATGGTCACATCCGTCATGGCAGTGTCGAGATTGCGATGGATGGCAGTTACTGTCTCGGGCGCAGTCTCACCCGTCTCCGGTTTGGTGGCCAGTACTTCGTCGCCTATCTCGATGTCCTCGATGTTCTTCTGCGTGCCGTTAGCCATGAGAACTTGGGTTCCGGGCGCGAAGCTGTTGAGGCATGGATTCCTTGCCGTCCAGCCTCCGGTCCTTGGCACATTTCTGGGTCTGAAAGCTCCCGTTTCCGGAGCGATGAACATGGAGAGTATGTGGATGCCCCAGTAGCCGGTTTGGTATTCGGGTGACGTGGGATCCGTTCCAAAAAGGGATTGTATGGGAAGCTGCGGGAGATCAGAGAAGCCCGGCACGAAATGGCAGACGAAGCAGGTCATGTCCCAGGCACCCTGAAAAATGCCCATGGCCGAATCTAATGGCGCCTGCCAGAAATCAGGCGGCTGGAACGGGGGGGTCCACGCGGGCGGTAGAGGGCCATCTGACGGTAGATCAACCGGTGCGACGGTTGGTGTACCGTTACTGGGCGCTGGTGAGCTCGTGCAGTTAAAGCTGCACGCGCTGGGAGAGGTCGGGCCGGCGTGAATGTGAACAGGGCCGGTGAAGATGTTTTCATGGCCGCCGTAGCTACCCTTGCACGGGCCATGTGCACATTGGTAGTCGATGTGCTTTTGCGTTGGGGGCAATGCTGGGCCGCTTATCGACTGGCTGACCTGGCCGGATTGCGGCGTGCCTTTGCCGCTAGTGCCTTTATTGCCCGTACTGGGGCCGTTGTTCGTGTTTTGTGGATTGCCTTGACGGGGTTCGGACCGCGGTTCGCGGTCAACATCCCCACGAGTGCCTGCCTCGCCATTGCCAGGCACACCGGTGCAGGCGGGTGGATCGTAGTTGGGGTCGTCCCAGCGCATAGGGTCGTCGTTGTAGTAGTCGACGTTTCGGCAGGGCTCGTGGCCGTTCGGGTCGCGGTGGACGAGCGGGTTGGCGTTGCCGTAGGTGTAGCGGTTGGCCTGCACGGAGGGGCTGGCGGGTAGGGTCCAGTCGTCGCGATTGGTGAAGGTGCCGGTGCCGGGTTGGTACCAGCGGGCGTGCATGTTGACGGTGCCGGTGTCGGGGTCGGTGTATTCGCCCTGGTAGCCAAGGCTGGTCTTGGGGCCGGTCTGGGCGGTGACCTCGCCGAACGGGTTATAGGCGGTAGTCGTGGCCAGGGCCGTACCGGAGAAGGTTCCGATCAGGTCCTGGTGGACGTCGGTGAGGGCGCCGAGGGCCGGGTTGGCGCCTTCCTTGGCGCTGAGGAGGTCGCCGGAGGGGTCGCGGCCGTAGCTGGCCTGGACGATGCCGCCGGCGTCGGTGATGGCGATGATGTCGTTGTCGAGCCCGGCGTAGGCGAAGCGCTGCTGGCCGCTCGAGCTTTGGCGGCTGCTCATCCGGTCGAAGGCGTCGTAGGTGTAGGTGGCGTCGCGGTCGTTGATGAGCCGGTCGAAGGCGTCGAAGGTCAGGGTGCGGGTGGTGCCGTCCTTGGTCTGGCTGGCCAGGGTGCCGCGCGGGGTGTAGGTGTAGTCGGCGCCGTCGCCGGAGAGCAGGCGGTTGCGTTCGTCGTAGCTGTAGGTTTTGTCGCCGGCTTTGGTGCGGTTGCCGGCGTCGTCCCAGTCGTAGCTGGTGGTGGTGCCGCCTGGGCTGGTCCAGGAGGTGAGGCGGCCGGCGTGGTCGTAGCCGTAGGCGTTGCTGCCGGCGCCGGCCAGGCCGGTGGTGGTTTTGCTGGTGAGGTTGTCGTCCTTGTCCCAGCCGTAGGTGATCTTGGCGAGTTCGGCGGCGGTGCTGTTCTTCAGGGTGTGGGTGAGGGGCCGGTCGAGGGCGTCGTAGGTGTAGGCCTGGGTGTTGACCGGGTTGGCCGAGGTGATGGTGGTGAGCCGGTCGGCCTTGTCGTAGGCGTAGGTGTTGGTGCGGCCGCTGACCGGGTCGGCGACGGTCTTGAGCCGGCTGGCGTTGTCCCAGGTGAAGGTGGTGGTTCCGGTGGCGTCGATGCGTTGGGTGGGGTTGCCGCGCTCGTCGTAGGCGAAGCTGCTGCTGACGCCGGCGGGGGTGGAGACCTTGGTGAGCAGGCTGCGGTCGTTGTACTCGAGCGTGTGGTCGCCCACGCTGGTGGGGCGGTCGGCCAGGTCGTAGCCGTAGGTCTTGTCGCCGGCGACGATGCCGGCCCCGGATCCGGTGACCTTGGTGAGCCGGTTGAGCTGGTCGAACTGGCGGTCCAGGCGGACCCCGCCGGGCTTGATCAGCGCGGTCTCGTTGCCGGCCGCGTCGTAGAGGTGGGTCCAGGTGCGATCGGCCAGGTTCGAGTGCGCGGTCGTGGCCGGCTCGGTGAGGGTTTCGACCAGGCCGAGGCTGTTGTAGCTGGTCCAGGTGGCGTTGCCGCGGCCGTCGGTGAGCCGGGTGCGGGCGCCGGTGGCGTCGTAGCCGAAGCTGGTGGTGATCGACTTGGTGGCCGAGACGGGTTCGATGAGTACGGTCAGCTGGTCGGTGGCGTCGAAGGTGCGCCGGGTGATGCGTCCCTCGCCGGAGGTGATCTGGGTGAGGTTGTCGGCGGCGTCGTAGCCGTAGCCGACGGTGCGCACGGTGGCGCCGGCGCTGTCCAGGCTCTTCAAGCCGGTCAGGCGGCCGGCCGGGTCGTATTCCGCGCTGGTGGCGTTCCCTTCGGCGTTGGTCACCTTGGCCGGGCGGCCGGTCAGGTCGTAGGTGTAGGTCGTGGTGTTCGGCGTGGGGTCGGTCTCGGTGGTGACCTCGCCGACCGCGTTGACCGTATAGCTGGTGATCTTGTCGCCGGACGCGGTCACCTTGGTCATCTTGGTCAGGTCGCCGGCGTCGTTGTATTGCAGGTTCGTGGTGAAGGCGGCTGCGGTCGGCTTGCGCTCGATGGTGGTGCGGGTGATCTGCCGGCCCAGGTCGTCATAGGTCGCCTCCCGGCGGGCGCCGGTCGGATCCACGGCGGCCAGTTGCTCACCCGCCAGGTCGAGCTCCGTCACCCACTGCCCGGCGCTCTGCCCAGGGCTGGCGGGCGGGTCGGTGACGCGTACCGCGTTGCTCAGCGCGTCGTACTCGATGCTGGTGACCTGTCCGCGCGGATCAGTGGTCCTGATCAGACGGCCCGCGGTGTCGTAGGCGTAGGTGATCTTCGGCGTGATAGTGCTGCCGCCGGGCGGGGTGTAGGCCATGCCGGTGTCAGAAGTGAGCCGGCCGGCTCGGTCGAAGCCTGAGGTGGTGAGCCGTCCCTCGCCGTCGACGGTGTGGGTCGTGTTGCCCACGGTGTTGTAGCCGTAGCGGGTGGCGGGCCTTGCGGTCTGAGCGGCGCCGTCCTTCTCGATCTGGACGGGGGGTGCCTTGGCCTCCACCAGCCGTCCGGCCGCGTCGTAGCGGTAACTGGTGGTGTAGGCGGCCGGATCGGCCCCGGCCGCGTTGCCGCGCGGGTCGGTGATGGAGGTGGCCAGACCGCGATCGTCGTAGCCGATGACGGAGACCAGATCCTCATCACCGTTCTCGATCACTTCGCGGTTGACCAGCCCGGTCTTGGTGTAGCCGTATTCGCGAACCTCGCTGCGTGTGGAGCCGGCACCGGTGAGCACCGTCTTGATCACGTTGCTCACATCGTCGTAGCTGTAGATGGTCTTGCGATTGACTCCGGCCGGGTCGACGGTCTGCGAGGTGAGGCGATTGGCCGCGTCATAGGTGGCGTCAGTGGTCAGCGTGCCGCCGCCGGTGATCTGCTTGGTCTGATTGCCGGCCCCGTCGTAGAGATGTTCCTCCAGCACGACGTCTCGGGTCGTGGTGGCGCCGTTCAGTTTGACGTCATCGGCAATCGTCTGCCAGGGCAGGTCGTCGGCGTAGTAGGTGTAGGACGTCTTGCGGCCCATCGCATCCACCCTCGCGGCCAGGCGGCCGCCCGGGTCGTAGGAGCGTGCTTCCAGCACCACGTCCTTGGCCGCCTGCGGGTTGACCGGGCTACCGGTCCACCCCTTCAACGTCTTGGAAATCAGCTCGCCGCGCTTGCTGTAGGCCTGCTCGATGACCGTGCCCCGCGCGTCGGTCACTCGCGCCAGCTGGCCGAGGGTGTTCCAGTCCTGGCGGACCACACCGCCTTCGGGATCGGAGATCGACTTCAGGTGGCCGAAGTCGTCGTAGGCGTAGGTGGTGGTCCGCGCGGCATCGCCGCCGGTCGTATCGGCGTGCGTCTGCGTCAGCGTGCGCCCGTCCGGGTCATAGGTGTACGCGGTCTGGGCGGTGTGGGTCACGCCGCTGATCTCGTTCTTGACTCCAGGCCCGGTCTGCGACACCAGCCGCCCAAGTCCGTCGTGGGCGAAGGTGGTCGTTACTCCCTGGGGGTGGGCGTTCGACACCTCGGACTTGCTGATGACGCGTCCGAGGGCATCGTGTCCTTGCTTGGTCACGAGTCCGGCGGGGTTTGTCTGCTCGGCCAGGTCTCCGGCCGAGGTGTAGCGGTAGGACCAGATGCTTCCAGCGGGGTCCTTCTGGGTCTGGACCAGTCCGGCAGGCGTGGTTCCACCGCCTACCGCCGGCTCGGTGCCCTCGGTGTAGGTGAAGGTGGTCCCCCAGAATTCGCCCTCGGAGCGTGGCGGCAGGGTCGCTATAACGATCTGTCCATAGGTGTCGAACCACCAGCGGCTGGCGTAGGTGCCGTCCATGAAGTTGGCCGAGCGGCCGTCATTCACGGCCCGCAATTGGTCGTTGCGGGGGTCGAACGGGTCGCTATGCGTCTCATACGCATACCACTCCCAAAACCCGGTTCCGCCGCTGCGCTGCCGGTGACGCCCGATAACGTTGCCGCGTGCGTCATTCACCAGGGTGGTCACATTGCCGTTGCGGTCGGTGACCTTCGAGGGGTAGCCGGCCGTGTCGTACTCGTAGCTGGTCTTCTTGCCCAGCTGGTCGGTGTGGGAGACCAGCCGGTTGCCGCGCCAGGTGTCGAATTCGTGCACCAGCGTGTCAGTGGCCGGGTTGGTCACCGTGACCTTGGAGATGCCTGTCTGGTTGTTGAGCACGGGCGCGGCCAGCTGCCATTGGCCGCCGTGCGCGTCGGTGTGGGTCTTGATCCGGTCGGTAGCGGCATCGTAGGTGGCCTGCATCGCCACTCGTCCCGATGGTAGCGTGATCTTCGACATCAGGTGCGGCGCCGCCGCGCGGGCCGCGTGGTGCGTGGCGACCTCGTGGGCCGACAGCGGCTTGTCGTAGATGGCGACCTCATCCAGGTGGCCGGTCAACGGCAGGTCCTGCGTGGTGGCAGGGCCGGCGGGCCACTTGCCGCCCTCCAGGCGGCCGTTACCCAGCCAGGCGCCTACCGGCCAGCCGCCGAACCCGCTGCCCGTGGCCGTGCCCACGCTCTGGCCGTCCAGGAACATCTGCTGCGCCGTGCCCGACAACGTGAGCACCGCATGATGCCACTGGCCGTCGTTGACCACGCCCGGCGAGGTGATCGGCGCGATCGTGGCCGTGCCGGTGGTGGGCCGGAACTGGCCGCGCAGCTTGCCGTCGGAGCCCACATACAGCACCGACCGGGCCAGATCGGAGCTGCTGTCGGTCCCGCCCGACATGATCACGCCGGTCTTGGTGGTCTTGAACCATGCCTCCACCGACGCCGCATCGCCCAGACGCGCGATCGCGTGTTCCGGCAGGCTGATCACTCCGCTGCCGGTCAATTGCGCGGCCTTGTCCGTGCTGGCCTCGACCGCACCCGCCTGCCCCAGCGTGACAGAGGAATACGTGGCAGCACCGGCGCCCCGTCCGGAATCCGCCGCCTTCTGCCCCGAAGTTTCACCCAGCCGCCAATAGCCGAGAGGATCGGAGTTCAGCACCGCGCTGTAATACTGCGAGCCGCCGGCATAGCCATAGGTGGTGCAGTTGGGCTGCGCAACCGGCGCGCACACCGACGTCAACTTGTCCCCGTCGTAGCTGTAGGTCCAGCGCAACGGCTGGCCGTTGACCGGGTCGGTGTCCACAGAGGTGACATGTGATCCGGTCCAGCCGAACGACAACGAACGGCCGCCGACTCCGCTGACTTTGGCCAGTTTCCCGTCCGTCCCGTAGGTCAGGTTCTGGGTACGCCCCCGCAGGTCCGCAATCTTGACCAACCGGCCATTGGCGTCAAAGACGTACGAGGTGGATGACTTGTCCATCAGCCGCCATCCGGTGACCGGCCCGTCCGCCGACTCGCGGGTCTCGGCTAACGTCGCCTGCAGGCCGGGCGGCGGCTGAAAGGTTCCGCCCGTGCCGTTGGCCGCGAACCGGACCTGCCGCCCGTCCGGGAAGGTGACCAGCAGGGTCCCGCCCACCTCGGGGCTGATCTTCATGTCCCAGCGGGTGGACCAGCCCGCCCCGAACATCCCATCCCGGCGCGGGTCCAGACTGTTGTAGGAGCGCACCACCGACAACGGCGGGCCCACCGTCGCCACCGCGGCATCGGTGACCGAGGTCGTGTAGTTCCCGGTCGCAGGCTGAAACCTTTGCCCCTCAGCGCCCGGGGTTGCGAACAGCGAACCGGTCGCCGGCTGCCGCACGCCGGTGGTAAAGGTGCCCTTCCACGAGGTGCTCTTGCTGTTACTGCTGTCGGTCGCCGTCACCTGCCACCAGTACTGCTTACTCCACGCCAGCGCCATATCCGCCGGAACCCGCCACGTACTGGCGTTGGCCGCCAGGCTCCCTGACGACACACACCCGCTCGCAAGCGCCTCATCGTCGCAAACCTTGAAGGCGTACTGGATCGGGTAACTGCCCATGTTGCTGTAGGCCTGCGCGCCAAACAGCGGCGTCCGCGTGCTGATCAGCATCCCGTTCAACGGAAAGACCGCAGTCAGCGTCGGCGGGTACTGCGTCGGAGGAGGCGGCGGCACCGGGTCAGCCTCACACGCTGTCCACTGCGTCCAGTACGACTGGTACGTGTACATCCCATCACCATCGGGATCCATGTAGTCGCCCGAACCCGGCGCCTTGCCTACCGGCACCGACACCCGAGCCCACCACACATACCGGCTGCTGCCGCTGGCATACCAGACATGAGTACCCGACGAATACGAGCGCCCCGCGTCGTACTGCGGATACGACGAGCAGAGAACTGCCTGCGCGGCCATCAGCGCCGCACCGCTCGTCACCGCCCGTTCCGACCCCGTCGACTCTGCCACAGCGCGTTCAGGAAGGGGCACCACAGGCTCTGGCCGGTCCTCTCGGACCACGCTCTTGCGCTCCTCCGGCGGCAGCGAACCCGGCGGCAACTTTGTCGACGCAACAGACTTCGCCCCAGCAACTGCCTTGCGCTGAGCCGGCTGGGTCACCGAGGTCTCCGTCAACGACGGCACCCCCGCCGCTGACCCCCACTGCTGCTTTGGCGTCTCTGGAGGTGCGCCCTGCGACGTGGCCGCCATCGTAGCGCCAGCCTGGGCAACGACCGGCTGGGCCGACAGCACGAGCAAACCTGGCATCAATGAGATGGCGACCGCAAGAGCCGCATAGCGCGAACGAGACCACGACAGTATCCGGCGCATGCGCCATCACACTCCGAACCACAACGAAAGACACCGACAGGGGGCGTCAACCGTTGCCCTCTGCTACAGGGCGATAGGCGTTCTGCCGTGCAGCTCGGAGCCGATCAACATCCGACGCTCAACGTAAATAAATCCGACCTATCCGACAAGACGGGCGATCATCACAAATCAGAAAACAGACATATCTGGTACGCAACATTCCGTCACGGGCTTTAGAGGACAGGCTGCGCCACAGAGTCGACGCGGGAGCCGTGCATCGGTTTCCGCGGGTAACCACTCGCCCGGTCTTGGGACGGCCGAGGGCCGCCTCCATGCTCTCGCTAAGCTCTGGCTGATAGCGTGGAACACATAAGCCCCGGGAGCGCCTCTGCTGGTACGCATCCCGGGGTACCGCTGTGTTGCTCTCTGACCTGTCCCGAGAGGCATGTGTGGTCGTGGTAGAGCGGCCCGGAGGAGAGGTCCAAGTCTTGCCCGCTGGCAGGGCAGAGATCCGCGTTCCCTGACATTCGCGCGCGGCGGCGTTTGGTGCTCACGATCTGTCTCATCGACCGACCGATGGGTTCGGCGGACTCGTGGCCTGCGGGATTGCCCTGTCGGGATCGCTCAAGGCTTCAAGATCATCCCCCATATGTCCCCAGATCATGGTCCTGCGGCTGCATACGGGTGCCCTCGGCGGCCTACCAAGGGCCTGACAAGTAAAAGACCTGCGGTCGATAAACCGCAGGTCAGAGGCTGAAATGCCTGGTGGAGATGAGTGCCCCCGGCAGGATTCGAACCTGCGGCACCCGCTTTAGGAGAGTGGGGGCTTCTCTCTTCCTACAGGCAGATTGAGCTGGGAAAACAGCCCACACATGGCGCGGGCAGTGCAAGATCATCCCTCATATATCCCCGGCTCGATCGCGAGATCAACCACGTGGCCGGCAACCCCACCCGGAGCGTGGTGATCGGGCGTGAGTGGCTGCGGCAGTACTTACGCGCACGCAAGATCTCTTTCAGCGCACCCGGACCTGGAAGGAGTCCACCGATCCCGACCACGATGCCAAGCTGGACCGCATTGAGGAGGTCACTGCCTCGCTTCCCACAATGGTGTTTTGCCTTCGACCAGTTTGGGCCGCTGTATCCGGCCTCAGCTGGGCTCCGGCTGGGCGTTACGGGGTCGGCCGAAGCGACAGCCGGCCACCTATATTCGCACCCACGGCGTGCGCTACCTTCCATGGCTGCTGCAGCCTGGGCGACGACCAGCTGTGGGGGCATAGTCTGGGAGCGCAAGGGCGGCGCCAACACGCTCGCGGCGCTCAAGACGATCAGATCGGCCCGCCCCGACGGCGCGCCGATCTACGGTGAGACAGAACGCACTGTCACGTACCGAGGCGACTCATCAGCCCTTCGATCTCAGCCCAGTTTGCCTGACGGCCATGTATCTCTTGAATCCACTGCTGCCTAGAACTGTACGCAGTCTGGACCCAGTCTTCCCCATGGTCGTACGCTGCTCCGAACTCACGGGCATCCTCACGAGCTTCGCGCTGTGCTCGCTCCGCCTTTAGCCGGATCAGTGCCTGTTCGACTTTGTCGAATTCTTCGGGCAATTCCTCAGCTGCGTCATGCTTAGTCAAAAACTCTAAGAGCTCATGGATCGACACTAGGTTATGGGCGTGAATCTCCTCCTGTATCGCGTATTCCGCGAGCTCGTTCAATGCGCATGCCACAAGTCGACCCATCAAATGAGTATATTCCGCGCCCAGCGTCTCATCGAGCATCATATAGTGCTCGTAGGCCCCTTGCCAGTTATCTAGTTCGAGCTGTTCCTCTACCTCGTAGAGAAGATCCTCTCTAACATCCTGGCTGAATTGTTCGGCATGCTCGTCGGGGATCAGCGCACTGGCCCTCATCTTCGCCGCAAGGCTGGAGCTATGAGAGAGATGTGAGCTGCGGCGGAGGTCGAAATCCGTCCTGCTCTTGACGTAGTCGGCCAGTGGAGCGTAGTCGAGATCCTCCGCTGTCTCTAGAATCCATTCCAGGTGCCGCGCCGTGCTGTCGTCCTCGTCAGAAGGAGAGTCCTCGACAGTGTCGACCGTGTCGAGAATAGATCTCGCGACGTCGACACGGTACTCCCTGAGCTGCCGCAGAATGCCATCCGCATCATGGCCCTGGGCGGTATACATGAGCCGAACGATTTGCCCTGCGTCGATGAAGCTGGCCAAGAGCGCGGGCAGTCGGGTGCGACCTTCGTTCATGTGGTGACGCAGGTAGTCGACGATGGATGGGTTGTGAAAAGATACTCCACCGTCGTCGATTACGATCATCGTCCCAGCCAAAATCCTCAATGCCTTGCGGAAAAGCCGCTTCTCATTGGGTAGGTTAAGCTCCTTGCAGTACCGCGACCACGACTCTTCGAGGTCCGCCAGCGCAGCCTCTCTGCCGAACGTGAACAGCACCTCCAGGATATGAACGGCTTCGTCGTTCAGCTCGTTCTCCACGACGCGTTCCCAGATACGACGTGGGTTGTCCAAGTTTTCCAGTATGGCCTTCGCGACGTTCTCTGCCGGGCCGGCGAGCATCAGCGTATCGCCGATGAGCCGCGGACTAAAATTGGGGTGACGCAGAATTTTCCACCATACGTCGCGATCGGCGAAGCGATGCTTCTCCGCAGCTGAGATCTTCGCATAATAGACATGGTTGTAAAGGATCTGCGCACGGACCTCAGGTGTCATGTCGGTCAGGTGAACCACGCTCAGATCCGGCGTGAAATCCTCCTCCCCGAGTCGGCCATGCCGTTGACGAGCGTGTTCGAGCAAGTAGTCCCGAGTCGTCATGATGAGCGCTTTGTCCGCCGAGACCTCAATCTCTCGCATGAGAGACACCAACCGGGCATCCTCGTTCTTGTTGAGATTGGGCTCCAGTGTCGTCTGGCCGACAAAGTCGTCATAGAAGAAAAGCTGCCGCACGCCGTCACGCCAGATCTCATTCACCTCGCTGACGTCCTGGGAAATCTCGTATGCTTCATAGCCGTCACTAATGAGGCGAGCCGCGAGCATGCACGCCACCGTCGTCTTGCCTACGCCGGGAACTCCAGTGATGATGCAGACGCGTCGCCTATCGAGCACGTCGCGCGCTCGTTCGAAACCATGGTGTGGTACGAAGGTCTCAGCCACACGCGCCACCTTCGTCCGCAGTCTTGAAGACCGGATGTACACGTCTTGATTGAGCACCGTCTGCAGGACAGCGGTGTTGCTCAACCAGAGCCGAAAATGCCGCTTTACCACTTCGGGATGGTCTCTAAGCACTTCGACGAGTTGCTCGACGCCGTAGAGATCCCCTGTGGAACGGACGAATGGCTTCAATCTGTCGCGGAGCTTGTCCTTGCCGAGAACGTTCAGTCTGACGCTGGTGGCTAAGAGGTAGCGGCTCGGCTTGAGTTTCTTAATCTTTGGCAGTTCTTCCTTCGTCATGCGATTGATCAGCTGCGCCTGACTGCTGCTCTGCCAATGCTTACATTGCAGCACAATCGTCTGTCCAGCTTCACTCATGTAACGGAGGTCGATTCCCAGGTCCGTGACGTTACGAGGAAAGATCTCCAGCGACACGCCGAGTATCTGTCCGAACAGATCTCGACAGAGGACCTCGAAGTCATAGTCGGTCAGCCGTCCAAGATCAAAGGAGTCCATCCGTTCCCCACTTTCCGCCAGCTCTGCGAACGGTTCAACGTGCAGCCACATCCGGATGCGCTATCACGCGCGCATCGGCGCGCCGGATCAGTCTCAATGAGGTTATCGCTCTTGCGATTAAAGCGAGCGCTATCGTCCTTCGTCCCTATGCCCCCAAAGACTATGCTGTGTGGCCGTGAGTCACAGCGTAGACCTTGCCGGCAGGTCATCCTCGATGAGTTGCTGGGCCGGATCTCGGAGCCGGTTCGGCGGAGTGGACCCGCGTCGTGCCGCCCGGGGCTAAGTACATGACCTGGTGTAGGCATCATGCCTACGATCTGGTGTCGAACATCGAGCACGAGAACTGCTGGAACTGGCCGAGCAGGACAGATATGCCGGTCCTCAGGTGATGCAGCGGCTGTTGCGCACTGCGGACTGGATGCTGAGGTGGGCCACGATGACATGCGCGGCTACGTCGCCGAGCACGTGGGCCACCCGGCCGGGGTGCTGATCGTGGATGAAACCGGCCCTATCAAGTAGGGCCGGTTCGGCGGGGGTGCAACGGCAGTACACTGCGCACCGCGGGACCGATCGCAAATAGCCAGGCTGGGTGTTTCTGGCCTATGACTCGGCCAGCGAGCGGGCGTTGATCTGCCGGCGTTTGTATCTCCCGCAGGCCTCCCGGCTACCGATAGCGATGGCCGATGCCGATCGGTGTGCGGCGGTGGGAGTTCCTGCATGGACGGAGCCGGTGCTGCCGTGCAGTGATCGCTGCGGCATCGGGTGCGGGTGTACGGGATCAGATGGGTGAGCGGGGACGAGGTCTACGGCCAAGACCCCAGCCTGCGCAAGCTGATCGAAAATCGCGCATGCCATCATCTGGTTCGGAGTACCTCGCCGGTCATGACGCTGGCGCGGTGTGGACGGTCAGGACCTTCTCCCGGTAGACGGCCAACCTGGTCGAGGCTGGCGGCCGTGAAAACTCCAGGTCTATGGCCAACTGCGGTCCGGGTGTCCGGTCACCGTAGCTCGCCCTCCAGAAGGCCCATCAGGACCATGTCATGCCACGTGCCGTCCCGGCGAAAGGCTTCTCTTTCACGGCCCTCCACGACGAAGCCGGCCTTTTCGTAGACGCGATGGGCGGCGACGTTCTCCGCGACTACAGAAAGGCGGATTCGGTGGAGTCGCATCTCGGCGAAGCCGTACCGACAGATCACTCTCACGGTGTCAGTGGCATAGCCGCGACCCCAGTACTCCTTGTCGCCGATCCGCAGGTCGAGCTCGGCGGCGCCGGTCTCGGGTTCGGCGTCGCGGAGCCGTACTGAGCCAATCAGCCGCTGTTCGTGAAGCGGCTCGATGCCGAAGAAGGCGATGGCATAGGAGTTGCGGGGCAGTTCTTCGAAGCGTCTGGCGATCTGCGCGAGCGACTCGGGGTAGCTGCCGAACATCCAGCGTCCGACCTCGGGGTCATTGTTCCAACGCCACATCAGCTCGGCGTCCGAGGGTTCAAGGGGCCGTAGCCGTACAAGATCGCCGGTCAGCAAGAGGCGCTCCATTCGCAACTGATCACTTGGTCGAACGTCATCACAGTGTGTGGATCTTGAGCAACCCCCTAGACGCGTGAGCTTCGCTTTGGTCGACGGGGGATCGGAGAAGCGGAACAACGCCGCAACCGGCGAGGGCTTCGGTCAGATGGTGGGATGCACCACTGGTTTCGACCATGTGCGCGCAGTTCAGTGCATGGCCATCGACCTGGATTTCCGATGACCGCCCACCTGGACCCCTATGTCCGTCTACCAGGAGATCCTGTTGACCGCTTACAGGGCGGACAGTATGGCGGAGAGACAAACCAGTCCAAGGCAGATACCACGCTACGGTCCGACCTCGCCGCTAACAATCCCCCACAGGAGAGTGGTGGTAGGACCGCTCTATGCGCGTGAGCTCCACGAACGTCTGGCACAGCCAGCACCCTTATGCAAGATCATCCGCGCATATCCCGTACCCGTGGCGGCGGGCCACCCGCATTACTCGATGGCAAGTGGACCCGTACCGCAGGGCCGCCAGGCCCGAGGAACGGAAGCCACGCGGCAGCCTCCGCTTGCCTTGCGCTACCGGCCACGAGATGTTTGAACCTTGACACGGGCAGCGCTCACTGCCCCAGCGGACGCGGGACGCGGCGGCAGCGTTCGAAGTGAACTTTGAGTCCCATTAATCTATTGAGACCAAAGCGAGGCTAGCGAGGCTGGAGGCATTACGCATGCTGGCATCACCGACAAGATAAGCGGCACCCCGGGCGACGTGTGCTCTAATTTGAGTCTGAAGGGTTGCTTCGTCCAAGGGGAGGCTAAGTTGGTAGCAGCGCATCTTCAGTAGCCACCAGTACAGGTCGCCCGCGGTTCCGCTGAAGACCTTCCAAGTCATTTCCACTGCAGTGTCCGAAGCTGGCAGATTACTCGGCGCTATTGGCTCCGCCAGAGATCGGCATAGTGCCCACCGGCAAAGCACATTCGACGTCTGAACATTTGTGCGACGTTTAAGTGTGGTCAGATGATCACGAACATCGGAGCCGAAGCGAACCATTTCGGGCGCTGGCACAGCCGACATGAGGTTCGGGGGAGCTTTCTTAGAGCTCCGGGCGGGTCGAGTGCTCATACCTGCTTCACCTCTATCTCTGGGAAGGAGCCTTCGGCTTCCTGTCCATCCGAGAAGTAGCCCTGCTTGACAACAGTGGACCGGGTTTCCTGATCAAACTGCAGTTTGATCATGTGGCTGACTGAAGAACCGAGGTGAACTAGGACGTCGGAGGTGATTTCGCTGTCCGTAGACAAAACGATGACCTGATGGCTGGCTTGAGGGAGGTAGCGCTCGATAAGGCGGTGTCGGTGATCTCGGTCGAGGCGGCCTAGTGGAGTGTCAATAACGACGGGGAGAAGGCGCCCCGATGCGCGAGCGAGTCCAGCGAGGAGTGAGACGGCGAGAAGTTGACGTTCACCAGCAGACAATGTTCCGGGCCGAAGGGGGTGCCCATCATGGGTTAGCAGCTCCAACTCGGAGGTTTCAGGATCGATCCTTACTTCGCGAATGAGCTTCTCTTTGCGTAGGAGGGTTTGTAGTGAATCAAGGATCAGCGCTTCGATACGCTTGGTGTGGCGCTGCGTCGCGGCAGCTCGGAGCTGCGCCAGAGTGTTCCTGGCGCGTTCAGCATGTTCGACGATACGGCGAGCCTCTTCAGATTGCAGCAGAGTCGCGTTGGCTTGAAGGAGTTCGTGTTGCACGTTGCGGTCCGCGGCGAGGCGTCGCGCTGCCGCTTCCTCAGAGCCGCGTCGAGCGGCTTCCCAACGAGCGTGGGCCTCCGCAAGCGCGGACATAGCCTTCTCATATGCCGCAACTGACTCTTCTACGGCATCCGTTGCTGGGATGGCCTCCACGGCACGTTCAGCGTCTTCAGCCGATGACTGGGCTGCCGCCAATTCCTCAACGGATCGACGCAGGTACTCTCGCTCTTCATCGAGTTCGCCCGCCAGCAACCGTTCTGCGAAACTCAGCGTTTGCGGCTGAATGCCTAGGACTTGGGGGATGCCCTGGCCTGACTTGCGATGCGCCACGTCTTCGGCGAAGAAGTCAGCGATAGCCTGCCGGACATTTTCTGAGACGCGCTGCCGACGGAGCACGTCTAGCAGCCGGGCATCACGTTCAGTGAGCATCTCGGCAAGGTTTTGGTTGTCAGTCTGCCGGCGCTCTGCCACGGCTTGGGCCACAGTCTGCTCGATGAGCGGTTCAAGAAGCAGCAGGGGGCCGAGCCCTCCCAAGGCCTCTACCAATGCCGCCCGGCTTTGGCGGTATCGAGCCAGGGCTTCATGGCGCCGATCCTGTAGTTCCTCGCGTGCTCGGTATCGGTCGCCTCCCTCTGCGGCCAAACGCTGGGCCGTTTGATCCACGATGCGTTGGGCGTGCCCCAGGTCTCGTTCTGCCTCATCGACAGCTTGGAGAGCGTCTGCCTCCTGACGTCGGCTGGCTTCGAGGGTTGCGACTTGCGCCTGAAGAAGCTGTTGTTCCTTCTCACCAGCAACAGCGTTCATGCGCTTTCGACGCTCTACGACAACAAGGTCCTCCTGCAGGCGGTCCACGAGATCCAGGCCTAGCAAGCCTCCGATTGCCGTGCGTACAAGTTCTTTGGCCATCTCGAGATCAGCGAACGCTTCGATCTGTTCTCCGTCGAAGAAGAACAGGTTGGCGACACCTCGCGGAGCTAGCGTCTCGACGTGCTCTGGCCATGCCTCGGTGAGAACAATGTCAACTGCGCCGTCGCGCGATACCTCAACCGTGTCCCGAATACGATCGTTTACAGCCCACCACCGGCGTTGGATACGAAACGTGTGCCATGCGCCGTCGCGGATCGCCCGGAAGGCAAGCTCTACCGCGGCGCCTCGGCCAGGGTCCGCATAGCGGTTGATGAGCTGGCGCAGGTACTTCTCGTAGCTCCCAGCGCGACGCGTGCTCCCCGGAGTCAGAGCGCCATAAAGCGCCAAAAGCAGAGATTCAAGCACTGTGGTCTTGCCCGAACCGTTCAGTCCGCCCAACAGGATGACCGGTTGGTCAGTTGATCGGGGAGCGAGAAGGATACGGTGTTCACCCGCGAATGGGCCGACGTCACTGAGAACTAGCTCTTCGAAGATCATACGTTTCCCGGATCGACATCGACGGTTTCGAACAGTGTCGGAGCCGACTGGCGGGGCGAGGTGGGTTGTATGAACCCGGTGGTCATATCGCTGGGAGTTACACCATCGGCTGCTGCGTTGTTGGCGTCGCGGCGCTTGCGCGCGTGCTCTACAGCATCCGCCTCGTCGTTGTAGAAGCCACGCATGAGCGCCTGCTCCAACGCTGGGAACAGGCCAGCGCGACGAACCTGGTTGCGGTGACGACGCTCTACATCAAGTAGCTCGCGGACAGTCTCGAAGTGCAGCCGGTCATCACCACATAGCTCTGCTAGAAGCTCGACCTCGGTGGCGCCCAATGGCAATGCCTCATCGAGGGGACGGCCTGGGTAGGGTCTGTCCGTGACCTCTGTGTAGATGCGCGGCAGGTTGTCTTCGAACTCGTGCTTGTCGACGACCCAGATGCGACGAATCTCCTCTAGTTCGGCAAGGCTGATTAGCTCAATCTCGCCCATGTCAGGAGGACCGTTACGTCGGACTTCTTCCTGCGCCTTCAGCAGACGGCGCAACCATTGTTCACGTGCGGCTTGCGTGTATGGGCCCGGGATCGGACGATCGTGAAAGAGCTGGACGTTTCCGTGCATTCGGCGAAAATCGCGTAGCGGTCTATCGTCAGTCAGATCGAGATCATTACGCAGCGTCAGTAGCGGAAGCATCCACTCCTTTTCGGCGTCATTGGTCACCATAGCGGTCATGGACTTGTCCTTGTCGACCAACGTGCAAGTCCAGCAGCCGAACCGGCTATCGCCGCAGCTAGGAGTTGAGGAGTCAACCACAAGAGGGCATTCGCCATCCGACGTGGCGCCTTGGTACATCGTTAGCAGGTCTTTGTTGGAGTGCCCCCATGGGTTTGGTACCTGCATTAGGTACATCCATACCTCGTCCGAACTCCATGCCTCGATGGGGGTATATATAAGGGAGTTAGGCAAGTTGGCATTGGGCGAGAGGTGCTCCCGCACGCGCTTCGCCTCGTGTGCGGTCATAACGCGCGCGCGGGTGGCGGACTCAGCCTTCCGAGTCCCGAGAACGAGGATCGCCTCACCATGCTGGCGAACTGTGCGACGAATGAAGGAGTTCGACGGCTTGATCTTCAGTCGTTCGGTGCACCACCGGAAGCGCGGTCGGGGTGCAGGATAGCCCTTGCCAATTAGATTGACCCAAAAGGTATCCGTTAGTTCGGGGGTGAGCTTGTGTGGCTTGATTGGAAGGCCAAGCTTCTGGGCCTTGGCGTCCATGATTTCTAGGCTTCGGTTGACCCACGAGGATACAACAGGGTTTTCTACCAAGGTGTCCGTGGTAATAACATGGACCGGCTTCGTGCGCTCCTCTGCGGGTATGCTAGCCAGGGCTTGCCACACAAGTTGAAGGGTGGCTGTCGAGTCCTTTCCACCCGAGTAACCAACAACCCATGGAACGCTATCTGCCTGATAGAGACGGACAATCTCGGCTGTAGTGGCACGAATCGTTTCGCCAAGCCCGACTTCACCGAAGGGCTTGTTATACCGGCCACCCGGGCCGACTGAGGCAGTGGTCACCGTTAGTGCTCCTTGCGGTAGGCGTCTTCAGCGCGCTGTTCGTCTGGCGGCAGCGGCAAGTCCAAGTGCGTACGGATAGCGGCGGTTGTGAGCAGTACGTTGTTGACCGCTTTGCTGACTCGGCCGCCGATCAGCGCTCGTCCGCCCCAGAGGCGGCTGTTGGCTCTCGACCAGTCGAGACTGCACAGCTTCTCCAGAGTGGGTCGCCAGTCATCTGGATTCTTGCTGCTATGAAGCAAGCTGTTTCCGATGCGTCCCAGCGCAGTAAGGACGATGCTGTGGGAATGGATCAGATCGGCCCTCACTTCAGGTGAGCGCATACGCTTCTGTCGCACATCTTGCCATTCCGGAAACTGAGTGTCGACGATCTCCCAGAACGCCATCGCCAGTTTAGTCTGCAACTCATCGTCCAGATCCGATATGCCGTCGAATAGAGCTTTATGTGCCCCATAGATGGCAGAGAGTGTGAACAGGCGGCGCGATTCCTTGGGCAGAGATGTGGCTTCCATTTCCACGAAGCCGCGGAATACGTGGGAGCTCAGGGCTACCACTCGTGTCAATGCTGCAAGTGGGTCGCGATGGTCGTAAAGAACGCCGATAGATTTCGATGCGCGTACTGCATGCCGATTAAGGTCAGCGAACATCTGCTGACATCTTTCAAGGCCTTTGTCGATAAAAAATACGACGGCAATCGACTCGTCCCCGAGTTCCGGGTGGGTTTTGAGTGCTTGCTCAATGGCGGCGCGGCGATGTTGGCCATCATTAATGACGAATCTGCCATCCATGGGAATGTACAGGACGCCTGTAGCGGCACCATGTGCGGCGCCGTCGTATGGAACAAAACGTATGCTCGCGTCGACGGATGCGGTGATGGCCGAGAACGTATAGTTACTAGGGTTACGTTCGATGTAGCGCACGATCTCGGGGATACGGCCCTTATTGAGAGTTCTCTGTGCGCGTAGTTCCGTCGGAAGGTCGTCATCGTCCCAGACGAACATCTTCGACAGCAGTTTAAGAGGGCACATTGAGACGAAAAAGACGCGCTCTGCCTGAACGCCACGGATAGCTGGAAAGGCATACTCGTAGTGGGCGGTGATGGGCGATGATGGCGGCGCTTTGGACACAGCGGTGTCGCCTCCGGCAGCACGGGACCGCCCCCGTCGCAATGATGTCCCAGACACGGTGTTACGTTATGACTTGACGTAAGGAACGTCAACTTCAGATGCTGGAGTGTACTGCCGCGGCAGAGGGTTCCGTGCGACAGTAGCGCTCAGAGATGACACTGCGACGAGGAGTCTGCGTGACTGTGTACCTGGACTTCAACGCCACGACGCCGGTGGACCCGCGTGTGGCCGATGAGATTGTCCACTACCTCGTCGATGAGTACGGCAACGCTGGTAGCCGTACGCATGAGCTGGGGCAGCGTGCTCAGAAGGCCGCGAATCGAGCCCGCCGGCAGGTCGCAGAAGTCGTCGATGCCCAGGACGACGAAGTGATCTTCACCTCCGGTGCCACAGAGGCGAACAACCTCGCGTTGCTGGGCTTGGCACCAGAGGGTGACAAGATCAGCCGCCGACACATCGTCTCGACGGCGATCGAGCACAAGGCTGTGCTTGAACCACTCGCGCGGCTAGACAAGATGGGCTTCGATGTCCAGCTTGTCGATCCTGGTCCAAGTGGGCGGGTGGCTGCAGACGACATCCTTGCGGCCGTCCGGCCGGACACGTTGGCGGTGTCGGTCATGGCTGCCAATAACGAGACCGGCATCCTTCAGCCCATCGAGGAGATCTGCCAACGGCTGGAGGGGCATGATCTGTGGCTGCATGTGGACGCAGCTCAGACCTTCGGCAAAGAGCTGGACCCGCTTCGAAGTCATCGAATCGACCTGATGTCGATATCTGCACACAAAGTGTTCGGTCCAATGGGGGTGGGGGCGCTCGTAGCCCGTAGTCGCGACTATCGCCGGCCACCACTGAAGCCCTTGATGTTCGGGGGAGGGCAGGAGAGAGGCCTGCGGCCAGGAACCCTGCCTGTTCCCCTCGTCGCCGGGTTCGGGCTCGCGGCAGAGCTGGCTGGCAAAGAGCAGGCGGCAAGGCACGAAGCCTGCCTACGATACCGCAGCGCGGTACTTGCTGGTTTGGCGCCACTTCAGCCGGTCATCCACGGTGACGAGCAGTTTACGCTGCCCCACGTGGTCAACCTGTCGTTGCCCGGCGTGGATTCGGAAGCCGTGATGCTTGCATGGCGAGGGATCGTAGCAGTGTCCAATGGATCGGCCTGCACTTCTAACTCCTACGAACCTAGCCACGTGCTCACGGCCATGGGAGTGCCAGATAATCAGGTGCGCGGGGCCTTGCGTCTGTCGTGGTCTCATATGAGCCCGCCCGCTGACTGGGCTGAAGCTGTTGATCGGGTCCGGGCCCTGACGTAGCCACGGCCGTCACCTTGGACACTGTCCAGCGCTCCCGTACTGCAATCGCGCGCCAGCGCCTATCGATGCCTGCTCGCGTAGCCATGAGTGATGCTGTCGTCAAGACAGATACCACCGTGTTGGACTATGGCTGCGGGCGAGGCGACGACGTCGGCTATCTCGCCGCTCTCGGTATCGCTGTCCAGGGATGGGATCCGCATTTTCGGCCTATCCCACCTCCCACACGTGCCGATGTAGTACTGCTTACCTATGTACTCAATGTAATCGAAAATATTGACGAACGTATGGAAACTCTGAAGGCGGCACTCGGCCTCGCCCGCCGATGCTTGGTTGTGTCCGTCCGACTTCGGTGGGAAGAGCATTCCATTCAGGGCTTGGATCATCACGATGGCGTGATCACCACGCGTGGGACCTTTCAGGCATTACACCGACCCGAAGAGTTCCGCCTCTGGGCCAACATGATTACCGGTATTGTCCAGTGAGTCCTTGTCCTGAAGTGATCTATCTATTCAAGGACGATCAAGCCCGGACCGACTTTATTCATCGCAAGTATCGAAAAGACTTGTCGGCTGAGGACCAAGGTGTTGATCCGCTGCACCGGCTTGCCAGCCACATGCTCACGTTTGGCCGACCACCTCGGCCCAGCGAGAAACCGGACCTGCTTGCAAGCCTGCTCGCCACTTACGGCTCGATGCATCGCGCGATTATTGCGGCCAAACATCTCCTCACACCCGCCGCCATGGCGCAGGCACGCCGACGTCGGAAAAGCGACCTTGTCGTCGCCCTAGCACTTGACACCTTCTATGGAAGGGCAAGTTTCGGCGAACTGCCTCCTGCAATGCGCGCCGACGTGAAAGCCTTCTACGGCACTTATAGTAACGCCTGTAGTACGGCAGGAAAGCTATTGGTAGCAGCAGGGCAACCGGACCTCGTCAAGCGCGCGATGATTAGCTCCCGCACCGGCAAGCTCAGCCCTACAGCGCTTTACATCCATAAAAGCGCACTGGACGAGCTGGTTGCGCTGCTACGCATCTACGAAGCATGCGCCCGAATCGTCGCGGGAACACCTGACGGGGCTAACCTGATGAAGCTTCATCACGACCAGCCGGCAGTCTCGTACCTCACCTGCCCAGACTTCGACAAGGATCCACACCCGTATCTAGCGGCTAGCTTGTTCGTCCACATCGGCCAACAGAAAACCAGCTGGACCCAATACCCGCCCTCTCCCCATCGGCCCCTCCTGCATCGCAAGGAAGAGTTCGTGGCTCAGGGCCACCCGCAGCGAGCCCGGTGGGCAAGGTTGACTACCCGGGAGGTCAAAGCTGGACTCTACGATGACCCGGTCGCCATAGGCACGGAACAGGGATGGCGCCATGTTCTTGACTCCAAGGGCCTCGTCCTGTCTGGTCATCGCTTGATATCCAAGCAAGCTTGAAGACTCTCTTCTCCTGGGTAGGCAGCATGGCTTATGCTGCTTCTTCTCTTTCGGTAGCATTCGATCGTTGCCCCCAGTCCTAGGAGTCGTTGTGCCAGTATTCCAATATCCGGCATTCCGTACATTCCAGACAAGCGAGGGCAAACCTCTAATCTTGTTCGCTGCGCGGGCCACAGATATTGAGCAGTGGGCAGGAATTCCACGCCGCGCGCGTTTGCATGGCGACGGTGAGACGGTCGGATTCCAGCGCGAGGTAAAGATGGCTCGTGTAAAGGATCTGGGAGCCTTTTTCGGCGACAGTCGCAATATCGCTCAAAATCCCCTGATGGCCGCGCTTCAATCTGAGGATGTTGTGCGTTTCGATCCGATCGACGGCAGTGGCCATTTTGGCCATATCACCATCGACACTGGCAACCTTGCCCAATTGCCGTTGATTGACCTGCTGCGACGGTTCGCCGCCCTACTCGAGGATCGTGTCCCAGCGCTTAGTGCGAGCACAGTTTCTCGACAGCGAATTCAAGAGGCAATCGCGGAAGCGCAGCGACGACATGGATTCTCTGACGGCACTGAGAATGACAGCGATGAAGAATCACTTCTTGAAGGTGAGCTAGATCTGGATGCAGGTCCAGACGAAGATATTGCCGGCATACTGATGTCTGAGGAGACAAATATTCTCGAGTTTTACACTGAGCTGATAGTCCGCATCTCGGCATTGGAGCGACTATCTCCCGATCGAGATCGAGAAGAAATTTTGGGCTTCCGCAAGGAAGACGTCCTTGCCTATTTGTTGCCGATCGTCCTCGTCGATGGACAGCACAGACTTAGAGGTGCAATTAACTCCGCCGAGAAAATGTTGGAAAGCGATGCCTTCCAACAAGAAATTATGGATGCAGTTGTCGAGGGCGTTGATCCGGACGAGGCTGAGCGTCAAGTGATCGGCAGGAACGCCCGAAATCTACCGATCTCGCTGCTCATGGACCCAAGTCCTAGTGAGCACGTCTTTCAATTTGTGGTCGTCAATCAGAAAGCCACACCGATGGCGCCTGCACTGCTTGGGACAATTGTGTCGACCAGCCTTGGGGCAGACGAGCTGGAGCCGGTTGCGCAGCGGCTTCGGGACGCAGGCATCAAGCTTGACGATTCCCAAGCCATCGCATACTTGACCCGTGCGCCGGAGAGTCCATTCAAAGACTATGTGCAAAGAGGGATGACCGGTGATCGTCCTGACCAACTGCAGTGGACTGTACTTCAAGGCCTAGTCCGAATCTTTCGAGAATTGAAGGGCGGGAAACGTTACGGCGACAAGAACGATTATGCGGCGATGTGGCGCGAAGACTGCCTGTCCGACTCCGCCCTCGTCCGGGAGGCTGATGATCCATATGCCGTATGGAGCGAACCTGATGGCCCATGGCGGGATATCTTCATTCGGTTCTACACGCAAGTGCGAGATTATTTCGGCTCAGATGATTCGGAAGCTGAGAACGCGTGGGGAACGACACGTAGTAACCTATTCAACAAAGTCAGCTTAACAATACTCGCGGCTGACTTCTTCGACTTCTTGCAAGACCGGCGCATCACTCTCGACTCAACGGAGCAGCTTAACGAGGCGTTTAGCGAATGGCTTGGCAACGCAAAACCCTCGTATTTTGACCGAAAATGGGACACAACCGGCCTAAAGAAGGACACCGACGCGGTTCGCAAGAAATGGGCTAAGCTCTGGTCCGAGTATCGTCGAAATCCACGAGGTGGACTACCGAGAGTCACTGAGTACCGGCCCTGAAGGTTCGATGCAAGCTCACCAGGTTTCGCACTTCTTCTCAGCCGTCGACGTTGCCAGGCGAGGACGGTGGGACGACGACGCACTACGCCAACTTGCTCACCTCGCTATACCTGAAGGCCTGCTCGGTCCGCGAGGCAATCTGGTAAGGGCCGATGTCACCCTAGCGCAAGCTCGCTGGTATTTGGAAGGTTTAGTAGACTATGCAGCTTTTGAGCAGGACGAGTCGCTTAGATTTGGCCGGCTAGCGTTGCAACTGTGGCAGGCTCTTGTCGCACAAAATCCCCAGATTCCACGCGACGAATTGCACGAGGTCGCATTAAAACTTGCCACTGTTGCCTGGAGCGAGGTGCGGGCTCGAAGAATACGCCATCGGGCGCGCATGACCCTGGATACTAGGCGTACCCTTTGGTTCAGAGAATTGGATCCCCGGTGCTATCTGTGCGGCTATAAGTTTACGGCTGGTGCGCGGGACCGCTTTCTTCGTCGCAGCAGGAGTCCGCTCACCCCGCCTCCCCTGGTTGACTTCACCAGACCACGTACTAAGGAAAGGCATCTTCTTATTGAGATAGACCACATGCAGGCCGTTGCTGAGGGCGGAACCAATGAACTAGATAATCTCAGTCTCGCATGCGGTTGGTGCAATATTGTCAAGGGTAGGCGAGGCAGCATCTTTGATGTCGACAGCCGGCCAATCGGTATGCTCGACCACCCAACCCTGGGCTGGCTTTCTGTTCCACAGCCCATGTGGGTCCTCAGAATCGTTAGTATGCGAGGCCGCTGCGAGCACCCGTCCGGATGCTCTGCCAATTTGGCCAACAGTGAGCTTCTCGTGGCGCCTTACTCGAGCAGAGGCGCCCTTAATCCAGCGAACACACTTGTGTTTTGCGGTGAACATGACCCGTGGAAGGACGAGCGGCTCATAAGTAGGACATTAGTTGTGTGATGGCCGGATTTGGGCGCCTTCAGGCTACAATCCTAGTTCATCGGCGAAGCGAGTTAGATCGATGCCATTTTCGGCTAAGTGTTTTTCAATATGTCGGTTAACAAGCATCTGAATGGCATCGTCTTCGCGTGCTAGACGGTTGGCGTTGAGATGTGCTTGGATGATTTCAAGGCCACCGTTCGCGTACTGTTCAAAGATCGCCACGCGTTCTGCGACACGGTCGTCTCGAAGGATTTCGAGGTCATCCTCATGCTCAAGTACTGAGAGGACCTGGATCAGTAGCTCGTGGCCGCTATCACGCTGAAACAGCTCCAGCCGTATATCTCCCTTTGTACCCGGGAGTGGTACCTTCTTGCCCTCTGCTTTGCCTAGCGCAGCGGCAAAGACGAAGAGATCACGCATGGACGCGAAGAGCGCGTCTGGCGCCTCTCCGGCGAGGCGCGCGATCAACTCTTCCTTGTCGGCCGGTCGCCGTATGCGTTGCTCTAATATCATTCAAATGACCTTTCGAAGTTGCGCCGAGTCGTAGTCGGAAGCGGGAATGACGTAGTCCCATTCCTGTCCCTTGAGCGATATTGATTCCTGCTCAGCATCCGGCTTGGTAGTGTGAACGCAGATTACGTACTCTGCGCCAACATGAGGTGCAAGTTCGCGAGAAACAACGCCATCCGCTTGAGCTTTGCTCGTGAGAACGACTACCTGGGACGTCATACTCGGCAGCGCACGCGCGATGGCCTCACGATAGTTGTTGTCGAGGTTGCCAAACGCGGCGTCCATCACGATCGGGTACAAGCCACCGATTCGACCGACGAGCTGCTCCTCACTTCCGCGTTCTACCTGTTCCTTGCATAGCTGGGCGAGAGCACCAACGAAGGACAGGCTGAGCAGCTGGTTCTCACCAGTGGACTTTGGTGCTAAGAGTCGGTCGGGCCCCTCGCCTCTCCATAGTCGCAGCTCGAAGGCTGAATTAAGTTCGGGAATAAAGGGTTTGATCGTAATCCTCGAATGTACCCTGCGGACCTTGCTATCTAGACGCCGGCGAACGCTTTCACTGGCGGTGTCGAGCATGAGCTTAATTACCTTGGCTACCTCGCCGGTTATTGCCACCCGTCGACGTAGCGCTTCCACCCTGGCGTTCTCACTGTGTGCCTTCTTTAGCCTGTCGCCAAGATCCTTGATGACGGAGGCAACTTCTTGGAGCTCCCTATCGATGTCTCGGAGCCGGAACTCGTCGTCCTGAATCTTGTCCCGCACCTCGTTGCGACGCCGCTCAAGCTCTTGTGCGTCCTCAGGACCAACCTTCTGGAGTTGCGCGGCGATCTCGTTGAGAGTCTCTTCCGCCTGTCGGTATGCCTCGCTAGCCGCGGCGATCTCTCTGGTGTGCCGCTGGAGCATCGTGACAACGTCACCGGCCTCCTCGGCAAGGTTCTTGGCCCGCCCTCGCATCTCCTGCCAGATGCCTTCGACCTCGGCGAGACCCGCCTTGAGGCGCCACTCCTCGACATGCGCGTAGGGCTCTTCCCCTGGACGTAGCGGCGTACCGCAGATACAGATACCGACTTTGAGTCGCTCATCGACGAACTGGCGCTTGAGAGGGGCAGGTAGCTCGCCTCGTTCGTGGAGATCGGTGTGAAGGCTCTCAACGTGTGGAAGGAGCTCGGCCACCCAAACTCGATAAGCCTTACGGGTCAGGACTTCCGCGCGTGCCTGCCGAGCCTGACGCCGGCGCTCTTCGGCGTCATCAAGTGCTCGGCGTTGTTCGTCGCGTCGCGACTGTAGCTGAGCAGTCGCTTCATGCTGTCGTAGCAACTGGTCGAGCTGGTCTACTTCATCCTTGAGATGAGCCACCTCACCCCGCAGCCGCCTCTGCTCGGTTAGTAGCTTAGTTTGTCTTTCCTTCTCACTCTCTAGTTGAGCCACGAGTTCGCTCGCCCGTGAATTCCCAAGTTTGCGAAGCTCGCTCGCGAATGTCTTCTCGACGGCAGGGAGATGATCCAGGGATCGTTCGTATTGCTCAAGACCTAAAAGTGTTTTAATTGCAGCCTGTATGTCCTCGAAGGCTTCACGATGTACCAGGTGTTCGATTCGCTCGCCATTAAAGAAGAAGAACTGCGCCAGCCGTTCTGGCAGAACTTGGTCCAGCGTGTCGGAGTATGATGGAACATCTCGCCAGGTGCCATCGTCAGCTGCAATAGTGAGAGTTACATCTGGCTGGCGGACTTGCTGTCGCGGACTGCCTTTACGTGTCTTGATTGTGCGGCGTAGCCGGTATTGAGATCCGTTGTGCTCGAAGAGGAGCGTCGCACCGCAGCAGAGGTCTCCTCCTATTGGGGCCTGCTCCCATACTGCGTCGGTAATGAGCCGTTCCTGCTCTTCGACATCTGAACTAAGCGATCCGTAAAGTAGCCATGTGAAGGCATTGAGGAGAGTCGTCTTCCCGGCACCATTGGCGCCGTAGATTAACGTTACATTCCCGTCTTCGCCACCAGCGGCGAAGTCGATACGCTGTTGGCCGACAAACTGTCGGAAGTTTTCAAGTTCGAGTGACAGAAGTTTCACGAATAATCCCTCGGATGGCGTTCACCAACAGGTCAATCGTCCCCTTGTCCTGTCGGCGAAGATGTAAGCGGCTACGCTCTATGCTTAGCACTTCACGTATGACCAGTTGTACGGTCTCGTCCTGCTTGGCATAGATCTCGGCTACTGCTTCACGTTCAGTTTTAGGCTCGTTCACCAAGTTCCTCACACGTCCATGAGTCCATATGTCACGCGTAGAGGCCTCATAATAGCTAGTGCTTCGCCAGCATTCCTGGCGCATGAGGCAAACTCTGTAAAGCGTGCAATCTCACGCCGCAACAGTCGGCGTTCTAGCTTTACGTCGATCTCGCCGCTTGGGACCGCGATAAAGTCTACGATCTCGGCTACTTCCTTGCCTTCCGTTCGCCTGAGGATTCGGCCTCGCCGCTGTATAAACTGGCGCGGATTGGAACTGCTCGCGAGCATGTAAGCAACTCGGGCGTCAGGCACGTCCACGCCCTCGTCTAGGCAGCGCATTGAGATAAGGGCCTTGAGGTCAGTAGATCTGAACCGTTCGAGGATCCTCTGGCGTTCAGAGCGGCTTTCGGCCGATGTGTATGGGTGGGAAGGGATGCCGAGGTCTCGGCCTAGAAGCCGGCTTACCTGGTCGAGCTGGCGAGACCCCTGTTCCGCTTCCTGAGGTGCGCTTCCTTCTGCGCAGTAGACTAGCTGCCAATCTAGGTGGCGCCGAGCCTTCGCTTCAACAGCGAGAGCGGGAAGTTTACCTCTCGCGTGTGACAACAGCTGTGCGCGTTTGAGTAGCAGCATGGAGAGTTCATCATTACCGCGCAGGTCCGGATCGGAGTCTCCTTCACCCATAAGCCTCGCGATACGTTGGCTTAACAGTGCATACTGCTGGCTTTCATCGCTGTCTAACTGGACTGGTATCGGTCGGTAATCGTACTCGCACAAAGCGCCGATCTTGATCGCATCGCGAAGCCCAAGATTGATCAAAGTATCGCCGAAGTAGTTTCGCAGTGCGTCGGTTCCAATTGGATCGAACCAGCGCTCAGGCGTAGCTGATAGGGCGAGACGATGACGCGTATTGGAAGGCAATGCGGCGAGGCTGGACGCCGCCCCAAGATTGTGGGCTTCATCGGCTATCAGCACGAAAGGGCTTTGGTACTGCTGCATCATCTGTTGAAATGCTGGCCTCGCGAGGGTCGCGTTCGTGCTGATCATCATCGCGAAGCCGTTAGTTCTCGCCGCTAGCCCCGATGTCAAGGCATGGGCACTGTCGATCCAGGTCTTTGCATCGTCGTAGCAGCACAGTGGTCGGATGCCAAATGACCTGGCTTCTCGCGCCCATTGGTCCACCAGATGTAGTTGAGGTGCGATGACAATGGCAAGAAGTGGCCTGTCTTGCTTGTCGTAGACCTCGGCAAGCTTTGTTATGGCGGCGAGAGCCGTGATCGTCTTCCCGGTGCCAGTCGCCATCTGGAAGATTCCGCGACCATTAGCTTCAAACCAGGCGCGAATAGCTTGGCGTTGATAGTCGCGCAACTTGAGATTTGGTGGAACGCGAGGAATTTGGAAAGCCCCTGCGCTGGTGCCGATCAGGATCCCGGTATCCGTATGACGAGGAGATTCGTCGTCCATTGCCTTCGCGGATGTGGCCAGCTCCAGCATCCGCTCCTTCCCTAAGACGGGAAAGTCGAATACTTCTAAGTGAGGAGTGTCGCCGTCCCAAAGCTGTGTGAAGTTCTTAGCGAGCCGCTGTGCCCGAGAGGCATCGGACGGCTCCCAGCTGCGAAAAACTTCGATCGACTCGAAGTTGTCGATGAAGGCGCGGCCTGTCTCGTTCGAAGAGCCGCTAAATGCGACTTGGTGGCCTGTTTTGTCAGTGAAGATTCCAATTTTTTCATGATAGAGCGCGAGCCGGTCCCCGCGACGTACTAGAGCTATGCGAATATCGAGAATGCCTTGTCCGACGAGCTTGCCCAATAGTCCGAGTTTATTGAGAAGGGCAGGCGATTTTTCGACGTCGGAGCCGATCTCGCGAAGCAGGGCCCGCTCAATCACCTGCCTATACTCGTACCCGAGCTCTATTTGCTCGATATCTTCTTCTGTCAGGTGAGGACTCGCTATCAGTCGAATCCGACCTTTGTTCTCCGCTAACCGTCCGACTCCACGTGCTACGAGTGCAAGGCTCGTGCTGGTGAAGTATCCGACGGCACGGTCATATCGCGACGCGACACCCAGACACGGTTCAAAGAAGTCGGCGACGATGTCATCGGTGTCGCTGCGATAGTGATCGCCGACTCCGCAGTGACGCAAGGTTGAGACCAACTTCTCTCCCTATCCATGCAGCGGCAAGCAAGGAAGCTGGACTGTAGCTTACGCGGGTCTTGCGCCAATTTGGCGGATGTTCTGATCTCTGGGCCGGGAATTGGCTGGTTTGTTCGCAGGCCGTAGTGCAGCTTGGGGAGGGACGTCGGACTGTGCCTACGGAGTGTGATCAAGCCGTGGTGGCTGGGCGGTTCGGCTAATGCTGGGCGCATCTCTGAGAGCGCTTCCTCGTTCCGGCGGAAATCCATTCGTCGGAAGCGCGTGGCGGTGCGGGCCGCGACCGGCCGGAGAGCCGCAGCGCGGCCAGCGACCGCCTAACGCGCGCCGATCCGCCGTAGGCGGGTCGGCCTTGAAACCGTGGAGAAAAGTCTCATCCAGTCGATCTAGCATGTCTCTGAGCTGCGGTTATGCATTCTGGCGACAGCTGATGTCGCGGTTGATGCTCGACGCCATTGCCCCAGGCTGGCTCAGCCGATGTGTGGGCTGCCACCTTGGAGGTAGTGGCTGATCCTGAGCCGCATGGAGCGGTGCATGCCGTAGTTGCTGACTTCGTGCCGCGGCACCCAGCGCACTTCCCGCGATTCCGTACTCGGCGTTGGCCGGCCACTGATGGCCCGGGCTGTGAGGACCAGGGAGAACTCCTGCCGGACCTCGTCGTTGCTCGTGTAGTGGATGACGTGGCCGGGGTCGCTGTAGGTGCCGACTAGGCCAGTGATTTCGCAGCTGATTCCGGTCTCTTCGAGGGTCTCCCTGATGGCTGCCTGTGGGATGGACTCGCCGAGGTCGATGGCGCCGCCCGGTAGGGCCCAGTTGTCGTTGTCGGAGCGGCGGATGAGCAGCAGCTCGCCGGCCTCGTTGGTGACCACGACATTCACGGACGGGACGAGGCTGTTGGCCGCAGGCGCGCTCGGGTCGTTGTAGTAGTCGATCCGCTTGCTCACGCCCCCGGAGCCTACTCCGCCGAGGGCCTTCCGTTGAGGGCGTCGGCGTCCTCGCTCTATTCGGCTTCGGTGTCGGCCTTCACGAAGCTGCCTAGGTTGGGGACGGTGTAGACCTTGCCGGCGCCTCTGAGGCGTTCCATGGCCTTGCGTATGGTGGGGCGGGCGACTCCGAACTCCTCCATGAGCTTGACTTCGGAGATCTTGAACTTGGGTCCCCACTCGCCCGAGTCGATGCGCGTGACGAGGACCTCGAGGATCTGCTCCCAGCGGGAACGGTCCTCGTCGAACTCCCAGGTGCGCGTGTGCTCGACATATCTGGCCACAGTATGAGAGTAGGAGGGCGTTTCACGGCCCTTCGTGTCGGATCGTGGAGCTCCATGAAAGTGCATGGAATAGACAGGGGCTTACAGGCTTGCTAGCTTGGAGGTATGGCGTTGGTGAGCGAAGGTCCAGGGCCTCTCCGGGTGGGGCTCCGCACGTGCGCTCCGGCTGGCCGCCCTGTGAGTGCGCGCGGTGCGGTTGGAGTCGGCTCACTCGCTCACCAGCGCCTGTTCATCGATCGCGGTCCGCGGACCCCGCCGGCGCCGCGTTGGCAATCGCGCGACAGAAGGACGGTGAGCCCAGTGGCGGACTTCGGTGAATTCCACGGCATGCACCCCGCCTCACCTCGTCCGGATGCGGTGCCAGTGAGGTGGTCGCCGGTGCAGCGGCGTGCGGATCGAATCCGTGTCCGGGCCTACACCTGCGAATGCCTGTCTCTGGTTTTCGAGCAGTGTCTGGCTGGCGGGCAAGGGTTCATCCGGCGGTACGACCGGTCTGTCTTTCCGTGGGTCGTCCTCGAGAGCCCGTGGGTGAGGGTCGCCGCTGCCGAGGCGCTGTGGCGACAACTCATGAATGGCGAAGCGAGGTGACGACGCGCCCAACCACGCAGCCATCGCACACGTAGCGTCACAATGCGCAACTGATCTGTGACAAGCGTTTCCGCAGGTCGAAGGCCGATCTGCGGTTTCGTATGCCCTCCCACTGGCAGTTTTTCTGCCAGTGGCGCAGGTCATCCGCCTTATCGTCGAAGCAAGCGACGGCGAGAAGGAGGGCGGGGACGTGGCAACAGAGTACGTGACGCAGGGCCAGCGGATCGCGCGGGCTCGTCACCGCAAGGGGTGGGATCAAGCCACTCTCGCTGAGAAGATCGGCCGTTCCGTCTCCTGGTTGTCGAAGGTGGAGAACGGACGGTTGCCTCTGGACCGTATGAGCGTGGTTGGGCAGCTCGCCGAGGTCCTTGGGGTCGAGGTCGCAGAGCTCACGGGTCAGCCGTACCGGCACGAGACGACGGAGCTCGACTCCGGACACGCGGCCGTTCCGGAACTACGGCTCGCGCTTCAGCAGGCTTCGTTGCCCAGCGGGGTAATGCTGCGAGCGACCAGAGAGCCGCGGTCGCTGCAGGAGCTTGAGGCGAACGTCCGCCTTGCCGAGCAGCTTCGCCAGGACGCCAAGTTCACCGCGCTGGGAGAGGTGTTGCCCAGCATCCTTACCGATCTCATCGCCATCACCAACGACTCGTCGGCCGATCGCGATCGAGCCGAAGCGTTGATGCTGCGGGCCTGTCACATGGCGCGGGTGTCGTCCAACCTTCTGGGGCATCACGACCTGGGGTGGACTGCCGTGCAACGTGAGCTTGTCGCCGCTCAACGCGTCGGCGCCCCTGATCTGGTCGCCGCGGCGAGCTGGGATCTGTGCGGTGTGTGGCTGCACGAAGCGCAGCTCGATCCTGCCAAGGACGCGGCTCTGTCGGCGCTCGACCAGATCGAACCGCATGTGGGTACGGACGACACGATCAAGGCGATGTGGGGTGCGCTGCACCTGCGGGCCGCCGTGGCGTACTCGCGGCTGTGGGATCAGCGAGAGGCCGAGAGCCATCTTGAGGAGGCTCGCCGGGTCGCCGAAGTGCTGCCGCGGGACGGCAACGTCTTCCAGACGCAGTTCAACCAAGTGAACACGACGATCCACGCGGTTGAGGTCAGCATGGAGCTGGGCCGGCCGCGCGATGTCATCTCCCGGGCCGAACACGTCGAGATCGCCCAGATCGCCTCGTCGGAACGTCAGGCTCACTACTGGACCTGCACCGCGGCGGGCTACCACATGAACAGAAAGGACAACGAAGCTGCTGACGCTCTGCTTCGTGCCGACCGGATCGCGCCTCAGCACGTCCGGAACCGTCCACTGGTCCGCAACATCGTGCGCGACCTGAGGGACAGCGGCAAGCTGCATCGTCAGCGCGAGATTCTCAACCTCGCCAAGGTGATGCGGCTGCTCTGAGCACGACAACGGAGGGCTATCCGCGCAATGGCTCCCCACCCGTCAGGTAACCCGGGGGCGCTTCGGCGTCCTGCCTACACAATGGGGTGGTACGTGGGTCTCAGTGAGATCGAACGACAGATCCTGCTTCGCGAGCTGGCGGAGATCGCGGCCGACTTGGCCGAGCTCCAGCGGCGCGCGGTCAGGATCACTTCTCGGCTTGATCAGGATGAGTCCGGGCGTCTAGCTCGTCCAGCCTGATCGTCAGCTTCTGCACGTGCTGACGGATCTCGCTCAGCTGCTCGGAGATGATGCGGAACTCTTCGCTGCGCTCGCCAGGGGCAGGGCCGGCGGTCTCGTCGTCGGGGGTCCGGCTGACGAAGCTGCCGGCTCCCTGGCGGGTCTCGATGAGTCCCTCGTCGCGTAGGACGGCCAGGGCGTTGCCGATGGTCATCATGGCAACGCCGTACCGTTCCGCCAGCTCGCGGGCCACGGGGAGGCGTTCCCCGACCGCATACCGGCCCGATGCGATGTCGCGCCGGATGTCCTCGGCAATCCTCAGGTACGGCCGGCGCCGGTCGGTGGTTGCCATACCTCAACAGTAGCGGTTCTAGATGCCTAGGTCTCTGGGCAACCTGTAAGTAATCTCGGAGCTCCAACCCGGCTCCATGGGTTTGCAGAGCTAGATACCTAGGTATCTTTGTATCTAGACCATCACCTCAGAAGGAGACCAGCTCTCATGCGCACCATCCCTATCCCTGTCGACACCTCCAAGCTCGTGATCACCTGCGTGAAGTCGCCCAAGCCGCGCCTGCTCAACAAGGACACGGGCGAGATCAAGACCGACAAAAACGGCAACACCGTCTACGAGGTCACCGTCTCCGTGGAAGACGAATTCGGCCGGATCGAACTCGTCAAGATCGGCACCTCGGGGGAGCCCCCGATCAGTGCTGGTCAGCAGGTCAACCCCACGGGCCTGGTGGGCTACGTGTGGGAGATCGCCGGCCGGTGGGGCATCTCCTACCGCGCCGCGGCGCTCCTACCAGCAGACGCGGGGGAGCCTCTCCGTGTCTGACACGCACCTCCTGCTGCTCGGAGTCCTGGCCGCTTCGGCGGCCGGGCTCTGGGCCTGGCGCCGCTGGCACTACCGCTCGTTCTGGCTCGTGGTCGCCTTCCCGCTGACCGCGATCAGCGTGTGGGCCACCTGGCGCAAGGTAGCCCTCGGCTGCGGGCTGACCAAGAAGCGGCAGCGCTTCTGGTTCACCACCGTGCCGGGCCTGGTGGCCTCGACCGGTGTCGTCCGGGTCAGGCGCAGGTGGCAGCGCATCGCCGTGGACACCAGGCCGTTCATGTGGCTGCCCAAGCCCACCCGGTACGGCTGGCGGGTCACCCTGCACACCCTTGAGGGCCAGATCCCCGCCGACTACGCCGACGCCGCCGAACGGCTCGCCCACTCCTGGGGCGTGCACGCGGTCCGCGTCTCGTCCCCTCGTCCCGGACGGGTCGTCCTTTCCGTCACTGTCCGCGATCCACTCGTCCGGGTCGAGACTCTGCCCTCGTCGCCCGAGCTGCTCAAGGTCATCGTGGGCCGTCTGGAGACCGGCGGCCCATGGACCATCGACTTCAAGACCGTCCCGCACTGGCTCAACGCCGGAGCCACGCAGTCCGGCAAATCCAACCTCGCCAACGCCCTGGTCCAAGGGCTCGCACCGCAACCGGTCGCCCTGGTCGGCTTCGACCTCAAGGGCGGCGTGGAGTTCACCCCGTACAACCCGCGCCTGTCGGCGCTGGGTACCACGCGGGCCGAATGCGTCGCTCTCCTGGATGACCTCGTTGGCCTGATGACCAGCCGCATGGCCCAGTGCCGCGAAGCCGGCGCCCGCAACATCTGGCAACTACCGGACGACCAACGCCCCGTCCCCGTCGTCGTACTCGTCGACGAGCTGGCCGAGCTGTACCTGATGGCAGACAAGAGCGAGAAGGACGAGATCGCCAAGACCTCCACGGCTCTCCTACGGGTGGCCCAACTCGGGCGGGCGTTCGGCATCTACCTGTTCTGCTGCGGTCAGCGCATCGGCTCCGATCTCGGCCCTGGCGTCACCGCCCTACGCGCCCAGTGCTCGGGACGGATCTGCCACCGCGTCAACGATCCCGAAACCGCGACCATGACCCTCGGCGACCTCGACCCTGCCGCACTCGCCTCGGCCCGCGCCATCCCCGCCGAGACACCGGGCGTCGCGATCGTCGCCTCACAGGACGGCCAGTGGTACCGCGCCCGCTCCTTCTACGTCAGCGAGCAAGCCGCCGAGCACGCCGCCACCGCCTACGCCGACCAGACACCGGCCTGGACGGACGTCATCTCCGGCCACGCCGCGCAGATGAGCGACGCCGACCTCGCCGACTTCCTCGACTCCATCCCGGACCCGCGAAAGGGCTGAATCCGATGCGACGCCTCGCCCGCTGGCTGCTCGACACCGGCCCTGTCCTCGTCCTGGCCATCATCGCTGGAGCCGGGTCTTTCACCCACATCCGCGATACCGCCCGCGAACATGGACAGTCCGGCTGGATGGCCTGGGCGATCGCCGTCTGCATCGACCTGACTTGTGTCATGGCCGCCCGCGAACGCCAACGCGACAAGAAGACCGGCCGCAGGCGGCGCGGCCTGATCTCCTGGCCCGTCCTGGTGCTGAGCGGCGGTGTCGTCCTGTCCCTGGCCGCCAATCTGCAACAAGCCGACCCCACCGTGTGGGGCCGGATCACCGCCGCCACCCCAGCAGCAGCCTTCCTCGTCGCCATCTCGATGCTCGAACGCCGGACGTCCGGCCCTCGTCCCGAACCGTCCGAGGACGTCTCCAAGACGTCCCCGGCAGACGTCTCACCGTCCCGTCCTCGTCCCAGCGAGCCCGAGGCCGTCCCAGGCGCCGATCGTCCTGCCCTCGTCCCCGCTCAGGACGGCCGGGACGAACAACCAGGACCGTCCCCGGCGCTCGTCGACTACGCCCGCCGCGTCGCCGACGAACACCACGCCAGGCACGGCAAACCCATCACCCGCGACGTTCTCCGCGCCCGCCTGGGCGTGTCCAACCAACTCGCCTCCGACCTGCTCCGCACCCTGCGGACCACCCCGGAAAGCAGCTGAAAGGCCATCACCATGCAGAACGAACGAGACGCCTTCATCGCCGGGCTCATCGCCCTGGCCGGCTTCCTCAAGGCCAACCCCGAGATACCGGTCTCGCTGGCACCCGTCATCCTGCGCGCCTTCCCCGCCAACGGGCCCGACGACCAGATGCGCGCCGAGGTCGACAGGGTTGCCGCCCTGCTCGGCACCGAGATCGACCCCGACCACCTGCCCTACGGCCACTACATGACCGCCATCGACTTCGGGCCGGTCCGCTACGAGTTCATCGCCATCCTCGCCGCCGCCCGTGCCCGGCACGCAGCCGAAGACAGCTACCGCGGCTGCATCAAGATCGACAACCTCTAGGAGATACCACCATGCGAATCCGCCTCGAAGGCAACCGCGCCGAACTCACACTCGGCATGATCCACCTCCGCCAGCTCTTCACCGTCACGTCCATGTCGCGCGCCTTCCCAACCGGAACCGGCCGCAGCACTACCGCCTCTACCTCACGATCACCCCGCACAAGGACCGCTGACCCATGGAGCCCGAAGAGCTCGACGCCGGCTGGACCGACATCCTCGCCACCGTCCTGCTCGCTCACAGCCACTGCTGCACCTGCAACGGCACAGGCCTCGACGGCGACGGCGACACCTGCCGCGACTGCGACGGCACCGGCATCGACAACCACGGCGCATAGCCGAGATCCCCTCACCTGGCCACACAACCGCCAAGTTCCGCGCCAGGTGAGGGGCCATCCCACCAGATCGCATCCGGATAGGACGGATCCATCTTGCACCACCCACACGCCATAGCCGGGATGATCTCCCGACTCCATCACCCGACCTACGACCGCTGGCCCGCCAGATCAAGCGATCCGGAGGCTGCCGCCAGCCCATCCATTTGCGCGGCAAGGTCGAGCACTACGACCGGGTCACCGGTCAGCTTCTCCACCGCTATAGCACCATCCGCGAGCCGGACGGTGTCCTGCGCGTGGCGTGCAAGACGCGGCGTGCCTCCCGCTGCCCGGCCTGCGCCGAGGTCTACCGCGCGGACACGTACCAACTCGTCCGCGCCGGCCTGGTCGGTGGCAAGGGCGTGCCCGAGACGGTCAGCGCGCACCCGTGTCTGTTCGTCACCCTCACTGCACCGTCCTTCGGGGCCGTGCACGTGCGGCGGGAGAAGAACGGCAAGGTTCTGCCGTGCCACGCTCGCCGCGACGCCCAGACGTGCCCGCACGGGCAGGTGATGTCCTGCACCGAGCGGCACAGCGCCGACGATCCGCGGCTCGGCGAGCCGCTGTGCCCGGACTGCTACGACTACGACGGCTCGGTGCTGTTCAACGCCATCAGCCCAGAGCTGTGGCGGCGCTTCACGCTGGCCCTGCGCCGCCGCTTCGCCAAGCTCAACGGCCTGACCGTCAAGGCCCTGCGCGAACACGTCAGCATCGCCTTCGCCAAGGTCGCCGAATACCAGCGGCGAGGCGTCGTCCACTTCCACGCCGTCATCCGCCTCGACGGACCGGACGGCCCCGAATCACCGCCCCCGGCCTGGGCGACGGCCGATGCGCTGGCCCAAGCCGTCCAACATGCGACTGCCGCAGTGACGGCGGAGATCAAGCCACTGAGCCGGACCTTCCGCTGGGGCACGCAACTCGACGTTCGTCGCATCACCCTGGACGGCGAACTGACCGAACAGGCCGTCGCCGCGTACATAGCCAAATACGCCACGAAGGCCGCTGAATGCGTCGGCACCCTGGACCGGCGCATCCAACCCCTCGACGACCTGAACCGGCTACCGGTACGCGAGCACGCCCGCCGGCTGATCGCCGCCTGCATGCGCCTGGGCAGCCAGCCGGGGTTGGCGGACCTCCGGCTGATCCACTGGGCCCACATGCTCGGCTTCCGTGGACACTTCTCCACCAAGAGCCGCCGCTACTCCACCACCCTCGGCGCCCTACGCGCCGCCCGCGAAGAACACATGCGCGCCGAAGAGATCACCACCGGGCGGCTGCCCCTGTTCGAGGAGGACACCGTCCTGGTCATCGCCCACTGGCAGTACGCCGGACAGGGGCTCTCCCCGGGAGAACAACTCCTCGCAGCGGCGATCACCGGCGTCCCCTTCTCAAACGTCGGGGGTGATTCTCGATGAGCAGAAGCGACGAGTTGCTGACAGTTCCGCAGGTCCTCGCCGAACTGGGCGGAGTCTCCCGTCGCACCTTCTACCGCTGGCGCGAGCTCGGCCGTGCGCCGGTCTGCGTTCAGCTGCCCAACCTCGAACTCCGCGTCTGGCGGAGCGACCTCACAGCCTGGCTCGACTCGCGACGGGAGGCGAAGTGAAGACGACCTACGACGTGAGGTTCAGCCAGATTCAGCAGCGCTCCAACCGAGGTACATCGGTCTACGTCGCCCGCTGGCGGGTCGCCGGCAAGGAGAGATCGAAGAGCTTCCGCACCAAAGGGCTGGCCAATGCCTTCATGTCCGACCTGCGGCAGGCGGCCAAGGCGGGGGAGGAGTTCGACATCGCGACCGGCCTGCCGGTCTCGATGCTCGCACCGGAAGCCTCCGGGCCGTCGTTCCTGGAGTTCGCCCAGGCGTACGTGCTTCGGCGCTGGAATACCTCGGCGGCCCGGACACGCGAGACCGACGCGTACGCGCTCCTGACGCTGGTCCCGGCCCTGGCGGCCGATGCGCCGCGCTGTCCCTCCGCGGAGGAACTGCGTGAGGTCCTCAGAATTCACGTTCTCCTGCCGGAGAAGAGGCGGGCCGAGCTGACTACGGCTCAAGCTGCGGCGTTGGGCTGGCTGGAGAGGGCGTCCCTTCCGTTGGCGGCACTGGGGGAGGCGCACGTCCTTCGTACCGCGCTGAACGCCATATCGGTCACCTTCGCCGGTTCTCCCGCAGGGGCGAACACGGTGCGGCGGAAGCGCTCCGTTCTGCATCACCTCCTGGAGCAGGCGGTGGAGGAGAAGGTGTTCAGCAGCAACCCGCTGGATGGGATCAAATGGACGGCGCCGAAGGCTCTGACGATCGTTGACCCGCGCACGGTGGTCAACCCGGCCCAAGCGCGGCAGCTCCTCGACGCCATCCCCCATGTGGGCCGCAAGCGCGGTGTCCGGCTCAAGGCGCTGTTCGCCTGCATCTACTACGCCGCCCTCCGGCCGGAAGAGGCGGCCGACCTGCGGTTGAGGAACTGCACGCTGCCGGAGACAGGCTGGGGCCTGATCGTCCTAGAGAAGGCGCGCCCCCAGGGGACGAAGCGCTGGACCAACTCCGGCGAGACCCACGAGTCCCGCTGCCTGAAGCACCGCGCGGACAAGGAGACACGAGAGATCCCCATCCCGCCCGTCCTGGTCGCCATGCTCCGCGAGCACATCGCCGAGTACGGCACCGCCAAGGACGGAAGGATCTTCCGCACGGGCACCGGGGGCTCCTACTCCAGCTCGGCCTACTCCTACGTCTGGCAGGAAGCCCGCAAACTCGCCCTCACCCCGGAACAGATCGCGTCGTCGCTGGCCGCCAGGCCGTACGACCTGCGCCACGCGGCGGTCTCGCTCTGGCTGAACGTGGGCGTCCCGGCCGTGGAGGTCGCCAAACGCGCCGGTCACAGCGTTGACGTCCTGCTGCGCGTCTACGCCAAGTGCATCGACGGCCAGCAAGAGCAGATCAACGGCAAGATCAACGACGCCCTGAACGAATAGCGCAGGTCTACCCGCCTTCGGCCCCGGGAGACCGGGGCCATGCCACTCAATGCCGCTCGTCATGCCGCGTCGTTCCCGCCAGGGGACGTTACGTTGCGTCACTCTTGCATGCACGGGCAGCGAGAGGAGGACCATGAACAGAGATCAGAACCGCTCCACCGTCCCTCCCGGAGAATCGCATCCGGTGGGGCGCCCGCCGTACGGCCTGCCGCTTCGGCCCCGGCTCCTCGCCGCATCCGACTCGCTTGGCTGGAGAAGGTACTCGACCCCGGTCCCGCCAGAACGATCCCCTCTTCGAGGCTGGGACCGCCTCACGCGACCGGCACTCATCGCTGGCTTCCTGGCGTGCGTAGGCGTCGGCCTCTGGTCGAGTTCATGGGACGCCAACGGCTTCTCACCTCGAATGACGGTCGCCTCGGCGCCGACGCCGCGCCCAGTCATTTCCGAGCGGCCCGTGGTGCTCGCCGTGCCATCGACGTCCACGTCCGCGCATCGAACGCCGTCACCCTCGGCGAGGTCCACGCCGAATCCCAAGGTGTCGAAGAACAAGGCGACATTGTCAGGGAACCGTCATCGATCAGCGACTTCCACCATGCCGCGTCCGCCTCAGCGCCGGGTCCTGCGCAAAAGGCCAACGACTCGCGTTGATCGTGTGGAAGAGCCGAGGCGTATTGATAGGGAAGACGAGGGCAACAAGCGAGAGGGGTCGCTGATCGCTGCGATGTGCGACGAACTGTTTCCGCCTTCCCGTCCTGAATTCCGCATCCGAAACCGCGCATGCCACCTGATCCATGGATAACGCGCCGTATTCGGGATCAGAGGCGGATGTTGGCGGCGATCGGTAGGTGGTCGCTGCCCGTCCTGGGGAGCGATTGGATCTCGGTCACCGTCATCGCGCGGCTCAGGATCTGGTCGATGCGCGCCAGCGGGGCGCGGGCCGGCCAGCTGAAGGCGAAATCGCGAGGTGGGGCAGCCATCAGCGAGAGGACCGGGCGCAACCCGCGGTCGTCGACGGTGCTGTTGAGGTCACCGAGCAGAAGGATGCGGTCGATTGGTTCAGCGGCCAGCACCGCGCCGAGCCGGCGGGCACTCTCGTCCCGGCGTACGGAGTCGAATCCGCCCAGACCGATTCGCACCGAGGGCAGGTGAGCAACGTAGATCGCGATGTCGCCGTGCGGGGTGCAGGCGACCGCGCGCAGCCCCCGGTTCCAGTCAGGGCCGACGTCGTGCGGGCGGATGTCCACCGGGGCCGCCTCGGCGAGGGGGTGGCGGGACCAGAGGCCGACCGTGCCTTGCACCGTCCGATACGGATACTCGGCGCGCAGCGCGGCGTCCCAGGTCGGCAGGGCTGCTGGTACGAGCTCCTCCAGGCCGATCAGGTCCGGCCGGGCCGCGATCAGCTCGCGCGCAGTGCCGACCGGGTCGGCGTTCTCCTCACTGGCGTTGTGCTGCACCGCGACCAGATGATGCGGCTGGTCCTCGCGGGCAACACGTGCCCGCCGAACTGGGAAAGCCAGGTGGCGGTCGGCAGCAGCGCGGCCAGCGCGCTCACCGCGGAGCGCCGCCACCAGGCCAGGCCGAGCAGCACGGGAACAATCAGCGCGAGCCACGGCAGGAACGTCTCGACCAGGCTGCCGAGGTGGCCGATCCCATTCGGCACGGCCCGGGGGAAGGCCAGGACGGTGGCGGTCAGCGCCGCGAGTGCGACCAAGACGATACGGAAGATCGGGCACGGCGCGATCCTTGCAGGCTTTCGCCACTTTCCGCATCGCTTACGTTATTTTGCGCACGTCTCTCCGCTCTCGGCGCTCAGGCGACCAGGGCCATGTCACTTGGTGCCGCTCGTCATGCCGCGATGTTCCCGCGGGACAGCGGTCCATAGATTTCCACACGTCTCATCTATCCCAACACACCCGGCGACGGGAGAAGTGGTTTACGTGATCAATATCGGGAGTGACCTACCACTACCGTGAACGAGTTGCTGCCGCATTGATCATGCGATCTCCCTATAGTGTATTACGGTTTCCGGCTTTCATGGCTTACTCTGCGCATATGAGCGACCTGCCGAAAGTAAGTCCTTCCCTCGCACTACCCAGCGTGGAGTACGCGCGCCGTATGTACGACCGGGTCATCGATTGGTACAAAGTCGCCGAATCGAAGGCACAGCTTATCCTCACTGTCAATGGGGTGTTCGCGACAATCACCTTTGGCTTGTTATTCGGTAGCATCTCCGAACTGCGCAAATCCGGAATCGTTATCGGGCCTGAGACGTGGATCTTTCTGGTGGTGGCACTCGCCGCTCTCTGCTGTTCTATCGGATTCGCCACGGCTTGCCTGCAATCGCGACACAGCTACAACATTCGCACAGACTTCGCGCAGCTGGGAATCGTTCCGGACAGGCAGGAAACCTATCGGCCGGAGGGACTCTGGTATTTCGGACATCTCGCCAGGCTTCGCTGGGAGTGGGTTTTCGAGAGGCTGCGGACAGCTGACGAAGAGTTCGAGATCACGACCCTCGCCTACAACGTTCATGGCCTGGCTAAGGTTGTACTGCGCAAGCACCGCTTGATCAACGCCGGATGGATCCTGACCTCGATTGCTCTGATCGCGCTGATAGCGGCTGGCGCTACCCTGGTGATCCGCAGCCAGCTGTAATAGCCCTGACAACAGCTACAAGATCGGATTGCCGTTGCATAGGAGCATGATGCAGTGGCCTTTCTCGTGTCTACTGCCATGTCAGAGATCCAAGTCTGCAGCTTCCGTGTCAGGGAGTGTGGAACAGCGGGTTGCTCGGCGATTCCCTATGACATGGGTCTGATACTCCAGCCTTTGACGCTGAAGTGGCGTTTAGCATGGACGACTTCGTCTGCACAGTGGCAGCGGCCCAAGCGAGACCGAGATTGACGCCTTCGGTCAGAGTTCCTTTGTTGCCGATCCCCCAGAGGAAGCCTGCTGCGAAGGCGTCCCCAGCTCCAGTGGTGTCTACTGCATCTGTCGGGATGGACGGGTAGTGGTCGCTCTTGCCCGATGAGTAGACGGTGGCGCCTTTGGCGCCTTCGGTCACGATCGCGGTGGCGTCCTCGGGGATTGCGGAGAAGTCGTTACGGGATCCGATCAGGTATCGCATGGCGGGGGTGGTGCCCGGTGGGACGCTGGTGACCAGTGCTCCTGCGGCTGCCATCGTTTGGGCTGCGGTGGTGAAGGAGTCGTGCCAGGCGGCGAAGTAGACGATGTCTCCTGGCGCCACGGCGTCGGTCGGAATCGTGATGGTGTGCAGCAGGTCAGTGTGGATGCCGATGATGGTCCGCTCGCCGTTGGGTTCGATGAGCAGAACGACGGAGGATGTGTGCCCCGGCAGGACCTGCACATGTTCGACGTCGACCCCGGCAGCAGTGAGCGTCTTCGTCATGTTCCGGCCGGCGGCATCAGCTCCCACGTAGCCGACCATGTTGACACGGCCCCCGGCCTGGCTCAGCGCGACGGCGACATTAGCGCCGGTCCCACCTGGCCGCTCGACGCTTTCGCCGGCTTGGACGAAGTGACCGCTGGCGGGGATGCGGTCAACGTACAGGGCGAGGTCCCAGGCGATGGGGCCGATGATCCAGAAGTCAGGCATACGCCGCCCGTCGCATGGCCCACAGCCCTTCGGCAAGCGCGTCCAGCCCTGCCGGGAGAGCGACTTGTGGTGCCCAGGGGATGTCCGCCGAGTCTTGGCGGCAGCTCAGGATGCCTCCGATGATTGCAGCCACGGTGTCAGTGTCCCCACCAAGGCTGACCGCATACCGCATGGCCTCAACCGGTTCGTCGTGAAGGTGGAGTACATGCAGGATCGCGCCCAATGTGTCCATGACATCCAGCGATACTCCGCCCGAATCGGGCTCCCATTCTGCGGTGAAGGGGACGTTGAAGTGATTGAGTTCTTCTTGGGCGACGGCGATCAGGTGCTCGGCGGTACAGGCCTCGAACGCCCAAGATCCCATGGCGGCCACAGCGCTGGCGGTGGCGATGGCCTTCGGGTGGGCATGGGTGGTCTTCGTCATTCGTACGGCCAGCTCACGGCGGCGTTCGGCATCGGTGGCGGGCAGGGCCCAGCCGATGGGCAGCACGCGCATCATGGCGCCGTTGGTCGCTCCGCCATCGGCTACCAGTTCTCCGGTTGCCTCAAACCGCGCCACGGCTCGCCGAGTGGTGGGGCCGGCTCCCCGTATGGTCGGCAATGCTGCGGCGAGGGCAGTGAGAAAGGCGGCCTCTGAGCCGCCGGTGCCGATCAGATTCTGGGCGAGCAAGATGAGCTGTTCGGTGTCGTCGGACGTGCTGCCGAGCGGCCATCCCTCTCGTGTGGTGAGTGTGTCGGAGAGAAGGATGTCCCGGGGACGCTTGCCCTCCCAGGGGACGCCGAGCGCGTCGCCGCAGCAGAAGCCGGTAAGCCCGTTGAGGATGCGTACCGCGGATGGGATCGACTGGTCGGGGAACAACTGGGCGAGGACACCGAACCCACCCCGCTCGATGGCGCGCCGTCCGCGGTCGGCGTACTGGACCCGTTCGCGACGTTGCGCCAGGCGGGCCAGTGAAAGGCATGCGGAGGCCACGTCGTAGGGGGTGCCGTGGTGCTCGAACTCTTGCAGGGCCTGGACGGTCAGCTGCCACGCGCCCGCATGGTCGCCGTTGGCCTGGCGGACGTCGGCTTCGCTGTGGGTGACCTTCGCGGCGAGCAGGCCGTCGCCGAGATCTCGGGCTGCGCGACCGGCCTCGGCAAGCGTCTGGGCGGCTTCTCTCGCCCGGCCGAGACCGCATTGGGCCTTGCCCAGCCCGTGGAGGGACTGAGCGATTCCGCGGGCGTCTTCTGACGCTTTACGAATGTCGAGTGCCTTGTTCTGGCTGTCCAACGCGACGCTCCAGGCGCCGGTGGCCTCGGCGACCAGCGCTGCGTCCTGCAGTAGGCCGGCGTACAGGGCCTGGTCGCGCAGGTGGGAGGGACGGGCAGCCACGTCCTGCAACGCCTGGTTGATGAGTGTGTCGGCACGCTCGACGTTGCCGGAGAAGTATTCGATCTCGCCGAGAAGTTTGAGCCAGGGTGCCTGATCGGTCGTGGCGTTCATGCCCTCGGTGGCGTGCTCGCGTCCTTCTGGGAAACGCCCTCGATACAGCTCGATCTCGGCCAACCGGAACAGAAAGCCTTCCCGGGCGTCCACTTCCGTGAGCGCCAACGCCGCCTGGGCGAGATTGTCGGCATTTTCGAAGTCGCCTCTGCAGAAGGCCACCTCGGCGCGGAGCAGTTCGGCGTGTGCTGACCGGTGAGGTAGCCCGTCCAGCAGGGCTTCGGCCTGGCTCCAGCGGCCGAGTCCGAGGTAGGCGCGGGCCACGCGGTACAGGCAGCGGCCTTTGTCTTCGTCGCGGCCGATGCGCAGGTCGCTGAGCAGGCTTGCGAGGGCACGGCATTGGTCGAAGCGGCCGGTGGCCAGGCTGCGATCCATGAGCGTGACCCAGGCCGTGACGCCTTGGGCGGAGTCGAGATGGCTCAGGTGATAGGCCGCTTCCAACTCGGCGGTGAACTCCTGGCGCCCCCTGTAGTGCCGAGCCAGCACCTCATGGGACCTGTGCACCTCCGCCGGCCGGACGTGTTGAAGTGACCGGCGCAGGATGTTGTGCATGGTGTACGCACCGGATCCGCTGGCCGTACCGCCCCGTAGCGGTGAAATGAAGGAGAAGGCCGTCAGTTTGCTGAAGGCGCTGCGATCGCAGGGGAAGTCCAGCGTCTGGCCGAGGTGGTGGAAGGTCTCGGCGGTGAAGGCGCGGCAGGCGCTCACGGCCAGGATGCCGTACTCGGCTTCGGCAGGCGTCCACTGCAGCAACCGGTGAGCCAGGTCGCGTTCCTTGTCGACCAACGAGGCGAAGTCGGCAGGATCCAGACGGGAGCCGGCGGCCAGTGCCACGTCGGCGCACAAGCCCAGGAAGTAGGGGTGCACCTCATCGGGAGCGGTAGAGGCGTAGGTCACCAGCGCTGCCTGCATGGCTGGGTCGGTGATGCCAGCCAGGGTGAGGTACTGCGTCGCATCGGCGGTGGTCAGGTGGCCGACCAGCCGGTGGTCGATGTAGCGCTCCGGGATGGGGTAGACGGGCGCGGAGGGCCACGGTGGACGCGTGCGGCCTGCCACGATGGCGATGATCCCGGCTCCCAGATCGAGGTGGCCGAGCAGGCAGCGCAGCCACTCGTCGCGCATCAGTTTGTCGGCGTGGATCAGGCTGTCGGCATCCCCGATGGCCTCGCCGAAGAACGCCTCGTGGGTGTCGAAGAGCAACACGATCCGTGCATAGTCGCCGGCAGCGTCGTTGAGATCCTTGGCGAACAGCCGCGGCAGCTCATGCAGTAGGTCCGGCTCAGGCACCAGCGCCAGGATGTGCTCGGCGTCCTCCTGCGAGAGACGGCGTTGCATCCGCCGGCGGGTGAAGGCCTTGTCCATGCGCGCGTTGAGCATCTGGAACAGTTGCTGCCCCACGCGCAGAACCGGCAGGGTCAACACCGCATCGGCGATGTCCAACGCGATGTTGACCTCGCCGCGGGGGAACAACTCGGGGACCCTGTGGGCGATGTCGAAGCCGAGCTTGTGGAGGTAGGTGATGGCGGCGAAGTCGAAGCGGGGCGTGGCGATCCCGTGCTGGGCCAGTTGGCGTTTGAGCATGAACAATGCCGAGAACGCCTCCTGCGGACGGTTCTCACCTGCCGGCCGGGCTCCGAAGTCGATTCTGGCCATGGGCACCTGCTGACCATGCTGGGCCAGTTGCTCCAGAAGTTCGGGGTCAGAGGCGTCGTGAACGCTCTCCCACCTGTCGGTACGCAGGCAGCAACGCTTCTCCAGGTGCCGCAGCAGCAACGACTTGCCGTTTCCGCCCAGCCCGTGCAGGTAGAGGATCCGTTCTGGGGGTGGGTCTTCGTTGATGAGTGTGACGACATGCCGGGTCAGCTCGTAGCGGTTGGCGAACAGATCGAGCGAACGGTCATGCGCAACGACAGATCTGGTTTTCCCCTCCTGAAATATCGGCACGATCAGCTCGGTATGTGTGTGAGTCGCATGTGGTATCCCGTCCCGGGTAGACGAGCGTTTAACGGCGTTGTACGGCCAAGGTCCGCGCGGCAGGACCGATGTTGTGTGAAGCCGTCTCGATCGGTTCTACACTGGGCGTGGGCCCACTTCCACCTGCTTGGACTTCCTGTTCTACTATTCTCCGCCGCCGAACAGTTGCCTGAATCCTCACGACAGAACCGAGGTGCACCACTCTCGAAACGGTTCTTTCCGCCCGTCATGGCCGAAGTGTGATCACGTTGGCGTTAGGAAAGTCTATATTTGTGCTTGATGGAGGTAGCCTCTTCTTCAGTAACCTCACTCGGTGTACGGCTGAGCACCTGCCGCAACTCCTCCATGATTGCCTGGCCGGAAGTACGGGCTCGTGTACTGAAGTGCGTGAGTTGGGTATCGAACAGCTTGGCGGAGGGGCCGGTCCAGACCTTGCCGGTATGGAAGGCTCGGCAGGGCCTGTCGACGTCAACGTTGAGCTGCTCGATCATCGGGCCTATCGTGCGTATGGCGTGCTGGAGTGCCTCGTGCAGTGGGTTCTTCACCATCGCGGGCATCGGCTCAGTCCCTGGTCTTCTCGGTGGTGGGGGTCGCACCGGGGATCAACTTCGGTGCGATCAACTCCATCAAGGCGGCCGCGTCGGCGGCATTGTCCCGTCCCTTGACACCGTGAATCAGGTCTACGATCACCTCGTTGAGGCCGTGTACGAGAACCGCAGACGCCTGAGCGTTATCAGCGCTGCCGTCCTGACTGTAATGGCCGATCGCTCCGGGAATGATCTCGGGAAGAGGCTTGGCTCCCTGGCTGATCTCCCACTCCACCTCTTGTTTCGATCCGGCGGGAGAGAGGGAAATCTGCAGCACCTTCGACTTGTTTCCCGTCGGTTGGTAGATCCAGCAACCGCCGGTGCCATAGTTCTTTCCGTCCAGCTCTTTGCCCACAGTCAAGTCGAAATTGCCTTTGACGATTGGTTCGCGTATGCCAGTCATCAGTTGTACCGCGCCCAGCGGAATATAGTCGCAGATATATGGTGGAGCCGCGACCGACGGAAGTGGTGTCGTGTTTACCGGAGGGCTCGTTTGTTCCTGGCAAGCGGCCAGCAGGAGTAATGCAGTTATTGTCGCGATTGGGGAGAAGATGTGGCCTTTCATGATTCTTTGAACCCCGACGCGCCGTCGCGGATGCCGTCTTTCAACGTCTCTTCAAGTTCCTCCCACTGCTTTCCGGCAAACCCTTCACGCAGCCATCTGTCGAAGGCATCGAGGCGTGGCTGGACATCCCCCGGGTACGGGGCCATCTCTTTCGGAGTCATCAGCGAGCTCCCGCCGTCTTTCAGGAAGTTGTTCGGCGACTTGCGAGGGTCGTCTCCCTCGTCCAGATCTTCCAGCGAGCTCCACGGATGTGTAGGGGCAGGAGGGTCGCTCTTGCCAAACAATCCGTGCCTGAGCATGGCGTCAATAGTGAGTTGTTCGACCAAGAACTCGGCCTTGTCCTTTCCTGTGTTGGCCTCGTGTGCTCCCTTGTTCGCATTCTTTTCGGTCTTGGCAGTCTCTTCGATCAAGCTGGTCCACGAGCCTAGGATGTTAGCTGCTATCGCCCAGGGAGCAGCTTGTGGAATGCCGAGTCCAGTGTTTACCGCAGCCATGAACAGCTTCATATTCCGCTCCTGGGCTGCGTCCTGTTCCTTGCCCGCCTTTATTTTGGCGATCCCGCTGGCGTCGGCTATCAATCCAAAACCGGCAGCAGCTTCCCTTGCATTGACTAGAAGAGCGTTTCTTCCCTTTCCCGCGGCCGCCTGTGCAGCTCCATAATCCAGCATCTTCTTCGCCCATGCGGTCTGGGCTGTCGTCAGTGTTGCCAACGCCTTCGGGTCGTGCTGAAACGCGCGACTCATGACCCTCCGCATATGATCCCGGTTGAATGCCGCGCCCCAGACCTGATCCTCGGGTGGCAGATTTGGTCGGTCTGCCGTGAATACTTCTGAATCTCCCCTGCTGGGTGTCCGTGCGATACGGGTGACGTCATTCATATATGCGGTCAGGATGCGGGTATTGGTTGCAATCGGCACGTGCACCGGTTTTTCTTCCAGGTAGAGTTGGCCCTGCAAATTAATGAGGTTCGTGACCAGCTTGGCCGAGTAGAATCCCGGTGATCGCTCTTGTGGTGTCCCGTCGCGGTCCCGGTAGGTCATCGTCGCGGCCTCCAGTGCCTGGCCGAAGGATTTGCCGCTGTCGTACATGGGGCGTTCGGCCACGAAGCGCTGCAACACGCCGGGATTGAAAATGAGGAATTCTTGGGCCGCTCTCGGATGCTTGGCGAGCGCCTTCCACGCGCCGACCATCGGATCCTCCGGATTCTCCGGCCCGTCCTTCCACGTCTTTCGGTCGATGGCCTCCAGCGTCACCGCCACGCTGATTAAGAAGTCTTTGTTGAACTTCCCATGCGGAAGCAAATTCGCCAGCCCGTGCTGATCTACCGGCACTCGCAGGTTAGAGAGCAGTTCCTTCTGCCACGACTTATTCAATCGTGAGCTGGCCGCGCCGAGGGCCTTGCCCAGGGCCGCCTGCAGCCGCTTTTTGCTGGCGTCCTTCGGGTACGCCAGCGCTGCCATAAGGTGACGGAACCGCTGGGTCCCCAGCGCGTACATCAGGGATGTGGCGAACTGCGGGTCACCCGCCCGCTTCTCCAGCTCAGCGATCGTCTTTTCGTCCACCTTGCCGGTAGGGGAGACCTCGCCCAGCTTGAGCGCGGCGGCGTACGCGTCGGGATCGCCGGAAGCCCTGGTGTACAGCGCCTCGTCGAAGGGGCGCTTGCCGCCGGTCGTGTCTGTGCCCCATTTCGTGGTCACGGCCTGGATGGTCTCGTTGCGCCGCCGTAACTCCGGGCGTTTGGCCCCGATCCAGTTACCGAGCTCCCGAATCGCATTCAGCCGCGAGGTGTCCAGATCGAGGTCCTGCAGTATCCGGCGGATATGTGGCTCGCTTCTGCCGAGCGTGGTCTCCGCCTGGCCAAGGTCGCGCTCAAAGTCGTGCATCAGATTGGGATCGATCCCCGAGTAATTCCAGTCGGGCGGTTCGGCGACCGGCGGCGGGGTCAGGGATGGAGGCGCCGGCGTCGTATCGGTCCGGGGATGGGGATCGGCCGTCGGCCGATCGGGAGTTGCCTGCGGAGTCGGAACCGGTGACGGCGAAGTCGTCATAACGGGTCTCCAGCTCGGACGAGGACGATCGGATTGTCCCCCAGCCCAGCCGGCCCCGCGAGGGGCGCATAACGTACCAGCATGGTCATTTCCCCGGCTCTGAGACGCCCAGACGCCAGGACGTACGCAGCGGGCGGCCTCTCCGGTTCGGTCCTATAGCCACATGGTCACACCAGGTCGAGCAAGTAGGCAGAGACAGGCCGAGTCATTGCCGTACTCACCAACGTATGCGATTCATACAGGCAATCCCCTCGAAGCCGCCGCTCACCTGCGCTGGGCCGCCCGTGTCGGCGAGGTCGCCTGCGTGTCGGCTGTCCCCTACGGAGCATCTCTTTCCCGTTACTGAAAACGATCTTTACTTTTAGCTTTGCCCTATGTGATGATCGGCTGGTTTTGCCACGTCTGTTCGAAAGGCTGTGAGTGAAAACACGCCGATCAGCGTCCGGCTTATCCGCCCGGACACGCCGCCGCGCTGCCCTGATCACGGCACTGACACTGCCGCTCTCGCTCATGAGCGCGCCTGCGATCGCCCAGGGCCCCACGCCACCCGCCACCCCAACCTCCGCATCGACAACGCCATCAGGCGCCACTTCCGAGCCAGTCCTCAAGACCGCCTGGGACAAGGCCGCCAAATCCGGAAAGCCCGTCGAGGTACCCTCCCAGTTCACCGAGACCATGAAGGTCTGGGCCAACCCCGACGGCAAGAACCTGCGAGCCGAGCTGTACACCCGGCCCGTGCAGCTCAAGAACCCGGCCAGCGGCGCCTGGGAGCCTATCGACACCAGCATCGTGACCCGCGACGGCAAGCTGCAGGCCTCCCGGGTCAAGACCCCGCTGACCTTCGGCGGACGCGGCACCAAGGACCTGGTGTCCGCGGACGGCAAGCACGGCAAGACCGGCCTGGGCGTGACCCGCGCGCTGCCGGAACCCAAGATCTCCGGCAGCGCGGTCACCTACCCCGACGCCGTCGCACCGGGGGCGGACCTGGTGGTGCTGGCTCAGGCCGACGGCTTCGTCTCCCAGGTGGTCTTCCGGCAGCGGCCGACCGGCCCGGTGACCGTGCGGCTGCCGCTCACCCTGCCCGAAGGCACCAACTTCGGTAAGACGCCGCAGGGGCTGCCGCAACTCCAGGACGCCAAGGGCGAGGCCAAGGCCGCGCCGATCGTGCTGACCGCGACGGACGCCAAGGTGGAGGCCGCCCCCGAGCAGGGCAGGACCTCCCCGGTCAAGGCGCGCGTGGAGACCTCCGGGAAGACCTCGGAGCTGGTGTTCTCCCCGGATGAGAAGTTCCTGGCCGACCCGGCGGTGACCTACCCGGTGACCGTGGCGGCAGCCTCCGAATGGTTCGGCGGCGGCGCCCCCGACGACGCCTGGGTCAGCAGGAACGACCCGTACAACAACAACGCCGCTGCCGGATACCTGCGCGCTGGCACCACCTCGACCAGCGCGGACATCGCCCGCGTGTACATGAAGTTCGACACCACCGACCCCGTGCTGCAGGGGGCCACCGTCCACGACGCGGACCTGCGGATGTGGAACTACAAGTCCGGCGGCCCCAACGGAGAGCTGTGCGGGGACCCGATGGGCGGCTCCGGCATCCGGGCCGCGCGCGTCGATTCCGCATGGACCCTCGACGGCACGATTGACAGCCTGGACTGGTACAACCAGCCCTCGAGCACGGCCGCCGAGACGGTGAACCGGGCCGGCTACAACTACGACGCCGACCCCGCCAGTTGGTGCGCCAAGGACGAGGAACTCTTCTACGAGGTCACCGCCATGACCCGCGCCTGGATCCAGCAAGGCGTGGCCAACCACGGGATGGTGCTGAAGGCCGCCAGCGAGACCGCCGCGATCAACTGGCGCCAGTACTACTCCAGCCAGTTCGGCGGCGGCGATCCTTACCCGGGCTACCGCCACCCACCCGCCCTCATCATCTACTACACGCCCGCCCCGGTCAGGACCACGGGATTCATGATCCCGTACAAGGAAATCCCGACCGTAGGCGACGCCCGGGACAACAGTTTCCCCTCGACGGAGGAACTGAGCGCGCCGCTGATGACGGAGGACGAAGTCCTCGCCGCACGCGAAAGCGTCCCCTTCGACTACTCGATGGAGGATTCTCAGCTGGGACTCGCCACGCCGGACGACCTGACTCCTGAGCAGTGGGAGGAGGCCGTTGGCGCGACCTTCGTGCCGGACGAGGTCGGGCGCTGGAAGTTCAATGAAGGTGAGGGATCGACCGCGGTCGGCACTACTCCGGCCGGGCATGACGCCACACTCGGCAGCGGAACGCGGTGGGTGGCGGGCAAGTCCGGCTCGGCGCTGTCGAACTCGCCGATGGCCCGCATAGCGGCCGCCCACCGAGCGGTTCAACAAGGCAAGCCGGTGGAGGTGCCCGAGGAGACGTCCGAGACGAGCATCACGTACGCGCAGCCCGACGGGAAGACGTTCAGTACCGAGATCACCGCGGGTCCGGCACGCACGAAACAGAACGGCTCGTGGGTCCCCATCGACACCTCGCTCTCCAACCAGGACGGCGTCCTGAGCCCCAAGGCGATCAAGTCCGGGATCGGCGTTAAGGTGTCAAACGGCGGCGAATCCCCCTTCGTGGAGCTCACCGATGCTGAAGGAGAGAGGTACGCGCTGAGCTGGCCCACTCCGTTGCCGGTCCCCTCGGTGAAGGGCGGCGTGGTCACTTACGCGGACGCGGCCGGCAAGGGCGCGGACCTGGTCGTGACGGTGCTGCCTACCGGATTTCGGCACGATGTCGTCCTGCGTGAACGGCCGGCGAAACCGCTGGAACTACGCATCGGCGTCGAGACCACTGGGCTCACCTTGGATGAAGGCAAAGGCGGGCGTCTGCTGCTCAAGGACAAGGCCGGCAAGATCGTCGCCTCCGCGGCGCAGCCGACGATGTGGGAGAAGGGTGCCCGGGGAGTCCTGCCTGGGGCTGATCAGGCCAAGGTCAGCACTGACGTGGTGACCGAAGACGGCCGGACCGAGTTGGTACTGAAGCCGGACCACAGGTTCCTGACCGCTCTGGACACCGTCTACCCGGTGCGTGTGGACCCCACGGTCGCGCTGCCGCTCAACCACGATGTCGAGGTGAACTCCGACAACGACGCGGACTGGCCGGCCGACCCGACCGCCTCGTTCCTGCTGGCGGGCACTCAGACTGGTGGCTACAAGTACCGGGTGCACCTGAAGTTTGATACCGCGGCCGTGGCAGGCAGCACGGTGACGGATGCCAAGCTGTCGATGAACACCATCGACGCCCAGAACTGCGGCGCCACGGTCGGTGCGGGCATCCAGGTCGCTCGCCTGACCAGCGCGTGGGACCCGGACAATGTGCACTGGGCCAACAAACCCGCTCTCACCACCGAGGACGCCTCGACCAACACCAAGGGCGTCAACGAGGACTGCGCCACCTGGCCGGACAGCATGGAGTGGAACGTCACCGGCATCGCGCAGGACTGGGCGTCTGGAGCGGCCAACCATGGCCTGGTGCTGAAGTCGCCCGGTGAGGCCAACGTCAGCAACTACCGGGTATTCACCTCCGCGGAAGAAACGGACTTCGCCAGTCCGCCAAAGCTGATCATCACCAGCAGCGGCCCGGCCTCCTCGCCCACGGTGAGCGGGCCGGCAATTACTCCCTCGCAGGTCGTGAACGGCACCACCATGGTGGGCTCACTCACGCCGCAACTGGCCGCGACGGTCGCTGACACCGCTCCGGGCACACTGATCGGTCAGTTCGAGGTCGAGCACGATCCCATCGCGACCGGGCAGGGCACCGGCCAGATCTGGGCGGGCGATTCGGCCGCCGTCACCTCCGGAGGCCAGGCCATCGCGGCCGTACCCGTGGACAAGCTGTCCAACGGATGGAAGATCCGCTGGCGCGTTCGTGCCGTTAACGCCACCGCGACGACCACGTCGGCATGGTCGGAGTGGCAGAGCGCGACCGTGGCCGTGGCCACGACGGACCCGGCGGTGGGGACGTTCGAGGTCATCCCGTCGCAGCTGGTGAACGGCAAGACCGTCACGACGAGCCTGACGCCGACCCTGCGTGTGGTCGTCAACGGCCCGGAGGGGCAGCCGCTCAGGGCGGAGTTCGAGGTCGAGCACGACCCGGCCGCCGCCGGACAGGGCAGCGGCCAGATCTGGACCGGAGCCGTCGACGGCGTCGTCTCTGGTGGCCAGGCCGGCGTGCCCCTTCCCGAGGGCACGCTCAGCGACGGCTGGAGCGTCCGCTGGCGCGCCCGCGCCATCGCCGGACAGGCGGCCTCTCCCTGGGCGGACTGGCAGCCGCTCACCGTCAACACAGGCAAGGGACAGCAGCAGGCGCTCGCGACGACTGCGCGGCCAGTGATCCGCACGGATCAGAGTTTCACGGTCGCCGCCTGGCTCAGATGGAGCGACAAGGACGGGGACTACTCGGTGTTCGAGCAGAAGGGTACGCATCAGGCGCCCTTCTTGCTCGGCAACGACCCCGAAGACGGGCTGGTGTTCACCTTCACCAGTGCGGACGCCCCGGACGCCGCGGTGGAGGGCGTGGTGTCAGGCGTGGAGCCGCCTGTCGACGGCTGGTTCCATTTGGCCGGGAGTTACGACGCCACCACCAGGACCGCCACGCTCTATCTGAATGGCACGCCGGTGAAGTCACAGGTCATCAGCTTCCCGACGTGGAACGTCGAGTCCGCGATGAGCATCGGAGCCCGCATGCAGGGTGACCTCGACGAGGCTCACATCTCGCAGAGGCCACTCGCTCAGGAGGACGTCGTCCAGCTCTATACACTCACCGATCTGCCGGCGCCCAGCCCTGACACGTCGAGGCTCGGCGCGGCCGCGGCGGCCTCCAGGAAGTTTCCCTACAACCGCCTGACCCACGAGGACTGCGCGACCGCTGTCGGAAAACCTGAGCGGCCTGCCTGGGAGGCGGCGTACTTAGGTCCGGTAAGGCGGGCCTTCCACTACAAGAACTCCTACAACATGTGCTACGCGATGTGGATCGGCGAGCGCGACGAGGACAACAACCTCGACGACGAGGAAGACGTCCGTAGAGTGGCCAAGTGGTACGGGCGCCTGACCCTCGTCTTCCACACACACGTCGGCAAGGGCAACAAGAACACCCAGGCCAGGGATGCCAAAGCAGGCATCAACAGCCGCCAGATCAAGGTCTGGGCACGGCTGGACGAGGTGAACATCATCGACTCTGACTGGGGGTCTCGTCGGCTCAACCTGGGGCTCGGCCAGAACGGTCTCAACTGCAAGACCACCTACGTCGAGGGCGGAGTCGTCAAGGACGGCACTCATGGCAGGACTGCCAAGATCACCGACTGGGCCGGCGGAGGCGACTTCGAATTCACGCTGAGCGTGCCCTGGGATGGACTCGACCATCCGGACAAAGTCGGCACCTGCGCCGTGCAGCCCTTCGTCCGCTACATCGACAACCCAGACATCACCGACCTGATGTGGTACTTCCATCCGCGCTTCCGGGAGAAGAAGCACGTCCAGACCTTCATCTGCGACAGCGCCGACTGGATCGCGGCACACGCCGGAGGATGCATCGTCGGGTCCGTGGCGCCCATCTTCATTCTCAATGCCAACGATACCGACAAGGGAAAGAAATCCGTCGAGAAGAGCGTGGAGAATATCTATACGGCGCTGTACGACCCGCAGAACAGCAAGCCCAATCCCCCTGGATGGCCGACCAAGAAGATTCCGGGCGGCTGGAACGTCAACAATCCCGGCTGCAATTATGTGGACGGACAGCCCGGCGGTTGCCTGCACCGTACGCGGGACACAGCAATACACCGCAAGAACCGCGGTGTCGCGATTCCGGCGTGCAGGTTGTACGAAGGGGCGTACTCCAGGCCGGACTCGTGCGACGAATTCCCGTTCGCGACTACCCTGGAGGGAGCCGGATCCGGTACCAATTACTCGGTCAAGGTCATGGATGAGAGCGACAACTGCTCATCCGGTTCCCGGTTGTCGGTCTTCTACCAAAGAAACCGCATCAGAGAGCGCTCGCCCTTCTGGGTGGACGTCGTCCAGCTGGGGCATTCACGACCGGCGAGCGGAGCCCCCGGCATCGTGGCCACGGAGGCGCTGTACCCCGAAGAGATCTCCGATTTCCGAGGCTGCAGCATCGACGGGGTCGACAATCCCATCGGTCCCAACTGATCAGTTAGATTGATCGGCGAGCGGTCTCCGGCACAGGCCTCGGCCTGTGCCGGAGACCCCGGCGAACGGACGAGAGGTCATGAGCGACTACGCGGACATTGACGACGTCTTCCCCGACCCGGTGGGCCTCGTCTGGATGAAGGGCATCGCTGCTGACGAGGCGCTGCGCGGCATCGGTGCCGATCCCTTCGGCGACGTGGACGCAGACTGGAGCCAGCTCCAGGCGATGCTCTGGGACTCCTACGAAGACGACGAAACATCCGGGCGGGTGGCGCTGTTCGGCGTGGAGGGCGACGGGGCGGTTCTGATCGAGCCGATGTCCTGTGTGGGCGCCGACACGGCGCTGCTGCGGCGGCTGACCGCCTCGGGTGGAGAGGCGCTGGGCCTGAGCTGGACCGTCAACCTCCACGTCTCCGTCACCTTCGCCGCTCGCGGAGAGATCCTGGCCACGTTCGACCCGATGGAGTTGTTCGCCGCCACCGGCGACGACCCGGACGCCGTTGCCGACTGGCTGGACTCCTTGCCGGTCAGCGCTGCCGAATGGCACGGCAACGGCAAGGCTGCCGCCTTTGCCTTGGGCGAGGGCCTGTCCGGTATCCGCGTCGGTCGTGCGTGGCTTGCGCGCCGCCACCGGCTCGTGATCCCGTCCGACTCCACGTCAACCCCTGCGTTGTTCCTCGACCGACGGATGCGCGAACTTGCCGCCGCTGACCCGCGGATCGCCGCGCTGGCCGCCGCCCCCGGGCCGGACAAGCTGCCGGAGATCGTCCGCCTGGCCGTGGACCTGGCACTGCGTACCACCGGCCTTGACGGACACATCGTGGAGGAGGTCCTGGACCTGCTGGCCACCGGCGAGCGAGGCGCCCGCGCAGCGGCGGCTCGTGAGCGGCTCAGGAGCCTGCACGCGGCACTGCGGCAGGAGGCCCAGGTCGTGTACGAGCGCTCCGGTGCGACCGGTTTTGCCGTGCCGGGCCACGACACGGAAATCGGCCGGCTCATGCTGCGGCAGGAAGCGGTCGAGACACTCCGGCACGCGCTCGACCCCGATCTGGAGAAGGCCGCTGCCAACGCACTGCGCCGAGCGGCGGCCACTCATCTGAACCATGAGAACGGCGACTACCTTCGCCACCGTACGCTCACCGCGATCCAGTACTACATCGTCCGCGGCGAGAACTGGCTGTAGCCGGGCAACGCAGGCGGCGGGAGACCATTGGGGCCCGGCGCTCATGGGGCCGCAGCGGCCGTGAGGCGCCTCCGGATCGTGGTGACACCGGAGCCGACGATGAGCGGGATGGGCGGCGTAGCTGGACGGGCCGTGGGAATAGTAGGCCGAGACCTCAGCTCAGAGGCAAGAGCCATTTGCCAGCGTGACCCATGAAACTAGGAGTGACCTGGGAAAACGCCAGCAAGATCATCCCGCATATATCCCGTGATCATGGTCCTACGGCTGCATACAGGTGCCCTTTGCTGCCCACCAAGGCCCTGGGAAGCAAAAGACCTACGGCCGAGAAACCGCAGGTCAGACGGCAAAATGCCTGGTGGAGATGAGTGCCCCCGGCAGGATTCGAACCTGCGGCACCCGCTTTAGGAGAGCGGTGCTCTATCCCCTGAGCTACGGAGGCGGACTCCCGTAAGCCTAGCGAAAGTCTGGCACTGCGTGGGACGTAGGTCTGGGATGAGTTTGGCGGGCTGGGTTATGGGTGCTCTGAGCTGCGGTAAAGGCATGACAAGTGATCAGATTCGGGGGCAGGGACCGTGGATAGCGTCTGTCTGTGACCAGGAGGCGGTGCAGGCAGGTGCGGCGGCGGCCCGTTGTGTTGTTCGGGGCGTTGCTGGCGCCGGCGATCCTTGCCGGGGGGTTGCTGGTGGGCCAGGTGCGGGGG
>NZ_VCKY01000280.1 GCF_005889735.1 Nonomuraea turkmeniaca
TCCCACCCCATGGATGGGTGGAAATTATCGGGCAAGTGCCAATGCCCGATCAAAATTCTCTCAACGCCGCCGGATCGCCGGCCCGAGTACGAGCATGCCGGCCGCGGACACCAGCCCGACCCCGCCCATCGTGAACCACAGCGCCCCCATGCCGACATCCAGCAGCGGCCCGCCGAGCAGCGGCGCCAGCACCGCGGCCACCGACCACGCGAACCCGAACAACCCGGAGTACCGCCCCCGCAGCTCCGCGGGCGCCAGCGTGGCCACGATCGAGCCGGCGATGCCGGCCGTGACGATCTCGCCCGCCGTCCACACCGCGATCGTCACGGCGAGCCAGAACGTGCTCGTGACGAACGTGGTCAGGGCGAACCCGAGCCCGATCACGGCCAGCCCCAGCGCGAACGTGCGGGAGGCGTCCCTGCGCCCCAGCCAGCCGGAGACCAGCGGCTGGACCACCACGATCAGCACCCCGTTCAGCGCCATGGCCAGCCCGAACTGCGCCGGCGTCAGCTTCACGACCTTGGTCATCGCCACCGGCAGCATGGTCATCGTCTGCGAGTAGAGCAGCGCGTGGCCGAGCGTGACCAGCGTGAACGCCACCATCACCCGGTCGCGCAGCACCACCCCGAACCCGCCGCCCGACTCCCGCTCGGCGGGCCGCGTCTCCGGGACCGCCCGCCACACCAGCACCGCGAAGGCCACGCTCGACAGCGCGTCGATCCAGAACAACCAGATGAATCCGTGGCCCGCCAGCCAGCCGCCGGCCGTCATGCCGACCGAGTAGCCGAGGTTGATCCCCCAGAACAGCAACCCGTACGCCCGGGGCCGCTCCGCGGGCGAGACCAGGTCGGCGACTAGGGCGTTGGACGCGGGCCGGTAGACGTCGATCACCAGCCCGAGCACGAACATCGAGGCCAGGATCGCCGGCACCGAGGTGCTGTAGCCGAGCGCCAGCATGGCCGCGGCGGTGGCCAGCATGCCGCCCGACAGCGTGGCCCGGCGCCCGACGCGGTCAGTGAGCACGCCGGCGAGCAGCTGCGACAGCAGCGAGCCCGCGCCGAAGACACCCATCACCAGGCCGGCGCCGGTCAGCGACAGGCCGCGGGACTGCGTCAGGTAGACCCCGGTGAACGGCATGACCATGGTGCCCAGGCGGTTCACCAGCGTGCCGCCCCAGAGGGCCCAGAACGGGCGGGGCAGGCCGCCGATCTGGGAACGGAGGAAAGATGGCTTCTCGACAGTTGCGCTAGACACGCGACAAAGAGTGATATGTCCCGTTTCCTGGTGCGAACGGTTTAGCGCACACTAAAAGGATGTCCATAACCTGGATCCTGAAGCCGGAGGACGTGGCACGCATCCGGTTCGCGTTCTCCCCGATGTGGGAGCTCGTGGCCAGCCTGCGTACCCTTCAGCAGCCCGCCAGGCAGTCGATCCACCTGCCGTGGATCAAGGCCGTCCGGCCCCGGCTGGCCGGTCTCGGCCTGGCGGAGCTGTTCGCGCTCGTGCCGCCGGCCGGCTACATCGCCGACTTCGTCACCCCGCCGCCCGACACGCCGCTGCCGGACTTCGCCGCCGAGCTCGACCGGGTCAGGACCGCCTCCCCCGCGCGGGCCGGGGAAGAGGCCGCGCGCGTGCAGGGCACGAACCGGGCCGTGCTCGAGCGGTTCATGGCCGACCCCGAGGCCGGCGTGGCCAGGGTCGCCCGCACGCTGGAGGCGTACTGGGACTCATGCTTCTCCGAGTACTGGCCCCGCGTGTACGCCCTGCTCGAACGCGACGTCCTGCGCCGCTCGCGGCAGCTGGCCCAGGGCGGCGCCAGCGAGCTGTTCGCCGGGCTCGACCCCACCGTGGTCTGGACGGGCGAGCGGCTGCTCATCGACCGGTCCCACTGCGAGATCAGCGGCCTGCACGGCGACGGGCTCGTGCTGGTGCCCAGCGCCTTCTGGGGACCGTCGGTGGCGGTCATGTCGGCGCCGTACCAATCGACGCTCGTCTACCCCGTGTACGGCGTCGGCACGCTGTGGCAGCAGGGCCCGCCGCCCGCGCCCGGCGCGCTGGCGGCGCTGATCGGACGGAGCCGGGCGCAGATCCTGCTCGCGCTGGCCGAGCCCAGCACCACCTCCGCGCTGGCCACGCGCATGTCGCTCACGCCGGGCGCGGTCAGCCAGCACCTCGGCGTGCTCAGCGGCGGCGGGCTCGCGGTCGGGATGCGGGTCGGCAAACAGGTCGTCTACCGCCGCACCCCGACCGGCGACACGCTCGCCGGTCAGGCGTGACCTGCGTCGTGAACGGACCGTCGCCGGTCAGGCGTAGCCTTCGTCGTGAACGGACCGCTCGCCGGTCAGGCGTAACGCGTGGACTCCAGGAGCCAGTCCAGGTGCGCGCGGGGCGCCGCCAGGTAGGCGCACGCCACCTTGCTGACATCCCTCGCCACCTTGGGCACCAGGTCGTCCAGCGGCAGCCGCCGGGCCGCCGCCTGCATGTCCTCGCAGCGCCGGACGATCCTGTCCAGCACCCAGGCCGTCGCCTCCCGCTCGCTCAGCCCCAGCTGACGCATCGCCAGCACCACGAAGTTGTGCACGTCGCCGTGCTCCTTCGGGCGGGAGGCCACGTCGTTGCACCAGGCCGTGACGTCGCTGCACGCGTCCACCAGCTGCTGCCACGGCTCCGACTCGTGCACCCAGGCCGGCACCTCCACCCGCAGGCACGGCTCGACCAGGTCGTACAGGTACGGCCCCACCGTGCCCCTGCGCAGCGCCGGGTACTCCTCCAGCGTCGGCATCCGGCCCGCCGCCCGGTTGTCGGCCTCGGTACGGCAGGCGTCGTGCTGCCGCTGCAGGCCCACCGCGAACCTGGCCCGCCACCGGTCGCTCATCCGCACGCTCGTCACCCGCCACAGGTCCGCGAACGCCGCCTCCAGCGGATGGCGCGCCGCCCCCTTGAGCATGCCGTGGAAGACCTCCAGCCGGCACTCGCCCTCGTCCAGCTCGTCGTCCAGGTGGAACAGCCACGTCAGCCACTGCGCGAACAGCGCCGCCGCGGCCGCGTCGAACTCGGCGAACGCCCGGCCCGCCATCCGGTGGAAGCCGACGCCGGGATCGGCCCGCAGGCCCGTCCTCCTGGCCCAGTCGATGACCGCGGCCTCGATCGCGTACACGGCCGGGTGCATCCGGCACGGCTGGGCCATCGCCGGCACCCGCTCGATGAGGGGCAGCAGCGCGAGAGCCGCCGCGCCGCCCCGGCGCGGCAACGGCATCATCGAACCCAGCACGGAACGCAGCGCGGTGCGCACCGTGGCGAACACGGTGGTGCTCATGGTGATGCTCACAGTGGACCAAAGAGCCAGTTACCCGTGGCGTTCGGGTCGTCGCTGCGGTAGTACTCGGAGGCGGCCGCGACCAGACCGTCCACGCTCAGCGTGCCCTTGCCCGCCCGGTCGAGGCGATCGAACGCCTCATCCACGTCGTCGTAGGCGACGCCGAACGCGCACAACATGGTGCGGAACTCGGCCAGGCCGATCTCGCCGTCCCGGTCGCCGTCGCACAGCTCCGCCACCGCGACCGTGGCCGGCCTGAACACCGTGTCGTACCGGTCGCCGAAGACGAACGCCTCCGTCATGGCGGTGCGGAAGTCCGGGCGCGCGATGCCGGAGTCGACGTCACGCTCGAGCGCCTGCGACAGGACGGACCAGATGCCGTCGAAGCTGTCGACGAGGCTCGCCCCGGTGACCGAGGTGGGGGACTCCCCGAAGCCCACCAGAATGCGGGCGCCCAGACCCAGCAGGTCCTCACGCTCGACGACGCCGTTGCCGCTCGCGTCGATGTGGTCGAACGCCCGATCGAGCTTGTGATTGAGCAGGTCGATAGCCACCAATGCCTCCCCCGAGACTGACTGCGTGATCACAGTAAGGCGGGGCGGGGTCTTTGTCAGCGAGGCTCGCACCGGTGCCCCCCGTAACGTGTGCGAAACACGGACACGGCATCCTGGTAGGAGACCTGTTCTGTCTTATTGAGGGGATGCCTTGGACCGCCAGCAGGAGTTCGTGCTCCGCACGCTCGAGGAACGCGACATCCGGTTCATCCGGCTCTGGTTCACCGACGTTCTCGGCTTCCTCAAGTCCGTCGCCATCGCGCCCGCGGAGCTCGAGGGGGCCTTCGCCGAAGGCATCGGCTTCGACGGCTCGGCCATCGAGGGGTTCGCGCGCGTCTACGAGTCCGACATGCTCGCCAAGCCCGACCCCTCGACGTTCCAGATCCTGCCCTGGCGCAGCGAGACGCCGGGCGCCGCGCGCATCTTCTGTGACATCCTGATGCCGGACGGCTCGCCGTCGCACGCCGACCCGCGCTGGGTGCTCAAGCGCACCCTCGCCAAGTGCGCCGACATGGGCTTCACGTTCTACACCCACCCGGAGATCGAGTTCTTCCTGCTGAAGAACCGGCCCGAGGCCGGCGAGCGGCCCGAGCCGATCGACTCCGGCGGCTACTTCGACCACACGCCGCACAGCTCGGGGCACGACTTCCGGCGCCAGGCGATCATGATGCTGGAGTCGATGGGCATCTCCGTCGAGTTCAGCCACCACGAGGGCGCGCCCGGCCAGCAGGAGATCGACCTGCGCTACGCCGACGCGCTCACCACGGCCGACAACATCATGACCTTCCGCCTGGTCATGAAGGAGGTCGCGCTGGAGCAGGGCATCTGGGCCTCGTTCATGCCCAAGCCGTTCACCGAGCACCCCGGCTCCGGCATGCACACGCACATGTCGCTGTTCGAGGGCGACAGGAACGCCTTCTACGAGGCCGGCTCCGACTACCGGCTGTCCAAGATCGGGCGCTCGTTCATCGCGGGTCTGCTCAAGCACGCCGCCGAGATCACCGCCATCACCAACCAGTGGGTCAACTCCTACAAGCGGCTGTGGGGCGGCGCCGAGGCCATCGCGGGCCAGGGCGGCGAGGCGCCCTCCTACGTCTGCTGGGGCCACAACAACCGCTCGGCCCTGGTCCGGGTGCCGATGTACAAGCCGCACAAGGGCGGCTCGACGCGCATCGAGTTCCGCTCGCTGGACTCGGCCTGCAACCCGTACCTGGCGTTCGCGCTGATCCTCGCCGCCGGGCTGAAGGGCATCGAGGAGAGCTACGAGCTGCCGCCCGCGGCCGAGGACAACGTCTGGACGCTGACCAGCGCCGAGCGGCGCGCCCTCGGCATCCAGCCGCTGCCCGGCTCGCTCAACGACGCCATCGAGGTCATGGAGCGCAGCGAGCTCGTGGCCGAGACGCTGGGCGAGCACGTCTTCGACTTCTTCCTGCGCAACAAGCGGTCGGAGTGGCGCGAATACCGCCGCCATGTCACGGAGTTCGAGCTCGGCCGCTACCTGCCCGTGCTCTGATCGCGTTCGCGGCAGCCCGGCGCTCGCTGACACGTGCGCCGGGCCGCTCGGGCGAGCGCTACCCTGAGCAGCGTCCGCCCTCATCGGCATGCGGGCAGGCTGGCCAGCCGATCATTCACCCTGGAACTCGCGTACCTCGACCGGCAGCAGCGCCACCGCCTCGGCCAACTTGCGCCCCCACCCGAGCGCCGTCTCCATGTCGGGCGCCTGGATGATCGTGAACCCGCCGATGTGCTCCTTGCCCTCGGTGTACGGGCCGTCGGTGGCGAACACCTCGCCGCCCCGCATCTGGACGACGCGCGCCTGATCGGCCGGCTGCAGTCCGCCGGAGAAGACCCACACGCCGGCGTCCTTCATCTCCTTGTCGAGGGCGTTGAGGTCCCGCATGACCGGGTCCAGGATCTCGGGAGCCGGCGGAGGCCCGTCGCCCTGGTAGATGGTGAGCACGTACTGCTTCATGGGTGTTTCCTTTCCTTCAATTCCCACCCCTTACACGAACGAGGTCCGCCTGGATCGACACCCGGAAACGAAAAGCGGGCCACGCCATCGACGTGACCCGCTCTTTCCGGAAATTTCTACTTATTGACGTGCTTGTACAGGTACACCGCCGCCTTCTTCATGGCGGCCGTGCTCTTCCCCGCACGGTGCCGCTCCGCAGCCGCGATGGCCTTGGACAGCGTCGTCTTGCCGTGGACCTTGGCCGAGCCGTTGTACACGCCGTGCGCGTAATTCAGCCAGGAGGCCAGCAGCTCACGGTCGAGCAGCGCCTTGGCGGCCTTGCTCTTGGTGCCGAGCACCTTGTACGCCTTGGCCAGGGTGGTCGCGTCGGTCAGCTCGGGGAAGATCTTGCTGCCGTTCTGGGCAAGCGTCAGGTAGCACAGGAGCGTCTTGTCGCTCAGCGAGCCCTTGTTCTTCAGCATCTCCTTGGCCCAGGTCTTGGCGCTCACCGGCTTGGTGCCCTTGCCGCGCGTGCAGTCGTCGGGAACCGGAACCAGGTCGATGTTGACGTCCGGGTCCCCAGGGCCGCCCGTGTGGGTGTGCGTCGGGGTCGGGCTGGGCGTGGGCGTCTTCGTAGGCGTCGGCGTTGCCGTGGGTGTCGCCGTCGGGGTGGCCGTGGGCGTCGCGGTCGGGGAGGTGGTGGGCGTCGCCGTTGGGCTCTGGGTCGGCTTGGGCGGCAGCGCGGCCGTGAGATCGATGCGCTTGGTGGTCACCTGCGCGTTGCCGCTGTCATAGCGGATGGCCTTGCCGGTGCTCTGCAGCTTCTCGGCAAGCCCGGTGGCGGACATGTTGGGGTACGCCTGTCGCATGAGCACCAGCGCGCCGGCCACGTGCGGAGCCGCCATCGAAGTACCGCTGTTCGGGCCGAAGACGTCGTCCGGGATGGAGGAGACGATACCTACGCCAGGTGCGAACAGGTCGAGCAGCCGGCCTCGGTTGCCGAACGCGGCTGGGGCGTCTTGGTCATCCGTGGCGCCGACCGCGAGCACCTGAGACAGACAGGCCGGGCTGGCGACGCCGTCGGTGAAGCCTGAGTTGCCTGAGGCGACCACAGTGGTCACGCCGGCCTGAAGCAGCGCGGCCACCTCAGGCCGGAGCGCACCGTATGCGTTGTTGTCGCAATGAGCGGTCAGCTTGACCTTGCCGCCGAGGCTCATGTTGGCCGCGACGACCTTCTGCGAGCCGGCGATGCCCTTGAGGTACTCCAGCGCCCGCTTCTGGTCAGAGGTGAAGGTGAGGAAGCACGGGGTACGCTCCCCGCAGACGGGGCCGTTGAATCGGGAGAAGACCTGGATGGGAAGGATGCCCGCCTCGGGGGCGACACCGTTGGAGGGGGCGTTCGCGGCCTTCTTGCCCGCCGCGATGCCTGCCACGTGCGTGCCGTGGTCGCACTCGTTCGAGCCGTTCACCACGCACTTGGCGGTCTCGGCGTCGGCCGCACCCGGACCCGTCTGCTGCTCCTCGCCGTTCGGGCACAGCGACTCTGCCCGGTAGTCCGGGTTGGGGTCGGTGCTGGAGAAGCAGGCCTCGCTCACGATCCGTCCGGAGAAGAACGGGTGGTCACGGTCGATGCCGGTGTCGAGGACCGCCACGGTCGAGCCCTTGCCGGTCCATCCGGCCTCGTTGGCCTTGTCCGAGCCGATCAGCTTGGTGCTGACGTCCAGCGAGGGCGCACTGAGCTGGTCCTCGTAGATCGCCGCAATCCGGTCGTCGGTCTTGACGGCGTTGAACGTCTTCTTGTCCAGGGTGGCGACCAGGAATTCGTTAGAACTCGTCGCGTCGACCACATTCGTGCTCGTGGACGCCTTCTCGGCCGTACTCGCGACGGCCGAGACGCTTTCGCCCGGCTTCAGCTCAATGATCGCGCGTACCTTCTCGCCGCTCTGCACGTCAGCCGCGACGCTCTTGGCGACCTCGGGGTCGCCGGTGGACGCCTGCGCGGGTTCGCCGACCGAAAATAAGGCCGTTGTCGTCATGGCGAGCACAGATGCGCCCGCCAGCAGAGACCGTAGTCTCACTGGTCCTCCGAGGGGTAGAGAGGGGATCTACCGCCAGCAGCCGATACGAGCGGGCATGCGAGAAGAGCTCAGCAATGCCCGCGCCTCCCCGTGGCTGACGATTGGAACGTTTCCCCGTTTACGTCTGAGCGGCAAGCGTATGGAGTGACCAGAGGAATCTGTGGGAATGAAGTTATTCCGTTATCCGGAAATTTCCGTTTGTCAGATTGCCGCCGCTGCCGTCGAAGACGATGGACTCCAGGAGGGCCGCCTCGGCGCGGTCGACGATGAGAGCGCCGGCCGCCGGTGCCGGGTCGCCGTTCTTGACCCGGGCCACCAGGCCCGCCCACCGGCGTTCATGGCGGGCGAACGTGCGGGGCGCGACCACCCTGCCCCTCGCACGCTGTCCGGCTATGGCGAGGTCGGCAGGGGCGTCCAGCAGGAGCAGGTGGAAGGCGGCGCCGTGGCGGCGGGCCAGCCAGGCGAAGCCGCGCAGCACGTACGGGCCGCAGCCGCGGTTGTGGGCGATGACCGACTGCCCGCCGGCCAGTGCGCGCCGGATGCGGGTCAGGTGGGTGATGAAGACGACGGCGCGGCGCAGTGGATAGGGGGCCCAGGGAAGCCGGCCGTCCCAATGGCGCCGGGACTGCGAGGAGTCGATCACCATGACCGCGCCGCTCGCGACCGGCGTGCTCTCCGCGCCGTGCAACCCGTACAGGCGTTGCAGCAGGGTGGTCTTGCCCGCGCCCGGGAGCCCGGTCAGGATGACCAGGGATCCGGACGGGTACCGCACCATCGCGCCCTGCACAGGCTCACTCCGCACGATCCACGTCCCCTTCGCTCCGATCACGCCGGCAACGACCAGCCTCGCCGAGGCCGCGGGCCGCCGCGCGCTCAAATGGTTACGAGTTCAGGCGGGCCGTGAGCGTGGCGAGTTCGTCGCGCAGCATGTTATGAGTATGGGCGAGGTCGGCCAGTGCTTTGCGGGTCTCGGTCAGCTCGGCGGCGACCTGGGCCAGCCCGGCCTCGGTACGGCGATCCAGGGCCGCCGTCCGTTCGAACCGCTCGACGAACCACGAGGCGATGGCGGCGGTGACGACGCCGGCCAGGGCGATACCCGCGATCATCAGCCCCGACGCCACCAGCCGGCCCTCTGCGGTGATGGGGAAGCGGTCGCCGTACCCGACGGTGGTCATGGTGGTGAGCGACCACCAGATCGCGTCGCCGATGGTCTTGATGTTGCCGTTGTCGCGTTCCACGTCCAGGACGGCGATGCTGCCGACCATGCACAGGAACAGGGCCGTGCCGGACACGTACACGACGGCGCGCAGGCGCAGCGGGAGCCGTATGCGGTCGGCGATGACGTGCAGCAGGAGCAGGGCCCGCAGCAGCCACAAGGGCCGCAGGAGGGGGAGGAGGACGACCAGGAGGGAGGGGATGTTCCTGACGAGGAAGCGCAGGCGGCGGGGGGCGAGCGTGACGCGGATCAGGTAGTCGGCGGTGAACAGGGCCCAGGTGATGACCTGGAGGTACCACAACGCGGTGTCCGCGGCGGTGGGCAGATTGGGGACGAGGACGGGGATCGCCCAGCTCAGTAAGAACACTACGCCGATGGCGAGGAGCGCCACACTCGTGCGCCGCTCCCAAGAGGTCAGCCGGTCCATGCCGACAGTGTGCACCTGACGGCCCGTATCGGGGATTGGGCGCGGGATGTCGGAATGCCCGGCTAGAGTACTGCCAACGCCTTGATCGGCCTCACGCCGGGATCGTTCCCGGAGTGAGGCCGATTTTCGTTGCTTCTGACCCTCGAGTCACGCCCGTGCCACCTACGGTGCCTAGCCTCACATCAGGGTGGGGGAAGTTTCGGACCCCTTCGAGGCGTTATGCGGGTGTATGGGGCACCATCCGGACCCCCGCCCTCTGGGTAAACGGGCGGTCCAGTAAAATTGGGCTGCTCTTTATGGTATTTCCGGACTTTGCGCCTCATGTGGCGATATTGGAGGATGTGGCATGACGACGGCTGCCCTGCAGACCGTGTTGACCGTTCCCCAGCGTTTCCGCGGGCCCGAGGGCATCGCCAACGGCGGCTGGATCGCCGGCACCATGGCGGACTCGCTCAACGGCGGTCGATCAGCCGTCGAGGTCACGCTCCATGCCCCCTCACCCTTGGAGACCGAGCTGCGGCTGGAGCACGTGGCCAACTCCGCGTCCCTCTCGCACGGCGACAAGCTCCTCGTCGAGGCCATCCCCGTGGCTGAGGACCTGGAGGGGCCCGGTTTCGTGCCGTTCAACGACGCGGCCCGCGCCGAGGCCGGGTTCGTCGGGCTGCAGGCGCACCCGTTCGCCGAGTGCTTCGCCTGCGGGCTGCGCGAGCCGGGTGACGGCCTGCGGATCTTCCCCGGTCCGGTCGAGGGCACGGACCTGGTGGCCGCCGGCTGGCGGGTGCCGTTCACGGTGACGGGCGAGGACGGCGTGCCCGCCTCGATCATCGGCGCCGTGCTCGACTGCATCACCGGCTGGGCGCACTTCGGCCCCGGCGAGACCGCGCTGCTCGGACGGCTGGCCCTGCAGATCCACCGGTCCGTCCAGCCCGGTGGCCGCTACTCGGTGGTGGCCCGCCCGACGGGCCGCGACGGCCGCAAGATGTACGGCCAGAGCGCCATCTACGAGATGGACGGGACGCTGGTGGCGGCCGCCCGCGCCACGTGGATCGCTCCACGCTGACCGCCGTCCGGCCGCCTTGTGCCGCGGCCGGTTCACGGCCTGGAGATCGTGCCCTCGCCGCGTGCGGGGGCACGATGATCGTTTACCCGGCGCCGGTGAGCCGCTCGACGACGGTCGTCACACAGCGGTCGTCGAACATGATCGTGTAGTGGTTGCAGTCGGGCACCATCTCGTCCCGCAGTCCCGGCAGCCGCGCCGCCCATGGGGCGGTCAGGTCGTCGGGGAGCAGGCCGACGGGCTGGTCGAGCAGCCCGCGCGGCGCCCGGAGCAGGAACAGCGGAGACTTGATCGCTTCTAGCGCCGCACCGGCCTCGGCCTGCGCCGTGTTCAGCCACCGCCCGTCCTGCAGCACCGCCTCGCCCACGACCCGTGACCGCAGCGCGCCCGCGGGTCCCGTCAGGTCGTAGCGGACGTACGCCTCGACGTCGTCGTTCCAGTGCCCGGCGAAGGCCGGATGGCCCTTGAAGAAGTCGACGTACGCCTCCGCCGACGGGTACGTCTGCCGCAGCCGCGCCAGTGCGGGCCCCAGCGTGGCCTCCAGCGCGGCGTCCGCGTCCACCCCCTCGGGCAGCGGCGGGAACGGGATCCCGCCGTCCACCAGCACCATCCGGGCGAAGTCCCGCCGCGCACCGGCCAGCGCGGCCACGAACGCGCCCATGGAGTGACCGGTCAGCACCGCGTCCGGCCCGGCGCCCACGTGGTCGGCGACCCGCAGCACGTCCTCGGCGTGCCGCGGCGGCCCGTACGGGCCGGGCAACGCAGCACTGTGCCCGCGCCCGCGCAGGTCCATCGCCACCAGCGACCACCCTTCGGGCAGCCGCCGCCCCACCGCGCCCCATGCCATCAGCGAGGCGGTGATCCCGTGCACCGCGATGATCACCCGCGGCCCGGTCCCGAACGTGGCGATCCGCAGCCCGCCGACCTCATCCACTCTCATAGCCGGATCCTAAGGACAAATCGCCCGGTATGGCACGCCGATCAGGTGACACGCCCACTCGGCCGCGCTCAGGGGCCGCCCGGCCCGCGCGCACACCGCGGCGGCCACCTCGCCGCGCGCCCCGAGCCGCCCGGCCAGCCGGTACTCCCCGAACCGCTGGGGATCGTCGTCCGTCGACGTCTCCACGGCGTGTGGGATGGGCCGTTCAGGGTGAAAGTTCCGGATAAATTACCCGGTATGCGCATCACCGTAATCGAGCACGAGGCCGAGGCCGGTCTCGGGTATCTCGGCGGCTGGCTGGGAGTGGCCTGTGACGTCGTGCGGCCGTACCTGGGGGAGGACGTGCCCGCGCGGGCCGCGGACGGCCTGATCGTGCTCGGCGGTGCGGCGGCGGCCTGGGAGGACGAACGCAGCCCGTGGCAGCCCGCCACCCGGGACCTGCTGCGCCGCGCCGTGGACGAGGCGACGCCCACGCTCGCCATCTGCCTCGGGGCGCAACTGCTCACGATGGCCTGCGGGGGCGCGGTGGAGCGGGGCGCCGCCGGGCTGGAGGTGGGCGCGTGCGAGGTGGTCGCGCTGCCCTCGGTCGCTTCCGACCGGCTGCTGTCGGGCGTCGGCACGGCCGTGGCCGTCCAGTATCACCAGGACGCCATGACGCGGCTGCCGGACGGGGCGGTGCCGTTGATGACCGGCTCCCGGTATCCGAACCAGGCGTACCGGCTGGGTGAGGCCGCGTGGGCGGTCCAGTTCCATCCCGAGGCCACGCCCGAGATCTTCGCCTCCTGGGCGGCCGAGTCGGACCTGGAGGCGGCCGAGGAGCTGACCGCCCAGGTCAAGGCCGCTGAGAGCAGGCTCATCGCCACCTGGCGCCCCGTCGCCCAGGCTTTCGCCGACGTGGTCGGATCCGCCGGCCGAGCCTGAGCCGCGGCCGGCCTGCCTCGGGGGTCGCGTCAGGCCCGCTCGCGCGGCGCGGCTGGGTGAGCGCGTGGGCGAGCGCATGTACGCCGCCCAGCACCAGCGGGAAGGCCGCCGTCGCCGCCAGGCCCGAGCGCCCGGAGTGCACCGGCACCCCGGCGGACCGCAACCGCCGCCAGGCCCACACCGAGAAGGGGATCACCACCACCGGCGCGGTCACCGCCCCGGGCGTGTACCCACGGGTCGCGGCCGCCTGTGCCAGGTGCCCCACCCCGTGCAGCAGCAACACCACGGGACCGCGCTCGCCCGCCGTCAGATAGCTGGCCCGCCGCCCCTCGACCTCGATCGTCATTCGCTCAGACATGGCATAACCATCGTGTTCTGATCAACCCCAGGTC
>NZ_VCKY01000281.1 GCF_005889735.1 Nonomuraea turkmeniaca
CGGGACGACTGGGGGCGGAGTCTCCAGGGGGACGGCTGGGAGAGAGGCCCGGAAGGCGGCGGGCCGTTGTCCGCGCCGCCGTGGGACACGCTGCCGCCGTCCGCCCGGCTCTACGGCACCCCGGTGGACCCAGGGGTGCGCAGGCGGGCCGGAGCCCGCCTGTGGCGGCGGTGGGCCGTTGTGCTCGCGGCGCTGCTGGCCGGGACCGGGCTGGTGGCGGGGGCGACCGCGGTGGTGTTGCGGATCACCGAGCCGCAGGCGGAGACGGGCAGGCTGAGCGACGCGCTGGCCGGGGTGACGGCGACTTTGCCAGAAGGCTGGAGCGTGGGTGCGGTGCCCCCGGTGACGGGGTTCACGTCGGTCGCCAGGGACGGGAGCGGCGGCCTGGTCATGGCCAGGCCGGTGCCCGGACCCGGAGAGAACGCCAAGGAGGCCACGGCCCAGGCGGCGGAGCTTTACTCCAGGCTCCTGCTGAAAGGTGATCGTGTGAACATCGTCGAGGACAAGGAGATCCCTGGGGGCCACACGCGGGCGCTGCGGGCGGAATACCAGGACGTGGTCAACCGGCCCGCGTTCATGAGAGTGATGCTCGTCACTCGGGGGGACCGGGCCGTCCTGCTCGTCGGACTGATCCAACCCGAGGAAACCGCACGCAGACAGGCCCTCGACGCGGTCATGACGAGTCTCCGATAAGCCCCTTAACACGTGAGGAAGACCTTGGCCAGAATCCGCGGCTCACGGCACGTCTTGTCGGTGGGCCCGATTACTATCGGGTCACTGTGAGAGAGCGAAGCACACGAACCCCAGAGGTGATGCGGTGAGCACCTTCGCCGCGTCCCACCTTTCGCCTTCCTATCCAGACCGCGCCGCATGGGGCACCGCCCCCAAGCTGCGCGCCTGGCAGCAAGAGGCCTTCGACCTCTACTTCAGGCGCGAGCCACGTGACTTCCTCACCGTGGCGACGCCGGGCGCGGGCAAGACGACCTACGCCCTGCGCATCGCCAGCGAGCTGCTCAGTCGCGGGGTGATCAGGGCTATCACCATCGTGACCCCCACCGAGCACCTCAAGCGTCAGTGGGCCGACGCCGCCGGGAAGGTCGGCATCGGCATCGATCCGGAGTTCAAGAACAGCCAGGGCACGACGTCGCGCGACTACACCGGGGTCGCCGTGACGTACGCGCAGGTCGCCATGCACCCGGCCTTGCACAGGGCGCGCACCGAGGCGCGCAAGACGCTGATCATCTTCGACGAGATCCACCACGCGGGCGACGCCAAGTCGTGGGGCGACGGCGTGAAGGAGGCGTTCGAGCCCGCCACCCGCCGGGTCCAGCTCACCGGCACGCCGTTCAGGTCCGACGACAACCCGATTCCCTTCGTCACGTACGAGGAGGATGGGGAGGGTCTCAAACGCAGCGTCGCCGACTACTCCTACGGCTACGGGCCCGCGCTGGACGACGGGGTCGTGCGGCCGGTCATCTTCCTGGCCTACTCCGGTGAGATGAAGTGGCGCACGCGGGCCGGCGACGAGCTGGCCGCGACGCTCGGCACGCCGCTCACCAAGGACCAGCTCTCCCAGGCGTGGCGGGCCGCGCTCGACCCCAAGGGTGACTGGATCCGCCAGGTCATGCAGGCCGCCGACCGCCGCCTCACCGAGGTGCGCAGGGGTGTGCCCGACGCGGGCGGCCTGGTCATCGCCACCGATCACGAGACCGCCCGCGCGTACGCCCGCCACCTGCGCAACATCACCGGCGAGGGCGCGACCGTGGTCCTCTCCGACGATCCCGGCGCCTCGAAGAAGATCAAGCAGTTCGCTGAGTCGCAGGACCGCTGGCTGGTCGCCGTCCGCATGGTGTCCGAAGGCGTCGACATCCCCCGTCTGTGCGTCGGCGTCTACGCCACGTCCACCTCGACCCCCCTCTTCTTCGCCCAGGCGGTGGGTCGTTTCGTCCGTGCCCGCAAGCGCGGTGAGATGGCCTCGGTCTTCCTCCCCTCGGTGCCCACGCTCATGGGGCTGGCCAACGAGATGGAGGTGGAGCGCGATCATGTGCTCAACAAGCGGCCTCCGGAGGACGGCCTCGACGACAGCCTCCTGGAGCAGGCCAACCGCAAGAAGGACAACCCGGACGTCCTGGGTGACGAGCTGCCGTTCGAGACGATGGAGACGTCGGCCACGTTCGACCGGGTGCTGTTCGACGGCGGCGAGTTCGGCACGGGCGCCGAGGTCGGCTCCGCCGAGGAGGAGGACTTCATCGGCCTGCCGGGGCTGCTGGAGCCCGACCAGGTGGCGACCCTCCTTCGCAAACGGCAGTCGGACCAGCAGGCCGCCAAGCGCAAGCAGGCGTCGGCCGAGGAGCCGCGCGAGAGGCTGGCGCCGCACGAGCAGATCGCCGAGCTGCGGCGGGAGCTCAACGGTCTGGTAGGCGCCTGGAACCATCGGACGGGGCAGCCGCACGGGGTCATCCACGCGGACCTGCGACGCACCTGCGGTGGCCCGCCGATCGCCCAGGCAACGGCGGAGCAGATCCAGGAGCGGATCGACATGATCCGCCGCTGGGCCACCCAACGCCGCTAACCCGGACGGCGCGCCCCAGGCGACGGGATGAGCACTGGTCGGCGGGATACGCCGGCGCGGGTCCCGCCCAGAGCGCGGGGGACGCGCCTCTAGGCCCGGCGCGGGACGTGCCGCCGGGCGCGGGGGACGCGCCTCCAAGCCCGACGCGGGACGCGCCTTCAGGGTCCGGTGCGGGACGCGCCGGCAGAGCCTGGCGGGGCGGGGTCAGCGGAAGCGGTTGCGGCCGAGTCGCCTGACCATGATGCGGCAGACCTCCGGCCGCCGTTCATGCGTGCCGTCCGGGTGATACACGACCTCCGTCGTGGCCACCTGCCCATACGGCCATTCGACGTACCCTCTGCGGTGATAGAGCCGCTGCGCGGCGTGGTTGTCCAGTCTCACCCCGAGGGCGACCTGCTCGTGGCCGGTGGCGAAGAGCCGGTCCTCGGCCGCCCACAGCAGCTGCGTCCCGATCCCCTGGTTACGGTGCCCGGCCATGACCTCCAGGTGGGTGAGGAGTGCGACGCCAGGTAAGCGGGCACGCAGCTCCGGCTCTTCGGCGGGCGCCAGCCACACGTAGACGTCGCCCACCGCCAGGTCCCCCTCCCAGGCGACGAGGAGGAACCCGTGCCCGGCCTCCTGCCTGGCCAGCCGGTCGCTGAAATATGTCTTCTGGCCGAGCGACCGGACCAGCTTACGGAGATCGGTATGGTCGGCTTTGCGTATATCTGGTGCCCCCACGGACCAACAGATTCCCTGTTGGCACTCTGGCGAATCAACAACGCCTAAGCCATGGACGTCCACCAGCGCAATTGCGGCGCACCATCTTTCACGAGCCATTTCATCGCGTCAGCGGTGGACTTCAGCTGCGGAGTCCCGGCGAAGTGCGCGGCCCATGTACGGCGGTCCTCGCTCCAGGCTTCGATGTAGGAGACGCACAGCGCCTCGTCGATGCGGTGATGGCGGCCGAGTGCCGCTTCCAGCGACTCCTGCATGGCATCGCGGTTCGCCACCGAGCCCGGAGGGAGCCGCTTGACCCGGCGGAGGACGTCGTTGATGAACGCCTTGCGCTGGGCGAGGAAACCGGTCCAGTACGCCGGGTCGGTCGCGGCCGCCCAACCGGTCCCCTTCTCCCCGTCCAGCAGCCAGTAGACCCCTTCCGCCAGCACGTCGCCGAGCTCCTGGTCCCGTGCGCGAATGTGCCGGTCAAAAGGGTCGTACGGGCGTTGCTTCACTTTCCCGGTCACCGCGAGCCGGCGTAGCGAGGTCTCATCCAGGAGATAGAACCAGTCCTCGTTGTAAATGTTGGGAAAGAACGAGGGATTGCGCGTCGTCTCCACGGCGAGTGCCCCGCCGCCCACGAACGAGTCCTGATCTCCTCCGGTCAGCCGGTGAGCGTGGCACACCACTGAATTGTCTGGATACCCGCCGATATGCATGCCCACCGCGTCGTAATCATCGAGCAGGGCCGCCGCGCGCGCGACCTCCTCCTTGCTGCCCACCTCGATGTCGTCGTCCAGGAAGACGATGCGCTCCCAGTCCATCAGCCGGGCCAGCAGCAGGCCGATGTTGCGTTTCGCGCTGAGGTCGGTCACGCGGGCGAACGGCGTGTTCTTCAGCACGGCCGTCGTACGGAAGTCCGGCAGGCTGAGCGAGGCGGGATTGCCGATGTCGATCGCGATGAACTGCACGTCACTCGGCATCAACAGGGCCGCGAGCTCCGGCTTGCTCCATTTGCGGCTGTGCAGTGTGACAAGGGGGCAGCCGAGCTCGCTCGCGAGGCGGATCGCGTGCTTCAGCCATGCCGGATGCCGGATCGTGGGGACGACGATGGCATCGACGTTTCCCGGCTCGCCCCCGGCGGGGCCGTCGTCGTACACATCCGCCAGATGCCTGTGGGAGCCGTGGTGATGCTCCGTCCTGACCGTTGCTATTTCAGTCTCCATGGGTGGACCCCGGCCATTCGTGTAACCGGGCCGCAGCTTTGTTCCAATCAGGCGTGACGACGAGCCTGCCCTGGATCCCGACCCGCATGAGAATGCTGTACGACTCCGCGTCCCCGAAACGCGACTCCAGATAGCCGGCGTTCCTGTCGTGGAATCGAGTGTCGGTCAGTGCCCGGACCGCTCCGTACACGCCTCTGGCGTACATTCCATTGCATATGGTCAAAGTGCGTTCGACATTGAAGGGGTTCACACCGCGATAGAAGAAGGCCACGTCCTCCAGCAGACGAAGGCTATCGTCCGCACCCTCTGTGTGAGGATAATGACGCTGCGTGTCCCCGTCCTCCTTGACCTCGAAATACGGTCCCTTCTCGCTGTCCCAGTCGGCGACCTGCCGCACCGGGAGCTCGATCTGCTCGAGTGCGTACGCCGTGATCGCGTTGTAGTCCACGCCGCCCACGAGCACCACGTGGGTGGTCAGGTCGTCGTTCTTGAGATCCTCCGTGGTGCGGAGCGTCACCTGGCTGTCCGGGTTCGTGCGCCAAAGGCAGCCCCACAGCTCAAATATCGAGTCCAGGTCCGAGTATCTGTAGGACTCGATGTAGTCGACGTTCGCGGGATCCGCCCGCGGGATCCTGGCGCGGTCCTCTTCGGGGATCTGCGAGCAGATGATCGTGATCGGCTCCCCCTTGGGGAAATGCCAGGGCCCTCGGCGGCGGGCGCTTTCGGCCGGGCTCGGTTCGGTGGCCTCGCCGACGCTCTGGTGCCGCAGGGCCTGCTGGCGTAACCGGGTCAGTTCGGCGAACAACTTCTTGTGCTCGTCGCGCTCGTCCGGGCTCAACTCGGATTCGTCGAGCAGGCGGGCTCTGTCGTAGGCGACTGATCGTTTGGTCGCGAAGAACCTGGAATAGTTCTCCAGCCGGTGCAATGGCGGGATCTTCCCTGCCAGGGTCGACTCCCAGGAGGAGATCAGCGGCACGCTGATCTCCAGCGCCTCACTCAGCTGGGTCTGCGTGACACGCACATCAAGCCATCGGCTGAGGCGGAGCTCGCGCAGACGTCGCGCAAGCGCAGTCCCCGCGAAGTCGTCACCGCTCATGCTGGCCTCATTCGTGTGAACTTCACAAATTTTCAGTAAACACCTTTTGGATACCCGAGTCGATGGAGAATGCGCAGCTAGGCCGTAACGGAACGGTCTACGGGCGGGAATCGGGCGCGCAAGAGCCCCAGTCTAGCCACGTATCTCTGACGGCAGTGTGTGAATGTACTGAGTTCAGTCAGGGAATCATAAAGAGAGACAAACTTCAGTTAAGGACGCTGAAGTTCCCCTGAATGCAGGTGAGGTGGTTCGTGCCGCGAGTTCGATGAGCCACACCCCCAGGAGCGGCATCCCACGCGGAAAGACCGCGGACACCCCGAGGACGACTCCCGATCGTCCGGAGGTGTCCGCGAGAGCAAGGTTCTGTCACAGCCCGTCGCACAGGGAAACCTTTATGACAAATCTAGACCTGTACTACTCGATGGCAATGCCTCCTCCGACAGACTCCAGGGCCGGGTCCCTCCTCATCCTCGGTGCCATGATCACTCTGGTGGTCGCGGCGATCCGCTGGATGGCCCGGCGGACACGCGTCCTCCTGGTGATCAGCGGCACCAGCGTGCTGCTCGTGATCCTCGCCGTCCTGGCTCTGGCCTACCTGACCATCGCGGTCTGAGTGTGCCTTCGCGCGCGGCGCTCCGCCCCCCAGCGCTGCGCGCGTCCGGCCCCTCTCCCAATTGGACACAGAGCAGTGGCCTTCTGTTAGAAGGCCGGTGTAACCGGCAACAACCTCTCTTGGCTCGTCTTGAGATGTGCAAAGGACTTCGCCAATGTCATCTGAGGCCAACCGGAAGCCCTCGCTCAGCGTGACTTCAGGCCTCTCGAGAAACGCCGTCATCTTGAGACTCGAGGGCGAGCTCGACGTCAACGCGGTCCCTCTGCTGCGCGAGCACCTGCAGCGCGTCTGGGGGCTCCCCCCGAAGCCCTTCCTGATCCTTGATCTCGATGGGGTGGCGTTCTGTGACTCGATGGGGATGAACGAGCTCGTCAGCGTCATGCAGCGATGCGAGGCCCAGGGGACCAGGCTGCTGCTCGGCGGGGTTCATGGGGTCATGGCCAGGGTGTTGTCGATCACCGGGCTGCGGCATGCGTTCGAGGTCTTCGCGAGGTTCGACGACGCCCTGCGGCTGGCCGTGGCCGCACCCTAGCCGGTGGGCTTACGGGCCAGGAGGATGGCCTGCGGGGTCGACTCGCGGGTGCCCGGCTTGGGCTCGCGCAGCAGACGGGCGTCCACGACGAAGCCCGCCACACCCAGCAGCCCGGCGATCTGGTCCGGCTGCCGGCGGTGGAAGTCGAGCAGGATCGGGTGACCGAACCCGTCCGTGAGGTGCAGAGGCTCGTCCCCGACCTGGAACGCGACCAGCACGTGACCCCCCGGAGCCAGCACCCGGTGGAACTCGGCGAACACGTCGGGCAGGCGCTCCAAGGGCACGTGAATGATCGAGTAGTAGGCCACCAGACCGCCCAGCTTCCCGTCGGGCAGATCCAGGGCCAGCATCGAGCCCTCCTCGAACCGCAGGCCGGGGAACGTGCGCCGGGCCAGCGTCACCATGGCGGGCGACAGGTCCACGCCGAACACGTCCAGCCCCAGTTCGTGCAGGAGCGCCGTGACGCGCCCCGGACCGGAGCCGACGTCCACCACGGGCCCGGAGCCCTGTACGAGCTCGGCGAACGCGGCGAACATCGCCCGGTCCAACGGCATGCCGGCCAGGACGTCGCGGAAGAAGTCCGCGTATTCGGCGGCCATGGCGTCATAGGACGAACGGGTGGTACGCAGGAAGTCCGGCTCGATCACGGCGGACCACTCTAGTCGAGTCGATCAGCCCAACCGATCGGCTCCGGATGAAGGCCAAAGAGGTCGGCGTTGAAGTCGTCGTCGGACGAGCGGCACTGTGCCCAGGAGCACGGCCTAGGAGACGCGGGGGCTGCCGTGGTGGCGAGGTAACCTGCCACGCTTGCGTGGAGTCCGTGGCGCGGCGGTCGTGGGCGATCAGAGGGAGGACATCGCTACGTCGTCGGTGCCGGGATCCGTCGCCCGCTGCGGCCGTCAACGGCGATACGACCTGATTTGTCAGGCAACGGGACTGTCACCCGGGCCATGTCGCCTTTGACGCGTACGGGAAGGACAGTCCGGCGATCACCCGGGCCCTCGACCGTACGCACCCAGACCAGCAGCCGCCTCCCCTTGCTGCGGACGGTGACCTCGGCCGTCCCGCATTCGCGGCGGACGGCGGGCCACGCCAGGACGAGAGCCCTGCCGACCCGGGCGGACCGCGGGGCAGGGGTGCGCGCGTCGCAGGCAGGCGTCGGTGACACGTCGTGGGACACCACGGAGTGCTCAGGGATGGCATCCTGGGCGACCTGGTTCATCACGATCGTGCCGCCTTCGAGCAGCGCAAGCGTGACGATCGCGCCCACGCGCTCGGTGGTGCTGCCCTTGACGAGCAGCCACAGGCTGAGGGGGCCGAGGAGCAGCCAGGCCACTCCTAAGGAGAGGGCCAGCATGGAGAACCTCCACAGAGAGGAAGACGTGTCACTCTCCGTGTTACTCCGAGTGCGGAGAGGGTTCACCCCTCTTGGATATCACATCACCTCAGCGTTTCACACTGTGTACGCTTCGTGATGAGGCGTGACCGCTCAGCCCACGGCAGGCGCGCCCCGCAAGGTGGCGCCGGCCTCCTTCAGCTCCGCCATCGCCGCCTCCGTCGTGGCCCGGGAGACGCCCGCCGTGAGGTCCAGCAGGACCCGCACCGCCAGGCCGTGCTTGACGGCGTCCAGGGCCGTGGCCCGCACGCAGTGGTCGGTGGCGATGCCCACCACGTCCACCTCGCGCACCCCACGCTCCGAGAGCCACTCCATCAGCGACGCCCCGTCGCCGGACGCGCCCTCGAAGCCGCTGTACGCCGCCGCGTAGGCCCCTTTGCTGAAGACCTCCTCCACTGCCGAGACGTCGAACGACGGATGGAAGTCGGCCCCCGGCGTGCCGGCCACGCAGTGGGCCGGCCAGCTCGAGACGTAGTCAGGCGACTCCGCGAAGTGGTCGCCGGGGGAGATGTGGTAGTCGCGGGTGGCGACCACATGGTCGTAGCCGTGGTCGGCCATATGGTGGGTGATCGCCGCCGCCACCGCGGACCCGCCGGCCACGGGAAGGCTGCCACCCTCGCAGAAGTCGTTCTGCACATCGACGATGATCAACGCGGTGCCCATACACAGCACAATAATTCAGGCGAACTCGGTGGGGACCGCCGCGTATCCCCTGCCCAGGTGGAGCGCCTCCAGGGGGAGCGTGGCGACGGCCTGGGCGTGGCGGTCGCGGGCGGCGGACAAGGGCTCCCGGCCGATGACCTCGCCGTCGCGCACCAGCTCGTGCAGCAGGGGGATGCCGCCGTCGGGGGCCACGCCGCCGGTCGTGATCAGTTCGGTCTCCGCGTGGCCGGACGGGTCCAGCAGCCGGTACGCCTCCTTGCGGCCGCCCCGCGACGGCTTTCCCACCGAGCGCTTGGCCACAGGCTCCAGTTTTCCTGAGGCCGTCTCCCGCGCCACCAGCTTGTACACCAGCGCCGCCGTGGGCACGCCCGACCCGGTCACCAGCGAGGTGCCCACCCCGTACCCGTCCACCGGGGCGGCGGCGAGCGCGGCGATGGCGTACTCGTCCAGATCCGACGTGACCAGGATGCGGGTGTTGAAGGCGCCGAGCGCGTCGAGCTGCTCGCGCACCTCCTGCGCCGCGGCGGCGAGGTCACCCGAGTCGATGCGGACCGCGCCGAGCTTGGGCCCGGCCAGCTCCACCGCCGTGCGGACCGCCTCCTGCACGTCATAGGTGTCCACCAGCAGCGTCGTCTCCGGCCCCAGCGTGGCGATCTGGGCCTCGAACGCGGCCCGCTCGGAGTCGTGCAGCAGGGTGAAGGCGTGCGCGGCCGTGCCGGCCGTGGGGATGCCGTGGAGATGCCCGGCCATCAGATTGGAGGTGGAGGCGAACCCGGCGATGTACGCGGCCCGCGCGGCCGCCACCGCCGCGGACTCGTGCGTGCGCCGCGAGCCCATCTCGATGAGCGGGCGCTTGCCCGCGGCGTTGGTCATGCGGGAGGCGGCGGAGGCGATCGCGCAGTCGTGATTGAGGATCGACAACGTCAGCGTCTCCAGCAGCACCGCTTCGGCGAAGGTGCCCTCCACCACCATGATGGGAGAAGCGGGGAAATAGAGGTCGCCCTCGCGGTAACCGTAGATGCTCCCGGAAAACCGGTAATCGGCCAGAAACGCCAAAGTGGCTTCGTCCACGACCTGGTGCTCGCGCAGATAGGTGAGCTCATTCTCACCGAAACGGAAGTGTTCGAGCTCGTCCAGGACACGTCCTGTCCCGGCGACAACCCCGTAGCGCCGCCCGCCCGGCAGGTGCCTGGCGAACACCTCGAAGACCGCGCGTCTGTGGGCCGCCCCGCTTCGCAGCGCGGCCTGCAGCATCGTCAGCTCATAGTGATCTGTGAGCAACGCAGTGCTCATGGTCATTGTCACGACTCGAAGACTACGGCCCAGATAGGGCAGACTCGGGGATGTGGGTAGCACCGCTCCAATCACCGTCGAGCGTCCGTCATCGGACGTCCGGCCCGATCTGCCATGGGTAACCATCGTCTGGAACGACCCGGTCAACCTCATGTCCTACGTGACCTACGTCTTCCAAACGGTCTTCGGCTACACCAAGGAGAAGGCCGAGAAGCTCATGATGGACGTACACCACAAGGGCAAGGCGGTCGTGTCCAGCGGCACGCGCGAAGAGATGGAACGCGATGTGCAGATTCTCCACTCCTACGGCCTGTGGGCGACGCTCCAGCCGGATTCGGTCAAATAGTGCACGTGAAGAGGTGCGGGTGAGTTCGGGGTTCTCGCCGGGCAAGGGTGGCGGAGTCGTCGCGCGGTTCGAGGCCGCGGAGGTCTCGCTGCTGCGCTCGCTGGTGTCGATGACGCTCGGCCTCGTGACGCCGGGGCAGACGAGCGACGATCCGCTGGAGCGGGCGCTGGGCATCGGGGCGAGCGAGGCGCCGTCGGACCCGGTGCTGGCGCGGCTGTTCCCGTCGGCGTACGAAGATGACAAAGAGGCGGCCGAGTTCCGCCGCTACACCGAGGCCACGCTGCGCGACGGCAAACGGGCCGACGCGCAGACGGTGCTCGACAGCGCCGCGTCGGGACGCTTCGACCTGACGCCCGAGCAGGCCCAGGCGTGGCTGCGCGCGCTCAACGACATCCGGCTCACGCTCGGCACCAAGCTCGAGGTGACCGAGGAGGTCCACGATGAGATCGCCATGATGTCCGAGGACGACCCCAGATACCCGGCCTACGTCACCTATGACTGGTTGACGTACCTCCAGGACAGCCTGGTCCGGGCGCTCTGGTAATTTCCGGGCATGCTCTCGATCTCGCAGGAACTGGCGGACAAGATCGTCGCCCATGCCCGGGCCGACCACCCCGACGAGGCGTGCGGCGTGATCGCGGGCAAGAACGGTGTTCCCGATCGGTTCATCCCGATGGAGAACGCCGAGCGCTCGCCCACCTTCTACCGCTTCGACTCGATGGAGCAGCTTCGCGTCTGGCGTGAGATGGACGATCGCGACGAGGAGCCCGTCGTGATCTACCACTCCCACACCGCCACCGAGGCGTACCCGTCGCGCACCGACGTCTCGTACGCCTCCGAGCCCGACGCGCACTACGTCCTGGTCTCCACCAGGGACGACAACGAGGTGGAGTTCCGCTCCTTCCGCATCCTCGACGGCGTGATTACCGAGGAAGAGGTAAGATTTCTCCCATGATGGTCCGGCCGGTGCAGAGCTTCCTCTTCGCACATACTCCGGCTGTCGTCGTCTACGACTGTCCTTGAGCAGTGTGGAATCCCCTTCCAGCCGTCGGCGTTGCTGCCGATGGGATGACGACATGACATGAGGAGACTGACCGCGATGGCCATCGAGGTTCGCATTCCGACCATTCTGCGCAACTACACCGACGGCGCGAAGGCCGTGAGCGCCGAGGGCGCCACCCTCGACGAGCTGATCACCAATCTGGAGTCCCGCCACCCGGGCATCAAGGACCGCCTCGTCGACCAGGGCGGCCTGCGCCGCTTCGTCAACGTCTACCTGAACGACGAGGACGTGCGCTTCCTGGGCGGCCTCGGCACTCCGGTGTCCGACGGTGACACGGTGACCGTCCTCCCTGCCGTCGCCGGCGGGTGACATGCGTTTCGAATCGCTGATCGACTCGGTGGGCCGTACGCCGCTCGTCGGCCTGCCGAGGTTGTCGCCGTCCGCCGACGTGCGGGTGTGGGCCAAGCTGGAGGACCGCAACCCGACCGGCTCGATCAAGGACCGGCCCGCGCTGTGGATGGTCGAGCAGGCCGAGAAGGACGGACTGCTCACGCCCGGCTGCACGATCCTGGAGCCCACCAGCGGCAACACCGGCATCTCGCTCGCCATGTCGGCCAAGCTCAAGGGCTACAAGCTGATCTGCGTCATGCCGGAGAACACCTCCGAGGAGCGGCGACAGCTGCTGCGCATGTGGGGCGCCGAGATCATCTCCTCCCCGGCGGCCGGCGGCTCGAACGAGGCCGTGCGCGTGGCCAAGGACCTGGCGGCGAAGAATCCCTCCTGGGTGATGCTCTACCAGTACGGGAACCCGGCCAACTGGCGCTCGCACTACGAGACCACGGGCCCGGAGATCCTCGAGGACCTGCCGACCGTCACCCATTTCGTGGCCGGGCTCGGCACGACGGGGACGCTCATGGGGGTGGGCCGGTTCCTGCGCGAGCGGGTGCCGGGCGTGCAGATCGTCGCCGCCGAGCCGCGCTACGGCGAGCTGGTCTACGGGCTGCGTAACGTGGACGAGGGGTTCATCCCCGAGCTCTACGACGAGTCCGTGCTGACCACCCGGTTCTCGGTCGGCTCCGCGGACGCGTTGCGGCGTACCCGCGAGCTGCTGGCCGCGGAGGGCATCTTCGCCGGCGTCTCGACCGGGGCCGCGTTGCACGCGGCGCTGGGGGTGGCCAAGAAGGCGGTCACGGCGGGGGAGCGTGCCGACGTCGTGTTCGTGGTGGCCGACGGCGGCTGGAAATACCTGTCCACGGGCGCCTACGAAGGCACCCTGGAGGAGGCGGAAGAGCGCCTCGAAGGCCAGCTCTGGGCCTGAACGCGGGAGAGGGCGGCCGGTCCGGGAC
>NZ_VCKY01000282.1 GCF_005889735.1 Nonomuraea turkmeniaca
CCCTGATGGCGTCCGCACTCCCCGCCCCTGACCCGGCGGCGTCCGCCCTGCTCGATGACGGCGCTCCCGCGGTGCGCCGGCGTGCGATTCCGGCGCCGCCCGCGCCGGACGCGATATTACCCAGCGTGACGATGGCTGAGACCATGGCGGCGCCGGCCGGGGCTGCCGCCCGAAGGACCGGGCGACCATGCCGAGCCGGGCGGAGAGCCTCGCGAAACGGCCCGGTGACGTGCCCGGGACCGTGCGGTCATCCGGTGCGGCACGCATCGCAGCAGGTCACAGCGGCATAACGGCCGGCTGGGTACGCGCTCACGTCGCGTGACGGCCGTCGCGATCACGCTCGCCAGGTTTGCCCCAGACCCGCTCTTGACGGTCGCGTTACAGGCATGCAAACTGCGGAATACGTTTTCCCGCTCAACGCAGCGGTGACAGGAGGTTACTGATGATCCCGTCGAGGAGGCCCGCGTGAGCGCTCTCGGCGAGCTACAGCGCATGCGCAAGGGCAGCGGCGGCACCCTCGGCGGCAACCGTGAGGGCCTGACGGCGAAGCGAGACAACCAGGCCGCGTTCGTGTTCCTGCTGCCCTGGTTCGCGGGCCTGCTGCTCATCACGGCCGGCCCGATCGCGGCCTCCTTCATCCTGGGCTTCACCGACTACAACCTGATCCAGCCGCCGGTCTTCAACGGCCTGGACAACTGGATCCGCATGTTCAGTGACGAGCGCCTGCACAAGGCGCTCGGGGTGACGCTGGTCTACGTCCTGGTCTCCGTTCCGCTGCAGCTGGCCTGCGCCCTGGCCCTGGCGCTGCTGCTGGACCGCGGGCTGCGCGGGCTCGCGTTCTACCGCTCGGCCTTCTACCTGCCGTCCCTGCTGGGCTCCAGCGTGGCCATCGCGGTGTTGTGGCGGCAGATCTTCGGCGCCGACGGCCTGTTCAACCAGGTGCTGGCCATGGTCGGCATCGAGGGCAAGGGCTGGATCTCCGACCCCGGCAGCGCGCTGGGGACGCTGATCGTCCTGAACGTGTGGACGTTCGGCGCGCCCATGGTCATCTTCCTGGCGGGACTGCGCCAGATCCCCGCGATGTACTACGAGGCCGCGGCCACCGACGGGGCGGGCAAGTGGACCCAGTTCAGGAAGATCACCATCCCGCTGCTGTCGCCGATCGTCTTCTTCAACCTGGTCCTGCAGGTGATCCACGCGTTCCAGTCGTTCACGCAGGCGTTCGTGGTCTCGGGCGGCAGTGGCGGGCCCTCGGACTCCACCCTCTTCTACACGCTCTACCTCTATCAGCGGGGATTCGGGAATTTCGACATGGGATATGCCTCGGCGCTCGCCTGGCTGCTCCTCGTCATCATCGCCGCCTTCACCGCCATCAATTTCTGGGCCGCGAAATTCTGGGTCGTTTACGATGACTGAACTCCGTAAGGTGCTCAAGCACGCCGGGCTGATCGCGCTCGCACTGGTCATGCTCTATCCGGTGTTGTGGATGGTGGTCAGCAGCCTGCGGCCCAACAACGAGATCTTCCGCCGCCCCGGCCTGATCCTCGACACCCTTCAGACCCAGAACTACGGCGAGGGCTGGAGCGCCCTGGCCTCCCCGTTCGGCCATTACCTGGCCAACTCGGCGATCCTGGTGCTGGCCTGCATCATCGGCAACCTGGTGTCCTGCTCGATGGCGGCGTACGCGTTCGCCAGGCTGGACTTCACCGGCAAGCGCCTGTGGTTCGCCATCATGCTCGGCACGATCATGTTGCCGATCCACGTGATCATCGTCCCGCAGTACATCATGTTCTCCCAGCTCGACTGGGTGAACACGTTCCTGCCGCTGGTGGTGCCGAAGTTCCTGGCCACCGACGCGTTCTTCGTCTTCCTCATGGTGCAGTTCATCCGGGGGCTGCCGCGCGAGCTGGACGAGGCGGCGAGGATCGACGGCTGCGGCCACGCCCGGATCTTCCTGCGCATCATCCTGCCCCTGATGATGCCGGCCCTCGCCACGACGGTGATCTTCACCTTCATCTGGACGTGGAACGACTTCTTCAGCCAGCTCATCTACCTGACCGACCCGGAGATGTACACCGTGCCGGTGGCGCTGCGCTCGTTCGTGGACGCCACGGTCCAGACCTCGTGGGGATCCATGTTCGCGATGAGCGTCGTGTCCCTCGCGCCGGTCTTCCTCGCCTTCCTCGTCGGCCAGCGGTACCTCATCCGGGGCATCGCCACGACCGGCGGCAAGTAACCCCCAGGGAATCATCATGCGACGAATCGCACTGGCCGCCGCGGCGGCACTCATGCTCAGCGCCTGCGGCAGCGGCGGCGGCAGCGCCGGCCAGGAACTGTCGAAGGACCAGGTCACCCTCCGCTTCACCTGGTGGGGCGCGGACGAGCGGCACAAGCGCACCCAGCAAGTGATCGACATCTTCCAGAAGAAGTACCCGAACATCACCGTCAAGGGCGAGTTCAAGGACTGGAACGGCTACTGGGAGAGCCTCGCCACCACCGTGGCCGCGAACGATGCGCCCGACATCATCCAGATGGACGAGCTCTACCTCGCCTCGTACGCCGAGCGCGGCGCCCTGCTCGACCTCGGCACCGCGTCCAAGCACCTCAAGACCGCCGACTTCGACAAGACCGCCCTGGACACCGGCATCGTCAAGGGCAAGCAGTACGCCCTGCCGGTCGGCCTGAGCACGTACGCGATCGTCGCCAACACCGACCTCCTCGACCAGTTCAAGGTCAAGGCCCCGGACGACGCCACCTGGTCCTGGGAGGACTTCAAGAAGACCGGCGAGGCGGTGTCGAAGGCGGGCGGCGGCAAGGTCACCGGCGTGCAGTCCTTCGGCTTCGACGCCGGCAGCCTGAACATCTGGACTCGGCAGCACGGCGCCGCCCTGTTCGACGAGGCGGGCAAGGTCGCCGTGCCGGAGAACGTGCTGGCGAGCTACTGGGCCTTCATCAAGGATCTGGCCAAGTCCGGCGTCTCCCCGCAGCCGTCGGTGACCATCGAGCGGGCCGGCGGCCCGCTGGACCAGTCCGGCACCGCCACCAACGCCTCCGCACTGGCCACCTGGTGGAACACCCAGCTGACGTCGCTGTCGGCGGCCAGCGGGTCCAAGCTGGAGCTGCTCAAGCTGCCCGGCGAGGCGCAGGCGTCCTCCCCGGCCGCGTACTACAAGCCCTCCATGTTCTGGTCGATCTCCTCGCGCAGCAAGCACCCGGCCGAGGCCGCGCTGTTCGTGGACTTCCTGGCCAACAGCCAGGAGGCGGCGGACATCATGCTGACCGACCGCGGCGTGCCCGCGAACACGAAGATCCGCACCGCCATCATCCCGAAGCTGGGGGAGACGGACAAGGCCGCGGTCGAGTTCCTGGACACGATCAAGGTCGGCACCGCCCCCAGGGTCACCCCGAACGGGGCCAGTAACCTCGAGGCGATCATCAAGCGGCACACTGAAGAGGTGCTGTTCGACCGGCAGTCGCCGGAAGAGGCCGCCAAGTCGTTCATCAAGGAGCTCCAGGCCGAGATCGACGGCGCCTGACCCCCTTTTCCCACCAGGAGTTATGACCTTGTCTCATCGGAACTACCGGGCCGCGATCGTCGGCACCGGTGGGATCGCCACCGCTCACGCCCGCGCCATCGCCGCCTCCGGCGGCAGGGCGACGCTCGTCGCCGTGGCCGACGTGGACCTCGGCCGGGCCAAGACGTTCGCCGAGACGTGGGACGTCCCCGGCGCCCACGCGAGCCTGACCGACCTGCTGCGGGAGGAGCAGGTGGACCTCGTCCACCTGTGCACCCCGCCGCAGCTGCACGCGCCGCAGGCGCTGGAGATCCTGGAAGCCGGGGCGACGGCGCTGATCGAGAAGCCGCCGACGCTCTCGCTGGCCGAGTTCGACACGCTGATCGAGGCCGAGGGCCGCTCGGCCGGGCACGTCGCGACCGTCCTGCAACACCGCTTCGGCACCGGCGCGGTACGCCTGCGCCGACTGCAGGAGGCCGGCGAGCTGGGCCGCCCGCTGCTGGCCACCTGCGCCACCCAGTGGTACCGCGACGAGGCCTACTACGCGGTCCCGTGGCGCGGCACCTGGGAGTCCGAAGGCGGCGGCCCGACGATGGGGCACGGCATCCACCAGTTCGACCTGCTGTTCTCCGTGCTGGGCCCGTGGCGGGAGGTCACGGCGGTGGCCGCCCGCCAGGCCCGCGACGTGGACACCGAGGACGTGTCGATGGCGCTGGTGACGTTCGAGAGCGGCGCGGTCGCCACGATCGTCAACTCGGTCGTCTCGCCGCGGCAGACGTCCCAGCTCCGGTTCGACTACGAGCACGCCACCGTCGAGGTGGACCACCTGTACGGCTACACCGACGACGACTGGACGATCACCCCCGCGCCCGGGCACGAGGGCGTGTCCGGACTGTGGGCGCAGGGGCACAGCACGGAGACGAGCGGCCACGATGGCTGGCTGTCGGCCGTGCTCGACGCCCTCGACCAGGGCCAGGCGCCGCCGGTGACCGCCGCGGACGCCAGGCGCACGATGGAGTTCATCGCCGCGCTGTACGCCTCCGCCTTCACCGGCGAGCGCGTACGAAGTGGACAGATCACTGCTGACAGCCCGTTCGCCCCGACGATGGAGGGCACGGGCGCCCCGTGGGAAAAGGTGAGGAACAAGTGACCCTGCAGGCCAACCACGCGCTCGGCCGGTCGGTCACCGTCACGGCGGGCGACGTCGAGCTGTTCAGCTACATCTACCGCCCGGACACGCCGGTGCTGGAGTCACCGAAGCCGTACGTGCACCCGATCCGCACCCTCCGCGGCGCGCTGGTGTCGCTGTTCCGGCCGCACGACCACGTGTGGCACAAGGGCATCGCCTGGTCGCTGCCGCACGTCGGCGAGCACAACTTCTGGGGCGGGCCGACGTACGTGCACGGCAAGTTCTACGTGCAGCTGGAGAACAACGGCAGCGCCACGCACCGCGAGATGACCACGCTGACCGCCGAAGGCGGCCGGGTCGAGATCGGGCACACGCTCGGCTGGACCTCCCAGGCCGGCGCCCCGGTCATCGAGGAGCGGCGCACGCTGGCCGCGACCGTGCTGGACGAGGCGACGTGGGCGCTCGTGTTCGACACGACCATGACGAACGTGTCGGGCGGCACCCTCGACTTCGGCTCCCCGACCACGAAGGGCCGCGAGAACGCCGGGTACGGCGGCCTGTTCTGGCGCGGCCCCCGGTCGTTCACCGGCGGCATCATCCAGTCGCCTGCGGGCGCGGGCGGCGACGAGCTGCGCGGCACGCGGGCCGAGTGGTTCGGCTTCCGCGGCCGGCACGACGAGACCGGCGAGCACTCGACGATCGTCATGGTCGACGACGCCGCCAACCCGCAGCACCCGCCGCAGTGGTTCGCCCGCAGCGAGGACTTCGCGTGCCTGTGTCCGGCGCCGTTCTTCAGCGAGGAGGTGCCGCTGCCGGACGGCGAGACGCTGCGCTTCAGGTACGCGGTCGTGATCGCCGACGGCGACCGCGGCGAGGACGGCACGGCGCTGCTGGCCAAGCAGGGACGGGCGGCGCTGGCATGACGTTCCCCGGCGGCACCTCGATCAGCCGGCTGACGGTCTACACCGGCGCGTGCGCCGACGGCCTGGAGGGCGGCACGCCGCACCTGCACACCGCCTCCACCGAGGCGTACGTCGTCGTCGGCGGGCACGGCGCGCTCCAGACCCTGGACGCGAACGGCCTCAAGGAGACCGAGCTCAGCGTCGGCTCGACCGTGTGGTTCACGCCGGGGACGATCCACCGCGCGATCAACCGGGGCGGCCTCGAAGTGGTGGTCGTCATGTCGAACGCCGGCCTGCCCGAGGCCGGCGACGCGGTCATGACGTTCCCGCCCGAGATCGTGGCCGACCCGGAGCGCTACCGCGAAACCGCCACCCTGCCCGCCGACGGCGTCGAGGAGGCGGTCGTCCGGCGGCGCGAGCTGGCGGTCGAGGGCTTCCTGCGCCTCGCCGAAGGCGGCCCCGAGCAGCTCCAGCGTTTCTACGACAGCGCCGTCGCCCTGGTCCGGCCCAAGGTCGCGGGCTGGCGGGAGATCTGGGAGCGCACGGTCGATCAGGAGACCCGCCGTACCGCGGAGATCCTCGACGCCCTCGGCAGCGGCGACGGCTCGCACCTGTTGCGGTCCGCGCTGATGGAGAGCCCGCCGCAGCAGCGGTGGGGCATGTGCGGCCACCTGCGCGCACACGACGTGGCCAACCCGATCATCCACTGAACATCCCGGACGACACCCCCCACAAGGAGCGCGGCAGATGCCACGTAACGCTGCCTTAGTCCGTATCCTCTTGCGCATGGTGACCGCCGCCGCCATGGTCGCGGCGCTCGCCCTTCCCGCCCAGCCCGCCGCCGCACAGGCGGGGACGACGTACTACGTCGACGCCGCCACCGGCGACGACGCGGCCTCCGGCCAGGACGAGGCGCACGCCTGGAAGAGCCTGGACAAGGTGAGCGCCACCACGTTCGCCCCCGGCGACCGCATCCTGCTCCGCGCCGGCCAGCGGTGGACCGGCCGGCTGTGGCCCAAGGGCTCGGGCGAGAGCGGCGCGCCCATCACCATCGACAGGTACGGCGAGGGCGGCAAGCCGCGCATCGACGGCGCCGGCCAGGTGGGCGACGCCGTCCGGCTGTTCAACCAGGAGCATTGGGCGATCCGCAACCTGGAGGTCACCAACGAGGTCCCGGCCACCGGCGCCCCGGGGGAGAACCTGCGTGACCTGCGCGGCATCCACGTCTCCGGCGACAACAGCCAGACCCTGGACGGGTTCGTCATCGACGGCGTGCACGTGCACGACGTCACCGGCCAGGTCAACTGGATCGGCGGCAGCATCGAGAACAACGCGCCCGGCGTGCGGTTCCAGACCGGCTGGGACGGCTCGAAGAAGACCGGCGGCATCGTGTTCGACACCACGGTGCCGGACATCAACGCGCCGCCGGAGCGGGCGACCGTGCTCAACGACGTGGTGATCCAGAACTCCCACGTCGCCAACACGTCGTTCGCCGGCATCGTCGTCAAGCAGTACACCGGCGACGGCAAGAACGACGCCGGTGAGACGATCGCCAAGGCCACCGGCTGGGGCACCCGGCAGAGCCCGGACGACCCCAAGTTCACGCCGCACACCAACATCGTCATCAGGAACAACTTCGTCACCCAGGCCGGCACGGCGTACGGCTGCAACGGCATGTACGTCACCAACGTGCGCGGCGCGCTCATCGAGCGCAACGTCGTCTACCGCACGGGGACCTCCGGCATCGAGACGTACTACGCCGACGACGTGACGTTCCAGTTCAACGAGGTGTACGAGACGCAGCAGAAGGCCGGCGGCGCCGACTCCAACGGCATCGACCCGGACAAGGGCACCACGCGGCAGGTCGTCCAGTACAACTACCTGCACGGCAACGGCGACGGCGTGCTGCTCTGCCAGTTCGCCTTCGGCGACGCGATCGTCAGGAACAACGTGATCGCGAGCAACTCCCGGTACCAGATCTACCTGCACTCGGACCGGGCCGCCACCGCGCAGATCTACAACAACACGATCTACAACGACAGATCCGCGTACCTCATCTACGGGTACGGCAGCTACCTCGAAGCCCGCTACGCCATCACCAACAACGTCCTGTACTCGACGCGCGCCGCGGCCGCGCTGACGACCAGCCCGACCATCACCTACGGCCACAACCTGTACGGCGGCGCTGACCTGCAGGTCCCGCCCGGCGACGGCGCCGCGGTGATCGCCGACCCGCGGTTCGCCGCCGCCCCGCTCGACGGCCCCTACGGCACACCGGAGACGGGGCCGCGGCTGGAGACCGCGCACGGCCTCCGCGTGACCTCCGGGTCGGCGGCCATCGACACCGGCGCCGAGATCGCCGGGAACGGCGGCCGCGACTACGCCGGCGCCACCCTGTACAACGGCGGCCCCGACCTGGGCGCCTTCGAGTACACCACCGCCGAGGGCGCGACGGCCGAGGCCGTCATCGGCACCGTGCGCACCCCGTCCGGCGCCCCGATCAGCGGCGCGACCGTGACCGCCGCGGGCGTCACGGCCACGACCGGCGCCGACGGCAGGTTCACGCTCGCGAACATCCCGTTCGCCGACGGCGTCGAGGTCACCGCCACCAGGAACGGCTACCAGACCGCCTCCGGGACCGTGAACGTGCGCTTCGGCAACACCGCCACCGTCCACCTCACCATGGCCTCCACCAGCGTGGTCGGGACGATCACCGGCCGCGTGCTGGACCAGGCCGCCCAGCCGCTGCCGGGCGCGAGCGTCACCGTCAAGGACGGCGACCAGACGCTCGCCACCGCCACCAGCGGCGCCGACGGCGGCTTCACGGTGGAGAACGTGCCGGTGGGGGAGGGCTACACGCTCCGCGCCGAGGCCGGCGGGTACGTCGCCGCGGCCCGGTCCGGGCTGCGCGTGGAGGCCGCCACCGCGACCGACGCCGGCTCCCTCCTCCTGGCCCGCCCCATCCCGGCCTACGTGGCCGTGCACGACTTCAACGATCTGCCGGCCGGACCCCTGACCAGCGGCAACGGCCTCACGGTCAGCCCTGCCGGCGGCGGCGTCGAGGTCACCGCCGACCACACCGCGCGCCTCAGCCGCACGGTGAACAGCGGCAGCACCAGCGTGTCCCGGACGTTCGCGCTGAAGGGCATCGTGACCGTCGAGGCGAACGTCATGAGCCGGCAGGCCTACACCTCCGGCAACCACTGGTGGTCCGTCCCCTACATCAGGAACGCCGCCGGCCAGAACGCCGTCAGCGTGGCCTTCACCAAGAACACGATCGTCGCCTACGCGGGGGCCACGACCCGGACGGTCGGCACGTACGAGCCCGGCCGCCGGTACCACGTCGCCGCCGTGATCGACACCGTCAACCAGCGCTTCGACCTGCTCATCGACGGCCGACGCGTGCTGGAGGACGCCGCGTTCCGCAACCCGATGGACACCGTGGCGCAGATCGACTACTACGCCAACAGCACCAACTACGGCGACATCGACCTCGACGACATCCGCGTCTCTCAGGGCGTGGGGCTCGCCCGCGACGACACCGCCCTGCTCAGCGTCGACACCAGCCAGGGCCCGCCCGACGACGACCTGGTGCTGGACGTGCCGGCCCGGGTCGGCGAGGTGGACGTGACCGCCGTGGCGCGCAGCCCGTTCGCCAAGTCGGTCGCCATCGACGGCGAGCGCACCGAGGGCGCCCAGGCCACGCGCCGCATCACGCTCGGCGACACCGGCGCGGACGTCCGCGTCGTGGTCACCGCCGAGGACGGCACGGAAGGCGCCCACACCCTGCGGATCCAGCGGCGGTCGCTGGCCCAGGACACCACGCTGTCCGCCCTCGTCCCCGACGCGGGCACCCTCGACCCGGCCTTCGACCCGGACGTCCACGAGTACGAGCTCGCCATCCCCGGCGACCGCGTGGCCTTCACCCCCACCGCCCTCAACCCTCGGTCGGCCATCACGGTCCAGGACCATTCGGTGACGAGCGGGACGAAGTCGCCCGCGATCATCGTCCCCGCCGAGATCGCCATCAAGGTGGTGTCGGAGGACGGCACCGCGGACACGACGTACAAGATCAAGGTCACCGGCCCGGGGCTGCCCCAGGACGGGGCCACCGCGCCGCCCGCCCGCGCCGCGCTCTCGACCACGAGCGGCCGGCAGCACGGCCTCCACGACGGCACGCACGACGTGACCATGAACCTCTGGTACGGCGTCAACGGCAGCGTCTTCGTCCTCTACGAGAACGGCAAGGAGATCGCCAGACGCGATCTGACCTCGAAGACCCCGTCGGCGCAGAAGGCCACGGTCTCGCTCACCGGCAGGAAGAACGGCACGTACGTCTACACCGGCGAGCTGCTCAACCAGGCCGGCCGCACCGCCACCACGTCCGTGAAGGCCGAGGTGACCGACGCCGACCCCGGCGAGCCCGTGCTCAGCTCCGACAACTGGGACGGCGACGGCGACTACACGATCCGCATGAACATGTGGTGGGGCACGAACGCGACCACCTACCGCCTCTACGAGGACGGTGTCCTCGTCGACACCCAGCGGCTCGACGCCGCCACCCCGGCCGCGCAGAGCGCCGCGACCGTGCTGCGGGACCGGCCGGCCGGCACGCACACGTACGTGGCCGAGCTGGAGAACGCGGCCGGCGTCACGAAGAGCAAACCCTTGACGCTGGTGACAAAATGACCGGTATGGATGACGGGTCGAAGACCCTTTCCTCCCCGCCGACCCTCCATGACGTCGCCAGGGAGGCCGGCGTCTCCATCGCCACGGCGTCGCGCGCGCTCAACGGCAGCGTGCGCAACGTCAGATCGGAGAACGCCACCCGGGTCCGGGCGGCGGCGGCCAAGCTCGGCTACGAGCCGCACCTGTCGGCGCAGGCCATCGCCAAGGGGTCGACCAGGACCGTCGCGCTGGTGGTCAGGAACGTGGCCGACCCCTACTTCTCCTCCATCGCCGCCGGGGTCACAGAGGCGGCGGAGTCCGCCCAGCTCATCGTCACCATGGCGGTGGCGGACGGGTCGCCGGAGCGGGAGCTGGAGATCGTCAAGACGCTGCGCGGGCAGCGGCCCCGCGTCATCATCGTCGCGGGCAGCCGCATCGCCGGCACGAGCACCCGGGACGCGCTCGTGGAGGAGCTGGAGGAGTACCGGACGGCCGGCGGCCAGGTCGTCATGATCAGTCAGCGGGACCTTCCGTTCAGCACCGTCACCATCGACAACCACGGCGGCGCCGAGCGGCTCGCACGGGCCCTGCTCGACGCCGGCTACCGGCGCTTCGCCGTCTTCCACGCGCCCGCCGAGATCCGCACGTCCAGCGACCGCCATGCCGGCTTCCTGGCCGCGCTGCGGTCGGCCGGGGTCCCCGACCCCGTCGCGATCGAGACCGGCTTCACCCGGGCGGGCGGCCACGACGCCGCCCGCCGGCTGGTGGAGCGGGGGGTCGAGGACGTGGAGGCGGTGTTCGCGGTCAACGACGTGATGGCCATCGGCGCCATGACGGCCTTCCGCGACGCCGGCGTGGTGCCGGGCAGGGACATCGGGGTGGCCGGCTTCGACGACATAGGGTCGGCGGTGGACGTGGTGCCCGCGCTGACGTCCGTGGCGGTGCCGCTCCGGGAGGCGGGTTCGGCCGCGGTGCGCCTCGCGCTGTCGGGCGACACCGGCGACGTCGGCCTCCCCGCCGACGTCGTCCTCCGCGAGAGCACCCCACCCCGTCGCACGGCTTGAAAGGGCGGGCACGCCGCCCGGCCGGAAAATGGCGGGCACGCCGGTCCCGCCTCAGGGCATGATCATGAGCCATGGGCTATGACGAGCTGATCCACGAGGCGCTCATCACCCCGCTCCCGCCCCGCACCGTGGTCACCGAAGGCTACGCGGCGAACGTCCCGGTGGCCCGCCGCCGCCTGGAGCCACTGGGCGTCGAGGTGACGGAGACCACCGGGCCGTTCCCTGCCGGCTCGTTCGGCCTGATCATCAACCGCCACGAGGCGTACGACCCGCGCGAGATCGGCCGCCTTCTGGCCGACGGCGGCACGTTCGTCACCCAGCAGGTCGGGGCCGCGACCTCGAAGAGATCAACGAGACCCTCGGCGCTCCACCCCACCAGAACCGCGACTGGGCCCTCACCACCGCCTCCTCCGGCCTCGAGGTCACGTGGAGCCGTGCGGGGACCTTCTTGACGACGTTCCACGACATCGGCGCGCTGGTCCTGTTCCTCCGCATGGTCCCGTGGCAGGTCCCGGACTTCGACGTGGCCAGGTATGACGGCCGGCTGCGCGCCCTGCACTCCGCCATGCGACAGGGCCGTCCACTCCGCGCCACAGCCCGCCGCTTCGCCCTCCTGGCCACCGGTCCTCACACGTAGGGGGCGAGGTGCTCCGCCGGGGCCGCGGTGCGCTTTCTTGCCCCGAAGGGCAAGAAACCCACCGCCGTATGGAGGAAGTTCTATCCCCCCGTGTTTCCGAACCGGTGGCCGGAGGTGCCATCGGGGTGACAGGCTGCCCGCATCCGCCCCGGTTCTCCTGAGAAACGGCGGGCCGGGGCAGGACCTTCGCAGTGTTCGTCGGAAGGAATGCGGCATGACTCATGACGCCGGCCGCGTCGCGGCCAAGCGGATCAACGACCACGTGGAGCTCGTGCACGACGACAACCCCGAGCTGGTGTTCGAGGTGCCTCGTCGCGACTGGGAGGCGTTCACCACGGCGGTCAAGTCGGGCGCGTTCGATCTCAGAACGCTGGAGCGCGAAGCCGAGGAGAACGTGGCCTGACCACTTTTCCCAGCCGCACAAAGGGCGCCCGCTCTCGCGCAGGAGAGCGGGCGCCGCCATGACAAGGTTAACCGCGTCCGGCCCAGTAGGACGCGGCCCGGTCCCACGCCGCGCCGCCGACGGCCCGGCCCAGCGCGCGCCCCTGCAGGTCGCCGCTCCTGAAGTGGATGCCTCCGTACCTGCGCGACACACCCGCCTGATCGGCGGCCTCGGTGAAGGTGCCCCACCGCAACGTCACGTCCTGCGCCGGCGTCACCCCCGGCTCCACCTGCGACGACCCCGCCGCGATCACCGCCTGGCCGCCGAACGTGTCACCGCGGGTGAACCGCTTGAGCACCTCGGCCGACGCCGCGCTGAACGTGCTGTGCCCCGAGACGTACTCGGCGAACGGCGGCGTCGGCCGAGGTGCTCAAG
>NZ_VCKY01000283.1 GCF_005889735.1 Nonomuraea turkmeniaca
ACTCGCGGGCGCGCAGCCGGCGCACCTTGTTGCCGTCGTACTTGGACAGCGCCGTGAACAACACCGTCCTGATCGGCACGTTGACACCCACCCCGAGCGTGTCCGTGCCGCAGATGACCTTCAGCAGGCCCGCCTGGGCCAGCCGCTCGACCAGGCGCCGGTATTTCGGCAACATGCCGGCGTGGTGCACGCCGATGCCGTGGCGGACCAGCCGCGACAGCGCCCGACCGAACCTGGTCGTGAAGCGGAAGCCGCCGATCATCGCGGCGATCGCCTCTTTCTCGGCCTTCGTCGCCATGTTGATCGACATCAGGGACTGGGCCCGCTCCATGGCGGCGGCCTGCGTGAAGTGCACGACGTAGACCGGCGCCTGCCCGGTCTTGAGCATCTCCTCCAGCGACTCGTGCAGCGGGGTCATCCGGTAGGAGTAGACCAGCGGAACGGGCCGCTCGGCGTGCTTGACCACCGACGTCGGCCGCCCGGTGCGCCGGGTCAGGTCCCGCTCGAACATCGACACGTCGCCGAGCGTGGCCGACATCAGGATGAACTGCACGTTGGGCAGCTCCAGCAGCGGCACCTGCCACGCCCACCCGCGGTCCGGCTCGGCGTAGAAGTGGAACTCGTCCATCACGACCTGGCCGATGTCGGCGGCGGCGCCGTCGCGCAGCGCCACGTTGGCCAGGATCTCGGCCGTGCAGCAGATGATCGGGGCGCCCGGGTTGACGCTGGCGTCGCCGGTCATCATGCCGACGTTCTCCGTGCCGAAGATCGCGCACAGGTCGAAGAACTTCTCCGACACCAGCGCCTTGATCGGCGCGGTGTAGAACGTGCGCATGTCCCGCGTCAGCGCCGTGAAGTGGGCGCCCGCGGCGACCAGCGACTTGCCGGAGCCCGTCGGCGTGGCCAGGATCAGGTTGCTGCCGGAGACGACCTCGATGAGCGCCTCCTCCTGGGCGGGATAGAGCGTGAGCCCGCGCTCGGCGTTCCAGGCGACGAACGCGTCGAAGATGGCGTCGGGATCGGCATCGATCTCTTCGGGCAGGAGGTCAACTAGAAGGCTCACGGTATCTATCCTGCCGAAGTTTCCCCCGTGGTCGAACCCGTCTGGTTTACACCTGGGTCCGCGGCGCCGTCATGAGGAGCCCGCCGAGCACGGCCAGCACCGCGAGGAACGGCCCGCCGCCGGGCGCGAACCCGCCCACCGTCAGGGTCAGCACCCCGCCGCCGACCAGCGTCGCCGCCGCGAGCGTGCCGCCCCACCCGGCGGTGCCGTACGGCAGCGCGGGTGGCGTCTCGAACCTGGCGAACATTTTCGTCAGCGGCCACATGGCCAGGCACAGCAGCCCGAACCAGATCGGCCACCCGGCCCACCAGAAGGCACTGCCCGGCGCCGGCGTGTCGATGCCCACCAGCACCACCACCAGGCCGGTCACCACGAACAGGGCCGGCATGTGCCACAGGTACACCGTCATGATCCGCGGCCCCGCCCACGCCAGCAACCGGCCCGTGGGCAGCCGCACCAGCCACGGCCGCAGCAGCACGGCCAGCCCGACCTGCCCGGCGCCCACGGCCAGCATGGCCAGCGTGGGCGGCGCCATGTTCGACACCTCGGCCCCCGGCAGCCCGATCATGCTCCCCGGGTACGGCCCGTACGCGACCAGCAGCGCCGCCGCCCCGAACCCGCCGAGCGACAGTGCCCAAGAACAGCGGGGACGCCGCAACCGCCCCTCGGCGTAGAAGAAGCCGAGCTGGTGCACGGCCAGCCACACGAACACGACGTTCAGGTAACCCACGGCCTCGAACCCGGCCGAGAACCGCACCACGTCCGTCACGACCGCCCCGGCCGCCAGCGCCGCGGGCACCCGCCAGCCGTACCGCTCGTGCAGGCGCAGCGCGTACGGGACGGCCATGACGGCGATCAGGTAGACGGCGAGGAACCACAGCAGCTGGCCGGTCAGTCGCGCTCCCACCTCCAGCGGCTGCTCGGGCACCCCGAAGGTGAGCAGCACGTGGGGGAGCGGGATCCACACGGCCGCCAGCGGCAGCAGCGGCCAGGCCAGCCGCCGCAACCGCGCCGCCAGCCACCGCGGGGCGTCCGCGGCCGAACGGCCGAAGCTGATCGCGTTGGCCGCGCCGCCCGCGAAGAACACCAGCGGCATCACCTGGCTGAGCCACGTCACCACCCACACGCCCGGCGTCCCCAGCGCGTTGCCGGTGGTCAGCCCGACGCCGTCATAGGACAGCACCGGGATCGTCCAGTGCTGGAACACGATGAGCGCCATGCCCAGCACACGCAGCAGGTCGATGAACGGGTCCCGCGGCGCGGCGGTCGCCTGGGCGCGCGGCTCCGCGGCCACGGCCACGGGGCGGTCCAGCAGGACGGTCAGGGGGGCCTCGATCATGCCTCAAGGCTCCCGCCGGAGACGCCGCGGCACAGTGACGCGAGCCACCCTCTAGCAGCCGGATCACACCACCGGGGCGGGTAGGGCTGGCCCTACCCCCGCACACCGGTCCGCCTTCTCGTCACCCTCGTGGCGAAGCCCTACCGTGAACGTCATGCGCTCCCTGATGAGGCGTGTCCTCCTCGACACCCGCTACACGCTGGTCGGCTTTCCCACGGCCGTCATCTGCTTCGTCCTCATGATCGCCGGCTTCTCGGCGGGCGTGGGCACCGCGGTCGTGTGGATCGGCGTGCCGCTGCTCGCCGGCACGCTGCTGGTCGCCCGCGGCTTCGCGGACGCGGAGCGCGGCTGGCTGTCCGACGTGCTCAAGCGGCCCCCCGTACGGCCGCGCTACAAGCCCGCCCCGCCCGGCGCGGGCCGCTTCCGCCGGCTGGTCAACCCGATGACGAGCGGCCAGTCCTGGCTCGACCTGCTGCACGGCATCCTGAACTTCCCGTTCGCGATCCTGTCGTTCGTGCTCACGGTCGTGTTCTGGGCGATCCCCCTGGCCGGGCTGACCTGGCCGGTGTACGGATACATCCTCATGCGGATCCCCGGCAACGACACGGAGCTGCCCGAGCTGCTCGGCCTCGGCAAGGGCTACCTCGTCAACTCCGTCTTCTACCTCTCCGTCGGCCTGGTCTTCGCGATGCTCATGCCGATCATGGTGCGCGGAGCCGCGCTGCTCAGGGCCGGGCTCGGCCGGGCGCTGCTGACCGGCGTGGCCGAGCTGCAGGAGCGCATCGACGACCTGGCCGAGGGCCGCGCCGCCGCGGTGTCCGCCGAGGCCAACGCGCTGCGCAAGCTGGAGCGCGACATCCACGACGGGCCGCAGCAGCGGCTGGTGTCGCTGGCCATGGAGCTGTCCAGGGCGCAGCGGCAGCTGGCCAAGGACCCCGAGGCCGCGCAGGCCACGATCAAGTCCGCGATCAGCGCCACCCGCGAGACGCTCGACGAGCTGCGGGCGCTCTCGCGCGGCATCGCCCCGCCCATCCTGTCCGACCGCGGGCTCGCGCCCGCGCTCGCCGCCCTGGCCGGGCGCTGCACCGTACCCGTCGACCTGGACGTGCAGACCGTCGAGCGCTACCAGGCCGCCGTCGAGAACGCCATCTATTTCGTCTGCGCCGAGACCCTCACCAACGTGGCCAAACACAGCCGCGCCACCGTCTGCACGGTGCAACTGCAGCGGATCGGCGACGTTCTCATGCTCACGATCGGGGATGATGGGGTCGGCGGCGCGTCCGTCGCCAAGGGACACGGGCTCGCCGGGCTGGCCGACCGGCTCCGCGCGGTGGACGGGGAGCTGATCGTCCAGTCGCCGAACGGCGGGCCGACACTGATCGTGGCGGAGGTGCCGTGCGGGTAGTCGTGGCCGATGACGCGGTTCTCATCAGGGAAGGCCTGGTCAGGCTCCTGGAGGAGTTCGGCTGCGAGGTGGTCGCGACCGTCGGGGACGGCGACGCCCTCGTCGCGGCGATCGCCGAGCACAAGCCCGACGTGTCGGTGGTCGACGTGCGGATGCCGCCGTCGTTCACCGACGAGGGGCTCAGGGCGGCGGTCGAGGCGCGGCGCAGGGTGCCGGGCGCGCCCGTGCTGATCCTGTCGCAGTACGTCGAGGTCTCCTATGCCGACGACCTGCTCGCCGACGCCCGTGGCGCGGTGGGCTACCTGCTGAAGGACCGGGTCGTGGACGTCGAGGAGTTCCTGGAGGGCCTGCGGCGGGTGGCCGCGGGCGGCACCGTGTTCGATCCGCAGGTGGTGTCCCAGTTGATGGTGCGCAGGCGCAGGGACGACCCCCTGGCGCAGCTGACGCCGCGCGAGCGCGAGGTGCTCGAGCTGATGGCCGAGGGGAAGTCCAATCCGGCCATCGGGCGGCAGCTCGTGATCAGTGACGGAGCCGTGGAGAAGCACATCAGGAGCATCTTCAACAAGCTCGGTCTCTACGCGGAGGACGGCGACCAGCATCGCCGGGTGCTGGCCGTACTGGCCTACCTGCGTTCCTGACCCCTCGGGTGGGGATCCCTCGGGTGGAGGTCGCTCGGGTGGGGGTCCCTCGGCTTTCGGCCCGCCGGACGAGAGCGGGGGCGGCTCTCCGCTCTCCGGCCCCTCCTGGCCTGTCGACGAGGGGTGCCGGCCGGTCCGCGCGGCGTCGCGCGCGGACCTGGCCGCCCGGGGTTTTAACCGAGCGCCTCGACCAGCTTCTTGCGCTGCTGGGCGCCCAGGCCGCCGAGGCGGCGCTTCTCGTCGACGCCCGCCTCCTCCATCAGCGCGGTGGCCTTGGCCGGGCCGACGCCCTTGACGGCACGCAGAGCCTGCGACACCTTGATCTTCTTCGCGATGTCGTCGTCACGCTCCAGCAGCTGCGAGAACGTCAGCTCGCCGGCCTTGACCTTCGCCAGCAGGGCCGTGCGGGCGGCGCGGGCCTCCGCGGCCTTCGCCAGAGCCGCCTGCCGCTGCTCGGGGGTGAGAGTGGGAAGTGCCATCTCTGTTCTCTCCTCGGGGAGTTTACGATCGGGATTCTGTTACCCGTGGTGCAGTGGCTAATCATGGCGGATACCAGCGGTGTTTGTAGCGGAAAGCGCTCGCTCACCGTGTCCGCCACACCACCGCGGCCGCTTCGGCGCACGCCACGTCCTGCGCGACCGTGCCTCCGCTGACTCCTATGCCGCCGACCACGCGTTCTCCCTCACCGTAGTCCGCCCACAGCGGGATGCCACCTCCAACGCCGACAAATCGCTCCGCCGGCAGGCCCGCCAGCTCCCCGCCCCGGGCCATGTGCCTGGCCACGTCGGCGGTGTCCCTGCGCAGGGCCACCGAGGTGTACGCCTTGCCCGGCGCGAGCACCGGCCCCGAGATCTCCGCACCGTCCATACGCTGGAAAGACACCAGATTTCCGCCCTCGTCGACGATCGCGACGGAGATCGACGCGCCCTCCCTGTTCGCCTGCCTCACAGCGGCCTCGGTCATGCGGAGCGCGAGCTCAAGATTCACGCGTCTCGTCCCTCAGGTCATGATTCTTCCGCGCATCGGACCCTTCCATGGGTACAGGCCCGTGGCGCACCTCGGCAAGATCGCTCAGTGACAGGGGGCGCAGTCTGTTATGGCGGGCTTTCCACCGGCAACGTGGAATTCATCACATTTCGCCCGTCGGGCGTGTCGCGGCCCTGGTCAGGGTGGTGTGCGCGCCATTGGTCGAGGCCCTCCGGAGTGAGAAAGGCGTCGAAGACCGACTCCATGGCGCCCAGGAGCGAGCCGCGCCAGCCCAGGGCCGAGCCCTCGACGCGGGGTGGCCGGTCGCGGCGGATCGCCATCAGGCCCGGCTCGCAGGCCGCCATCAGGGCGTCCCCGGCCCGCTCGAACAGCTCGACGCCGTGGCCGGACAGGGTGACCGCCTCGGGGTCGTGGGCGTTGACGAGGGCGGCGATGCCGCGGCCCAGGGCGCGCGCGTTCGCGGCCACCGCCTCCCGGCTCGTGGCCAGCACGTGCTCGGCCTGCTCGCGGCCCCGGCCGCCGCCGTAGGCCAGGCCGACGTGGCGCAGCAGGGCGTTCGCGCCGACGTCCATGCCCCAGCAGCCGATCGCGCCGCACATGCAGAGGCGGTCGCCGCCGGTGAGCGGCATGTGCCCGAACTCGGCCCCGGTGCCGCTCGCCCCGCCCAAGGGCCTGCCGTCCACGACCAGCACACCGCCCAGGTCGAAGTCCACGTGCAGGTGCAGCCCGACCCGCACCCCTTGCAGCCGCCCCCGCCGCGCCTCGGCGAGCGCCGCGAACGCGGTGTCGTTACCCACGACCAGCGGCATCCTGCCGCCCGCCGGGCCCCGTCCGTCCCCAGCCTCGGTCGAGGGGGTGCCGTGGGCGAGCGGTGGAGCCAGGCCGAGGAGGTGCGGGACGTCGACCGAGCGCCAGCTCAGGTGGGCGATGTCCACCAGGCCGCCGTGGCCGACCGGGCCGGCGAGGGCCACCCCGACCCCGATCACCCGGTGCCCGAGTCGCTCACGTTCGGCGGCGACGGCCTCGCCCAGGGGGCCGAGCGTGTCCTCCGGCGTTCCGTCGTGCGGGCGCACGGCCAGGACCGTCACGCGCCCGCCCAGCTCGCAAGCCGCCAGCTCCCAGGCGTCCTCGCGTACGTCCACGGCCAGGGCGACCGGGCCGCGGGGGTGGGGTCCCGGAACCTGCGTGGGCCGGCCCCGCGCGTGCTCGGGGGCGGGCTCCTCGTGCAGCAGCTCGTCCGCCACCAGTCCCGCGACGAGCACGGACGCCGTCCCTCGCGCCAGCCGCAGGTCGCGGGTCAGCTGTGACCGGGTGCGGGCGGCGCCGCAGTCGTGCACGGCACGCAGCAGCCGGACCCGGTTGTGCGACCGGAGTTCGCCACTGGTCGTAGCTCCATTCACGGAACACAGTTTATGCTCTAGCCGTGAACAAAAGCCTCATTGATGCCAGACGCGCCCGTGTCGGAGTTTTCGGATTCTTCTTCCTTGCCGGTCTCGTGATGGGTCTGTGGGCGGCCGGGTTGCCGTCGTTGAACGACCGGCTCGACCTCGGTCCTGCCCGGCTGGGCAGCGTGCTGCTGCTGATCTCGGGCGGGGCGCTGGCGTCGATGCTGGCGGCCGGGCCGCTGGTGGACCGGTGGTCGAGCCGGCGGGTGTGCTGGATCGCCGGGCCCCTCTCCGGCCTGGTGCTGCTCGGTCCGGCGCTCGCGCCCTCGTACGGGGCCTTGGCGGTGCTCGCGGTCGTGTTCGGGATCGGGCTGGGGGTGACCGAGGTCGCCATGAACGCCCACTCCGTCGAGGTCGAGCGCCGCTACGGGCGGCCGATCATCTCGGCCTTCCACGGGACGTGGAGCCTCGGCGGCGCCGCCGGAGGCGCGCTCACCTCGCTGATCCTGCGGGCCGGCGTCGACGCCCAGATGCTGCTGGTGGTGGCGGCGGTGGTGGTGCCGTTCCTGTACGTTCCCGCGGCGCGGCTGCTGCTGCCCGACCCGCCCGAGCAGACCTCGTCCGAGTCCGGTGCCGGGCAGGAGGGCTCTTCGCTGGGATGGGGGCTGATCGCGCTGCTCGGACTGGCCGCGTTCGCCGGGCACCTGAGCGAGGGGGCGGCCATCGACTGGGCGGCGCTGCACGCCCGGTGGGTGCTCGAGACCGACCCGGCCGCGGCGCCGCTGGCCTACACGATCTTCTCGGTGGCCATGACGACCGTGCGGCTGCTGGGGGACCCGATCAGGGCCCGGCTCGGATCGGTGCGCACCATCCAGCTGGCCGGGCTGTTCGCGACCGTCGGGTACGTGCTCGTCCTCGTCGCGCCGCTGACCGGCGAGGCGCTGCGGGTGGCGTGCGCGTGGACCGGGTGGGCGCTGGCCGGGGTGGGGCTCGCCACCGTGGTGCCGGTGCTGTTCAGCGCGGTGGGCGCGGCCGGCGGCCGGGTCGGGCGGGCGTTGGCCATGGTGACGGCCTTCGGCTACACGGGGTTGCTGCTGGGGCCCGCCGTGCTGGGGTACGTGGCGGAGATGTCGTCGCTGCCGGTCGCGCTGATCATCCCCGCGGTGCTGGCCGCCGTGGTGACACTCGCCGGCATGCCCGCCATCCGCTCCCTGCTCCGCCACTCCACTCCCGCCGCTCCGACCCCCGTGCCGGTCCGCGACTGATCTCTTCCAGCGCTCCCTCCACCGCGCCGCGCACCCGGCCGGTCGCCACATGGTCGGCGGGCATGGCATGAACGACCGCCAGCGCCCCGCCGCCCAAGGGGAACGTGCGCGCCTTGCCTCTTGGGCCCTGGCCTGGTGTTATGTGATCGTGACTTGACCTGCAAGTTACATGCAGATTTCATATGGCCACACCGTAAACGTTTACAGGGCGGGGCTTCGTAAACGTTTACACCGATGGAAGGACTCCCGTGGCCGACGGACCCACGATCAACACGATCGCCGAGCGTGCCGGTGTCTCGATCGCCTCCGTCTCGCGGGTGCTGAACGGCCTGCCGACCAGGCAGGACACCGTGCGCAAGGTGATGGCTGCGGCCGACGAGCTCGGTTACGTGCGCAACGCCGTGGCCAGGTCGCTCAAGTCCCGCCGCACCCACCAGGTGGCCTTCGCCATGGCCGACGTGGGCAACCCCGCCTACCTGGCGATGTTGCGCGAGATCCAGCCGGTGCTCAAGGCCGCCGGATACCGGCTCGTGCTGCACTCCACCGACGCCGTCGTGGCCGACGAGATCGACGTGCTGCACAGTCTGGGCGAACGGTACGTGGACGGGCTGATCATGAGCCCGCTGCGGGTCACCGAGGCCCACCTCGAGATGCTGGCCGCCGCGAGGGCTCCCGTCGTGATCATCGGCTCGGTGCCGGAGGGCACGCGGGTGGACAACGTACGGGCCGACTCGCGCACGGGCGTCAAACTCGCCATCGACCATCTGCACGAGCTGGGCCGCCGCCGCATCGGCATGATCAACGGCCCGCTCGACACGGTGCCCGGCGCCGCTCGCGGGGCCGCGTACCGGGAGGCGCTCGGCGACCTCGGCCTGCCCTACGACGAGGACCTCGTGCAGATCGGCGACTTCTACCGCGCGGAGGGGGCTCGCGCGGTGGGAGAGCTCCTCGCCCGGGTCCCCGACGTGGACGCGCTGATGTGCGCCAACGACCTGATCGCCCTGGGCGCGCTCGACGTGCTGCGGGCCGCGGGTCGCCGGGTGCCCGACGACGTGGCGGTGGTCGGCATGGACGACACCGACCTGGCCGCGGCCTCCTGGCCGTCGCTGACCAGCGTCTCGCTCGGGTCGGCCGAGCGTGGCAAGGCCGCCGCCGAGCTGCTGCTCGACCGGCTGCAGGGCGGGGACCGCGAGCCGAGGGTGGTCACCGTGCCGCCCCGCCTCGTGATCCGCGCCTCCACGCGCCAAGAGGAAGGGAGCCCGGCGTGACGGCGACCGCGACCAGGCCCGCGCGGCCGCGCCGCCCGCACGCGCGGCCCAAGGGCATCTCCCGCAGGACCCGCGAGATGTGGTTGCTCATGCTGCCCGCGCTGGTGCCGGTGCTGCTGTTCAGCGTGGGCCCGCTGCTGTACGGCATCGGCCTGGCGTTCACCGACGCCCGCAACACCCGCAACCACGAGACGAGCTTCGTCGGCTTCGAGAACCTCGTCGAGCTGCTGAGCGCGGCCGACTTCTGGTCCTCCTTCCGCATCGGCATGATCTGGGCCGTCTCGGTGACCGTGTTGCAGTTCGTGGCCGCGCTGGGACTGGCGTTGCTGCTCAACGAGAACCTGCGGTTCAGGGGCGTGGCCCGGGTGCTGGCGGTGGTGCCGTGGGCGATGCCGCCCGTGGTCATCGGCCTGATGTGGCGGCTCGTCTACCACCCCGACGCGGGCATCTTGAACAGCCTGCTCGGCACGGAGATCAACTGGCTGGCCGACTTCTCGCTCGCGCTGCCCGCGATCATCGTGGTCGGCGTCTGGACCGGCATGCCGCAGACCACGGTCGTCCTGCTGGCCGGCCTGCAGGGCATCCCCAAGGAGTTGTACGAGGCCGGCGAGGTGGACGGCGCGAGCCGCTGGCGGCGGTTCTGGAACATCACGCTGCCGCAGCTGCGTCCGGTGATCGTGGCGATCACCTCGCTCGACTTCGTGTGGAACATCAACCAGTTCGGCCTGGTCTACGTGCTCACGCAAGGCGGGCCCGGCGGCCAGACCCGGCTGCCGATGTTGTTCGCGTACGAGGAGGCGTTCCGTTACAGGTTCGCCGGCTACGCCTCGATGCTGGGCCTCGCCATGGCGATCGTCGTGCTGGCGGTGCTCGGCCTGTATCTGTGGCGCCAGATGAGGGAGACCCGATGAGACGCGCGTCGCAGTACGCCGCGCTGGCCGCGTACATCGTCTTCCTGGCCTTTCCGCTGGTCTGGCTGCTGTCCACGGCGTTGAAGACGCCGCAGGAGATGGCGCTGGCCGACCCGACGTGGATCCCGCGCGAGCCGACGCTGGCCAACTTCACCGACGCGTTCGGCGAGCAGGACCTCGTCGGCGCGGCCGTGCGCAGCCTGGGGGTGGCGCTGGCCAGCAGCGTGATCACGGTGCTGATCTCGCTGCCCGCCGCGTACGCCATGGCCCGCTACCGCGGCCTGGTCAACCGGATCGCGATCGGGTGGGTGCTGGTCAGCCAGGTGTTCCCGTTCATCCTGATCATCATCCCGCTCTTCATGATCCTGCGTGACCTGGAGCTCGTGAACACACTGCCCGGCCTGGTGGTCGTGCACGTGACGTTCACGTTGCCGTTCGCGCTGTGGATGTTGCAGGGGTACGTGCGCGCCGTGCCGCCCGAGCTGGAGGAGGCCGCGGCCGTGGACGGCGCGACCCGGCTGCGCTCGATCGTCAAGGTCGTGGCGCCGCTGCTCGCGCCGGGTGTGGTGGCCACGCTGCTGTTCGCGTTCATCTCGTCCTGGAACGAGTTCATGTTCGCGCTCGTCATCCTGCAGAACCCCGACGTCATGACGCTCCCGCTCACGCTGGTGAGGTTCACCGGCCCGGAGGGGGTGGCCAGGCTCGGCCCGCTGGCCGCGGCGTCGCTCATGGCGACGATCCCGAGCCTGATCTTCTTCGCAATCATCCAGCGGCGATTGAAGTCCGGCCTGATGGCCGGCGCCGTCAAGGGCTAGGAGGCTCACATGCGAATCAAGTCCGCTCTGGCGGCCGCGGCGGTCGTCGCGCTCGCCGCCGCGTGCGGCAGCGGAGGCGGCGGCGGATCCTCGTCCTCCGCCCCCAGCGAGCCGGTAAAGATCAATTTCCTCAGCCTGGCGTGGCAGAAGGAATCCGTCGCCGCGAACAAGCAGCTCGTGGACGAATGGAACAAGGCCAACCCGAACATCCAGGTCACCTACGTCCAGGGCAGCTGGGACAACGTCAACGACCAGCTGGTCACCCAGTTCACCGGCGGCACCGCGCCCGACGTCATCCACAACGACTCGCCCGCGCTGTCCGGCTTCGCCACCGACGGCTACCTGCTGGATCTGAAGGACAAGCTCCCCGCCGAGCTGAAGAGCGACATCCCGCAGGCCGCCTGGGACACCGTCACCTTCGACGGCGGCAAGGGCGAGCAGGGGATCTACGGCGTACCGTTCCTGCAGGAGTCGCAGGTCATCATCGCCAACAAGAAGCTCCTCGAGGCCTCCAAGGTCCGCGTCCCCACCGCGGACAACCCCTGGACGTGGGACGAGTTCTCCGAGGCCGCCAAGAAGATGACCAAGGACGGCGCGTTCGGCGTGGCCTGGCCGATGAAGTCGCCGGTCAACAAGACCCTCAACCTGGCGCTCACCTACGGCGGCACGTTCTTCCAGACCGCCGAAGGCAAGACCACGGTCAAGGTCGGGCCCGAGGAGCGCGAGGTGCTCCAGCGCATCCACGACCAGCTCTACAAGGACAAGTCGGCCGACCCGGCGGCGCTCGGCCAGGGCACCGCGGACCCGCTGCCGGCCTTCTACAAGGGCAAGTTCGCCATGCTGCCGGCCGGCGTGTTCCTCCGCCAGCAGGTCGCCGAGCAGGCGCCCGACGGGTTCGAGTGGGTCACGCTGCCCGGGCCCAAGGGCACCACGGCCCAGCAGGGGGCGGTCTCGCAGACGCTGTCGATCGCGCAGGACAGCAAGCATGCGGACGAGGCCATGAAGTTCATCGCCTTCTTCCTGAACGGCCCCAACCAGGCCAAGCTCGCCAAGGGCGACTGGCTGCTGCCGACCTCCCAGTCGGCCGCCGCCGACCCGGCGATGACCACCCAGGACAACGGCTGGGACGTGGCCACCGCCTCCGCCAAGAACCTCGTCGTCGCCCCGTTCCTCAAGGTGAACGGCTTCGACGAGTGGAAGAACAAGGTCGCCACGCCCGTGCTGCAGGAGTTCTACGCCAACAAGATCACCATCGATGAGGTGGCCAAGCGGCTCGTCGACGAGGGCAACAAGGTGCTGGAGCGGTACCAACGGTGATGTCTCATCGGGACGGGGCCCGGGGGTGCCTGCTCGGCCTCGCGGCCGGCGACGCCCTCGGGGCCCCCGCCGAGAACCTGTCGCCGGCGGAGATCCGGCGGCGGTGGGGGCGGCTCACCGAGATCGAGGG
>NZ_VCKY01000284.1 GCF_005889735.1 Nonomuraea turkmeniaca
CGGTAGCCCCGCGCCACCCCGGCTCCGCCGATGCACAGTTCGCCGACGACGCCCGGAGGCACCGGACGCATCGACGCGTCGAGCAGGTAGATCTGGGTGTTGGCGAGGGGACGGCCGATCGTGATCGGCACACCGGGTTCGCCCGGCTCGCCGAACGTGCTCCAGATGGTCGTCTCGGTCGGACCGTACACGTTGACGACGCGATCGCAGCGGGCGCATAACTCCTCCGCGAGCCGGGGCGGCAGCGCCTCTCCCCCGGTCAGCGCGGTCACTCCGGCCAGACCGCCGGGCAGCAGCAGCCGCCACACCGACGGGGTGGCCTGTACGTGCGTGACACCCTGCTCCGCGACCAGCCGGGCCAGCGCCTCCGGCCTCCGCACCGCGCCGTGGGGTGCGACGACGACCCGGCCACCGACGATCAGCGGCAGGTACAGCTCAAGGGCGCTGATGTCGAACGCGGGCGAGGTGAGCGCGAGCCAGGTGTCACCGGACCCGGCGCCGAGCCGGTCACGCATGGCGAGCAGCAGGTTGGCCAGGTTTCGGTGATCGACCTCGACCCCCTTCGGCCGCCCCGTCGAACCCGAGGTGTGGATCACGTAGGCGATCTCCCCGGGCGACGGCGGCCGCCCGGGCTCCTCCGGCACCGGGCCGGAGCCCGGTTCCTCGTCCACCAAGAGCACAGGCCCCGGCAGCCCGACCGGCGCGGCGCTCTCGCACAGCAGCAGCCTGGGCCGGGCTTCGTCCACGATCATGGCGAGCCGTTCCGCCGGGTGGTCAGGATCGAGCGGCAGGTAGGCGGCCCCTGCCTTGTGCACGGCGAGCAGGCTGACCAGCAGCAGGTCGGAACGCCGCAGGTGCACGGCGACCAGTTCCCCGCGTCCGGCACCGGCCTGCCGCACCCTGCGGGCCAGCCGCTCGGCCGCGGCGTCCAGCTCCGCATAGGTGAGCGAGCGCCCCTCGAACGTGACGGCGCACGCGTCAGGACGGGCCCGCACCTGCTCGGCGAACAGACCGGGCAACGTCGCTTCCGCGGGATACGCGACCGCGGTGTCGTTCCACTCAATGAGCATCCGCCGCGACTCCGCCGCGGGCATGACGTCCAGGTCGGCCAGGCGGGCATCGGGATCCTCGGCGGCGTGACGCAGCAGGGCGCGCAGGCCCTCGGCGAACCGGGCCGCGACGTCCCGGTCCACGGCCACCGGGTCGTACCGTACGCACAGCGCGAGCCCGTCAGGACCGTCCACGACCTGCAGATGCAGCGGGTTCCGCGCGCCACCGGCGAACATCATGCGGTCCACGGTGACGTACAGGCCGGGGAAGACCGGATCGCCCTCCCGCCTGCGGTAACTGATCGACACGGGTACGGCGGCGCCACGCGGCGCCACGCTCAGCGCCCGCCCGGGCGGCGCCTCCCGGAACCTGTACACCTCACGCAGCTCGCCACGCAAGTCCCGCACGAACTCGCGGAACGCCTGACCAGGCTCGGGCCGCGAGAACACGGGCAGCTCGCTGACGTACGGACCGACGTGGTCACGGGTCCCGGCACCGCGCGTGGTCACGTCGATCGCGACCGCCACGTTCTCCGTGCCGTACCTGAACAGCAGCGCGTGCACCCCGGCGAGCAGCACCTCGAAGGTCGACGCGCCGGTCGCCCCGGCCACCTTCGCGGCGTCGCGGCTCAGCTCGTGATCGAGCCCGGCGTCGATCTGCTCACCGGGCCCGTACCGTCTGCCGGTGCGCCGCTGACCCGGCAGCACGATCTCGGCGGGCTCCGCCCAGCGCCCGGCCCAGAACTCCCGCGCCGCGGCCAGGACGCCCGGCCCCGGCTCGTGCCCGGCGATCGACAGCGGTTCCACCGCCCCACGTGAACCGGCTCCGCGCGAACCGGCTCCGCGCGAACCGGCTTCGTAGAACCGGGCGAGGTCACGTACCAGGATGTCCTTGGACATGCCATCGAAGACGAGATGGTGGGCGACGAACAGCAGCAGATGCCGCCCCGGCCCCGCGGGCGCGATCGTGAACCTGGCCAGCGGCCCCTTCTCCAGGTCGAACCCGCGGGTGACCTCCTCCCTGATCAGCCGTTCGAGGGCGTCGGGCGAGGGATCGGGCAGGTCGGCGAGCGTCACGGACGGCTCGGCGGCGGGAACCACGCGAAGCCCGTCGCCGCTCTCCGCGACGGCGGTGGCGAGCACCGGATGCCGCGCGACCACATCGGCGCACGCGGCGAGCAGCGCGGCCACGTCGAGGTCGCCGTCGAACCACAGGGCGAGCGGCATGTGGTACGTCAGCCCCGCGCCCATGCGTTCGCCGATCCACATGCTCTGCTGGGTGAACGAAGCCGGAGTGCTTTCCTGGCGGTGCGTCATGTGCGTTCTTTCTGTGCGTTCACACTTTCTGCGTGTTTACGTGGAGCCGTCCGCCGGCCGCTCGAGCAGGTCACGGAGCCGCGACTTCATCACCTTGCCGAGGTGGTTCTTCGGCAGTTCGGTCACGAACAACAACCGGCTCGGCAGCTCGTGCCTGGCGAGCCGGTCCATCAGGAACGTCCGCAGGTCGGCGGCGGTGACCGGGGACCGGGTGACGACGGCGGCCGCGGTGACCCGGTCGAGCACCGGGTGGCGAACGCCGACCACAGCGGCCTCGGCGACCGACGGATGTTCGTACAGCGCGGCCTCCACCTGGAGCGTGGACACCTTGTGCGCGCCGGACTTGATGACGTCGCTCTCGCGGTCGACGAGGTAGAGGTATCCGTCCCGGTCGAGGTAGCCGACGTCGCCCATGCGCACCCAGCCGTCGCGGAAGATGTCGTCGGTCAGCCGCCGGTCCCGGTAGTACGCACGGGTTCCGGCGGGCGAGCGCATCCACACCTCGCCCTGCTCCCCGATGCCCGCGGCCCGCCCGTCCTCACGGACGATCTTGAGATCGCCGCCCGACGAGGGCCGTCCCACCGACGCCGGCCGCTCCGGGTCCACGATCATCACGGTCTGCGCCGGGGCCGCCTCGGTCGAGGTGTAGTAGTTGACGATCGTCGCTTTCGGGAATGCCTTCGCCAGGCCGGCCGCCACGGCGGGCGGCAGACTGGCCGCGGTGGAGCCAAGCAGCCGGACGCTCGACAGGTCGTACCGGTCCTGGACCCGGGCGTTGAGCAGTTCGATGGCCATGGCCGGCACCACGAACACGGTCCCCGCCCCGAACGACTCGATCAGCCGGGCGAAGCGGGCGGGCGTGAAGCGCGGCAGGGTCAGCGCGGCAGGGCGGGCGTCCAGGGCGTTGACGAGCATGGTCTGTCCCGCGTTGCTGCCGATGGGGAACGCGTGCAGGAAATGCCGGGAGTGTGAAAGTTTGCGGCGTCGCGGATGGGTGGAGACTCCGTAGGCCAGATTGGCGTGGGTGGCGCCGACGCCTTTGGCCCGGCCCGTGGTGCCAGAGGTGTAGATGATCTGCGCCAGCCCGCCGGGATTGACGTCCCGCCGTACCGGGCCGTCCTCGCCCTGATCCAGCTCCGCCGGCGTCGCCCGCCATGCGCCCACGCCCGGCGGCTCGGTGCCGGACCCGTGCAGCACGGCGGTCACGGAGCAGTCGGCCAGCGCGTGGCGTACCTCGGCGGGTGCCAGCCGTCCGGACAGCGGCACGGCGACGCAGCCCGCCCGCATGACCGCGCACCAGGCGACGCCCAAGTCGATCCAGTCCCGCTCGTCGAACAGCAACCCGACCCGATGGCCGGACGGCACGCCGCGATCGATCAGAGCGCGGGCGACCGCGTTGGACCGCCGGTCCCATTCGCCGAACGAGATCGTCCCCACATCGGCCACCACGAGGGCCGGGCTCTCGGGCTGCTCCTCGGCGCGATGTGCGAGCAGGTCGGTAAGCAGGAGCCGACCGTCACCGCTCACCACGGTACGTAACCGAAATGTTTCGAGCGCACAACCTACCCCTTGTTCAATAGCCCCGTCGGTTCGAGCTATTTGGGCCTCTTCCCAACCCGCCTGGTCCGAAGAATAGGCAATGCGGGCCGGTCCACAACAGAGAAATTTTTAATATTCTTCCGAAACTTTCGACAGCACAGCCGGGCCGGGGACACGCGCACCAGCCGATCACGGCGCGACCATGGAAGTGGACCACCAACCGCCAACGCGCCTCGCCTGCTGCTCACGCGGCTGCGTTCGGCCAGTACTCGATCAATGTGCCTCGGAGATCTTGAAGACGCTCCCACGCGATCGCCGTCTCCCGATCGCGCCCGCATCGCCGCGATCTGCTCTTCCATGGCCGGCAGGTGCGTGGGGTCGGGGGGTGAAGAACCGGCAGGCGGCGCACTGATAGCGGATCACGCAGGCCTTCCCGCCGGGCTCGGACGGGGCCACGGCTCCTCGCAAAGGCCGAAAGCATCGCCAAGGCGCGCGGGTGACCGTCGCCCGCCTACCGGACCGTGGCCCGAATCGTCGCCGCCGTACGCTCCTCGATCGCGCGGATCACCGCCACCATGTCGGTGCCGCCGAGCCCCAAGGCGGCGCTCTCGCCGAACAGTGCGTGACAGACGTCAAGCAGCGGCGAGGCGATCCCGGCCGCGCGCGCCGCCTCAGCGATCCGCCGACAGTTGTTCTCCGCGATCATCTGTGACAACTTCAGCCCGCACCTGACGACTAAGAAGGACAAGCGGGTCGGCGAGTGGGCCGAGGCGAACAACGTCGAGATCGCCTACACACCCACCAGCTCCTCCTACCTGAACCGGATCGAGGCGCAGTTCACCGCATTGCGCGAGTTCACCCTCAACGGCACCGACCACACCGGCCACCGCGAGCAGGGCAGCATGATCCGCCGCTACATCGCCTGGCGAAACCGCAACACCGACAATCCTCGCCTACGCAGGATTGTCAAGAGGGCAAACGTGGCCTGACGCGGCACTAGACCACTGGCGGCGCTCGGTATCTTCGGCATACTCGCGCTGAGCACGAGCCTGATGCACCGATGGTGGGCACGCCATAGGGGCGGCGTTCAGAGGGGGAAGCAATCCGCCCTCGGGGCTGTACTGATGTCGCTCTTTCTGATCATCATGTCAGGGTTGAACTTGGTACCTCTTCCACCAGGACTCAAACTGGCCTTGTTCGTACCTGCCCTGGTTTGCCTTGGGGGCGGCTACTTTTGGTTACTGATGCGAGTGGTTCGCAGCCAGAGGCAGTCGCAGATTAGGCAATGACACAGGTTCCGTCGTGTTGTCGTACGGCTGGCGCATTGGTCGTGGTCCATCGCGTCAAGCACGCGGACGGCGAACGCCTCGGATGCCCGGCCGCGAACTCGTCAGCGGTGACCCGGTGGAAGCCGCGGGTCTCGTCGGTCTCGGTGAGCCGCCCACCAATGTGGCGCAGCCTACGATCTCTCGAACCTAGTCGAGAAGGTCTGGGCGACGGTTCGCGAGGGCCGCCGTGCAGTCACAAATCGTTCGTGGAATTCCACGCGTGGTCGCTTCGACGGCCTACACCGAGGCCTGGCAGGAGGCGCGGAAGCTCGCCTTCACGCCCGCCCAGGTCGCCTCTCTCCTCCCCCGCCGGCCGTACGACCTCCGGCACGTCGCCGTCTCAATCTGGCCGCACGCGGGCGTACCGACCCCGAGGTCGCCGAACGTGCGGGACACAGCTTTGACGTGCTCCTCCGCGTCTACGCCAAGTGCATCGACGGTCAAAGGAGATCTCGCGAACCGCCGGATTGATGATTGAGCCCTTTTCATCCTTTCCGCAGGACAGCTCGGAAGCGGGGTGACGCGGAAGTGCTTGGACTGGGCGGGATCGCCCGACGATCTGCCCTGCGGCGGCCTGAGTATCATCTCTACGGTTCACGCGGTCTGAGCTGTGACTTTCAGGATGAAGGCTCACTGTTGGCCAACGTTACGACTTGGTTGGTTCTGGACGACGCCCCACATGAACGTGGAGCCCTTCAGCAGTTGCTCCGTCGCCCTGATCCCGGTCAGGTGCTCGACGAGTAGGAAAGCCGGCCCTTTGTAGAGGTCTAGAAACGATGGGTAGAGCCTGTCGATCTCCGCCATCGTGTCCACGAGTTCGTCCGGCGTCCCGGTCGGAAATTCCACATCGACTCCGAAGCAGAATCTGATCTCGTCGTCCTCACACCAGTAGAAGTAGTCCAGGCCCTTGATACTGAGTGCGGCTTGGGAGACGAGGCGGGTGCCTCGGAGAGTTTAGTGATCACGTCTTCGTGGGTGCCGAGCCGGGACTGTACGGTCTTCGGCTCTGGCCCGTAATCGGTGGTGGCGTTGAGTGATCTTCACTGCAGCAGGATTCGGTGGCGCAGAAGGTCGAACCCGGCACGGCCGTGCATCTGCCGCATGATCCTCTTCGTGCGGGTGTTGACGCCTTGGTTCGTCCGTTGTGGTGCGGAAGGGTGAGGGCGGCGTCCACGGCGTCGCGGTCGAGTTCGAGGCCATTGGCGAAGCCGTGCAGGTGAGGCAGATCAGCGGCTCGGACGGTGATGATCCAGGCGGTGAGCTTGGCGTCGTTGCCCTCGGCTGGGGTGAGAAGTTCGGCGAAGTCGCGGACATGGCGGGCGAGTTCGGTCAGTTCGGGACAGGCGGCTGTGAGTTCCTGCACCAGCCGAGTGTCGCGATCGCGTAGCCGGTCGGGGCGGGTGAGCAGAAGACGAGCCAGGCGACGCGGGGTGATGACGGGTCGCGCTGCTTCGGCTCGGCCTTGGGTGATGTAGCGGTAGAGCAGGTTGAGGCTGCCTGAATAGCCGAGCTCTTTGATCTCGCGAAACAGCTGCTGGACTGCAACGGCTGGCTCGGTGGCGCGCCGCTCTCGCAGGTGATCGCGGTAAGGATCGACGAGAATGGGTCGGTAGCGCGGGGCGCGGCGTAATGCCTCGGGTTCGCGGGTGCGGGCGTAGCGTTTGACGGTGTTGAGGGACAGATTCAGCCGGCGGGCGCATTCCAGGAGGCCGACGCCCTTATCGAGCAGGTCGTGGATCTGCCGCCAACGCTCGCGGATGGTCTGTTCATGGACGCCGGCGGGCCGGGGCGGGTTGACCGTGGCCCAGCAGGCGCTATGGGAACGAACCTCGGAGAGGGCCTTGTCACAGAAATTCGCCCACAGGTGCCAGCGGTCTCCGACTTGCACCGCATCCGGCAGGGCACGCCGGATTGCCTCGCCGTAGGCGCCCGACCCGTCGCGGCAGACGATCTCTACCCCTGGGTGAGATCCCAGCCACGTCTCCAGGACTTCAGCACCGCGGCCGGGCAGCACGTCGATCCGCTCGCCGGTCTCGGCGTCGGTGAGGATGGTGGCGTAACGGTGGCGGCGCTTGAAAGCGAAGTCATCGACACCCCGCACTCGCGGGACCCGCAGCGGTGGCAGCGGTAGCCGCATGAGCAGGCGCAGTGCCGTAGACCTCGAGATCGTGACGGCCAGGACCGCCGAAAGCCGAGCCCCCGCCCGGCCGGCCAGTTCTTTTACCACTGCGCCCAGCTGGCCAGTGAGCCTGCTGGTGCGACGCTGGTAGCGGTCGAGCAGGCCGGGCACCTGCTCACGAAACGTCTGCCGAGGGCAGCCCCACGCCGGGCAGAGCAGACGCCGTACCTGTAGCGACACCACCACCGGCCGCCCATCGACCGGGATGTCGGTGACCGTCCGGCTGGCGTAGCCGTGCACCCGACCGGTCAGCATCCCGCACACCGGGCACGGTACCGGCTCGTCCCGAGTACGGGCCATGACCCGAATGAGGTCGTCCTCGTCCTCTACACCCTCGATGACCAGGGCAGACAACCCCGCGAACACCACACCCGTAAGATTGTCGATCTTCAGCACGGCCCAGCCTGGCAGCTGCTCACCCGGCGCCACCACCGATTACGGGCCAGAGCCGAAGACCGTACAGTCCCAAGCCGGATGAAAAGCGCTCAGTAAGGGGCCCGCCAGATGGTGCTGGCGAGCCCTCAACTGAAAGTCGGGTACCGGTGTGCGTGTCGCCTTTCGGGACAGGGCCGCTGACCAGGCGGCGGCCATGTCCTAACTAAGCGCCTCTGGCCGGGCTAGTAGGAGTAAGCGTAGTTCGTGTAGTAATAGGTGCTGCACGACAATGAGCTGCAGGCCCACAGCTCATTGACCATGCGGAAGTCGTAGTCCGAGATGTAAGAGGTGTTGCGCCTGAGGATGATTTCCGGATGGGTAGCCCAGCTGCCGCAGCCGCTGACAATGTTGGTCCAGCCGATCAGGCGGGCCAGGTCGATGGCCAGGTTGCGGAGGCCGGCCATGATCCGGGGTGCGGCGCCGGTCCGGACGCGGGAGGCGTCTTCGCGGTAGGTGACGTGGCGGATGTGGTGCAGGGCTTCGATGCTCCAGTGACCGCGGATCAGTGCGGCGAGCTGGGCGTGGGTGATGCGTCCTGGTGGGATGGTGTTTAGAGGGGGTAAACCATGGGGCTTAGCATGCGGCCCTCGCGTGCCCGGTCAAGTACCGCCACCTTGCATGGTCCTTGGTTGCCGACCGCGAAGACGAAACTCCTTCTCTGATTTTGCGAGATGGAGAACCAGCCGTGGTCGTAGAACGTGTTCGGGCCGCAGACCAGTTGGAACCGCACGGTTGCCGTGCCCGCCCAGTTCCTGGTGAAGGCTGCGTCGTATCCGCCGGGAGAGCCGCCAAGCCAGGTCGCGCACACTACGCCGATAATGTGGTTCTGGCATCGCGTCTGACCTACAACAGATGTTGTGCTGCTTGTGTCGGCCTGAGCCGCAGATGTGGAGAAGGTGATGAGCGGAACAGCGGCACATGCTACAGCGAGCGCAATAGCGCCGAGTCGACGATTTGTGGTCACGTTGATCTTTTTCCATCCCCTCTTAGCCGTTCTTCCCTGACAGGTCGTGAGTGTGGATTCCTCCTCGTTGATGAGGAGGACGGTGATCATGCCCCTCTGGTGCGGAGCCAGCCAATCCCGTCCTTTCGTGTGTTTTGCAGACACCGACCAGAGTCCTCGCTCGGCCGCGAGATGGGATCACCGGCGGGAGCGATCGTGCCCCTCACCCTCGCGAGGGAGAGGGGAACTAAAAGTTCCCCCGCACCGGCGATGTGCTCGGGCGGGGCCTCTTTCCGTTGTGCCAGGCCGCCAGGACGGCATGTTCTTGGCGTGGCGGTCGACTTGGGCGCGGAAGCGGGCGTTGGTTGAGGCTTTGGATCATCACCAGGACCGTCTTCCGCACTTGTTCCTCCTCCATCGGCCGCTGTCGAAGGAGAAGTGAGGGTTTTCCAACCTGAAGCTGCAGGTCGGGCGCGGGATACGTTGGCAGGCTTGATCGACAAGTAGAGGAGCCTCTGGTACAAGGGTTGTCGACCAAGATCAACCGCTGGACCAGAGGCTCCGAGTTGCTGTTCTACCGCGCCGCCATCCCGCTGTCCAACCGCACCCTGACCCGCCTGGCCGGCCTGATCCGCGAGCGGCGAGCCGAGCGCCGCAGCAGATGGCGCCGGTTAGACCCCGCCCGGCAGGCGTTGCTGGTCCTGGGCCACCTGCGCAACGGCGACACCTACACCCGCCTGGCCGCCGACTTCGGTATCGGCACCGCCACCGCCTGGCGCTACGTCCGCGAAAGCATCGACCTGCTGGCAGCACTCGCCGAAGAGGTGCAGGCCGCAGCTGCCCGAGCCGCCCGGCTCGCCTACGCGATCCTGGACGGCACGCTCGTCCCGATCGACCGCCTGGCCGATGAACGGCCGTACTACAGCGGCAAACACCAGCGCCATGGGGTGAACGTCCAGATCCTGGCCGATCCTCTGGGCCGTCTGGTCTGGGCCTCACCCGCCCTGCCCGGCGCCACCCACGATCTGACCGCGGCCCGCACCACCGGCCTGATCGACGCGCTGACCAGCGCCGGCGTGACCACGTTCGCCGACCGCGGCTATCAGGGCGCGGGCACACCATCCGCACTCCGTTCAAGCGTCACCGCTACCGTCCCGGGCTGTCGCGGGCGCAGCAGGACGTCAACCGCTCCCACTCCCGGATCCGGGCGATCGGCGAGCGAGCGGTGGCGACGTTGAAGACCTGGAAGGTGCTGGCCAAGCTGCGCTGCTGCCCACGCCGCGCGACCGCTGTGGTGCACGCCATCCTGGTCCTCCAGATGATGGAGGAGAACCGCTACTCAGGATGAAAAGAGCTCATTGATGACGCCCTGGCGGCATGACACGCCATCCGCAAGGCAACAGGTCCCGGATGATCCCCCAAGCGCAAACATCCCGCGCCTTACGTGTCTTCGTCGCGGGGCGAACACCTCTTCGAATTGCGGATCGTAGACAACCTTGCGTTTAACGCGATCACGCTGACTTCTTGAGCGCGGGGTGGCGCTGGGCTGGGGTGCTGGTTCGCCCCCGAGGTCGTCCCGGACCCGCCTTGGAGGGTTTTGGAGGGGTAGCAGGGGTGCCGGTGATCGGTAGTACTCGGGCGAAATCCCGGCGGACGCGTCCGGGCGAGAGCCTGCGGTGATGTCGGCGTTCCCAAGGGTAGCGTTGATCTTGGACAAGGTCGCGGGCGAGCAGGAGCTGGGTGTAGGCGGCCAGCAGAACCCCGGTCCAGCGCATCGCCTGTTCGGGATGGCGCAGCGCCATGCTGGTCCAGCCGAGCACGCTGGTGTCCGGTGGGCCGGGCCTCGTTCCTCAGCCCCGGCCCGTCCAGCGCCCAGCCAGGTATGGCGATCGGCCACATAGAGGCGATCGTGAGTGCAGTAGTGCCGACCCGGCGGGGCTTGAGAGCTTCCCCACCATTACTGGCTCCGTGGCCTGAGGACCCCCGCAGCCTGTGGCCCAGCGCTATGGTAACCCCCGTGATCAGCATGCCTCCAGGGTTGGGCTACCACGCTGTCGTCGTGGTCACCACGCTTGTCATCGCCTGGTGGGTGAGCGTCCCCTTTAGCTACGCCGAGTCAGGTGTGGTGGTGATCTTTGCTCTCGTACCTCTGGTGCTGTACTGGGCCATCCGCCTCTCCGTGGCGCTGATACGAGACGCCCCAGCAGTACGGCACCGCCATCTCGGCTGGCTCCCGTTACCCGTGATCGTCCTGGGATTGTGCGCCGCTGTCGACGCCGACCTTCCCTTCAAGACGCGTTTCGCGCTCTCCCAAGCCAGCATGGAGGGCTACGCCTAAGGCGTCCTCCACGGCGGCGCTCCCGGCTGCGCGCTTGGGCGGGACTCTTCCCAGTGTGTGGCCACATTGTCGGCGAGGAAGAGAGCAACCTAATCGGCGTCGAACTGCAGATCAGCGACTGGCCCATCGCGGGTTCGCGATGCTTCGTGTGGGCGCTTCACGGTCAACCACCCGCCGACAACCACGAGTACGGGCTCAGGCATCTGACCGGCTCCTGGTGGGGCTGCCGAGGGTGGGACGGTTGGTAACCGCTGGACACATCGGACGCACAAGCCGACTCAATCAAGCCACCACAAGGTGAAGTCCCAGTTCAGAAGCAGGAATGGCCGGAATCATGCCCCCCGAGGGCTCGGACCTAAGGCCATGTCTGACCGATCGCTCCTGCCGGTTCGACGGATCGGTCACTTCGTGAAGAGTTGCGTCTGCAACCTTGACGTGCGTGGTCATGGCCGGGCGATCATGGCGCATGACTCGCGCTCTGTCGACGCTGCCCGTCATTCCCTCCGGCTCGCTCGCTGACTCCCTCCAGCCCGTGCTCCCTGCCACCGGGGGCCTGCTGCTCCGTCCCTGGGAACGGGCCGACGCACCGACATTCCTGTCCGCTTACCAGGACGACGAGATCAGGCGCTGGCACACGCGCCGTCCCCTCGACCGAGACCCAGGTCCTGGAGTGGTTCGACACCTATCACCAGGACTGGGAACGAGAGAAGGGCGGTCACTGGGCGGTCACCCGCGACGGCGGCGAGGTGCTCGGCCGGATCGCCCTACGCGGCCTGGACTTCGACGATGGCATAGCCGGCGTCGCATACTGGGTACTCCCGGCCGCCCGCGGTGCGGGCGTGGCCTCCCGCGCCCTCACGGCGCTCACCGCTTGGGCCCTGGATGAGATTGGCTTCCACCGCCTGGAGTTGGACCACTCGACGCGCAACACAGCCTCCTGCAGGGTTGCCACGAAGTGCGGCTACCTCTTGGAGGGCATCAAGCGGAGCGCCGCCGTGCATGACGACGGCAGACACGACATGCACCTGCACGCCCGCATCCGGCCCGCCGGAGGCTTCTTTCACCCATCAGTCGCCTAGTCACCTCCGACCCGGCCGCGCGCCCTCGCCGCGCGACGAGGCCCGGCCTTCACCTCTCCCGGCTCCTGTAGGTGGCCCGCAGGTCGATCAGCTTCTCCCTGGCCGCCTCGTCCAAGGCTCGGCGCTGATCCGGGTCCTCCTCCCAGGTGGCCTCCGCGCACAAGACCCTAGATCTAGGTGGCTGGTGTTTTTTGATCTATCTCGCTTAGGTCTGTCCTCTTGTGCCAGGGTGATCGGTGTTGGTCACCGGGCGTGGGGAGAGATCGAGCGATGGCAGTGGGCCAGACTCCGTTGCAGCC
>NZ_VCKY01000285.1 GCF_005889735.1 Nonomuraea turkmeniaca
CCCCCGACACGGCCAGCGCCCCCAGCCCGGCTCCCGCCACGAGCAGGATCGTCACCAGCCAGTCGGCGTCACGCACCGCCGCCATGGCGATCAGCCAGTACGCCGTCAGGCCGAACGCGACGGTCCACGGCGTCATCCGCCGCGCGACCGCCGGCAGCGCCGCCGCGCCCAGCACCATGGACACCAGCACGATCCCCAGCCCGACCTGCGCTTCGGGCAACGCCACGGCCGCGAACACCCCTGCTCCTGCCGCGGCGGGCAAGAGCCATCGGGGCGGCTCGGGCAACTCGGGCCTCGGGAACAACGGCGGTGGCACGTACGGCGGCGGCGTCTGCCCCCGGTACGGCTCGGTCGCCTGGCCCCGGTGCGGATCGCCCGCGTACGTGCCTGCTTGCCCCACATGCACCGCCCTCTGCCCCGCCGGTTGCCCGGCACCTGACCCGGCTGTCTGCCCAGCCGCCTGCCTCATGGCCTCGCCGCCGGCCTGCGCCGCCGACCGGCCTCCCGCCTGGATCCCTGGCTGGGCCACCGTGTGGTACGCCGACTGGTAGGCAGCGGCGGCAGCGCGGCGTCCTGAGCCGGCGCCCAGGGCCGCGCCGACCGCCCCTATGATCGCGACGCACAGAACCAGCGTGACGAGGGCCATCGCGTCCCCCACGGTCACGCTGACCAGGACGGCGGCGAACATGCCGACCAGGAAGCCGATCAGCACCCCGACCACGCCGCCGCCGATCATCTTGGCCAGCGCGCTGCCAGGAGTCGGCGGGATCGGCGCGCCGGGCGCCGGTCCCGCGACCGCACCACGCCCAGCCCCGCCGACCCGACCCGCGCCTACCGGACCTGCGCCTACCGGACCTGCGCCGACCGGACCGGTGGCGCCGACCGCCATCGCGGCGGCCCCAACAAGACCGGCCTCGACCGCGTTGGCGCTCCCACTCACGGCTCCCGCAGCCGGCGCGCCGCCTGCGGCCATCGTGCCTCTGTCGGCTGCCGCACCATCGGCCGCGGCTACCGCGCCGCCTGTGGCCAGCGCGGCTATCGCGGCTACCGCGCTTCCCGCGGCTGCCGCGCCATCGGCCGCTTCGCCGTTGGCGGCCATGGGCCTAGCAGGCACGGCACCGCCGTCCGCCGTGGCACCCGCACCGCTCGCCGCGCTACCCGCCTTAGCGGCCCCATCGGTGTTGACGGTGATGCCAGCGCTCACAGCGTCGGCGGCGCTCAGGCCAGCGGCGCTCAGGGTGCCGGCGGCGCTCAGGGTGTCCGCGGCGCTCACGGCGTCGGCGGTTCCAACGGCTTCGGCGGTGTGCGCGTAGAGTGCGCCGCTGGTGGTGCTTTCCGCGTTCGGGGTGATCATGGCGTTCGCAGCGGGCGGGCCGCCGGTGGTGTCCGCGGAAGGCGGAGCGTGTCCGGCGATCGCCGTGCCGCTGTCGGCCAGGCGCGCGATCGCGCCGTCCTCGGTGGGAGAAGCCGCCGTGACACCGGCGACCGCGACCTCGTCCGGGCCGGCGCCCGTCACGGCGGGCCCGTCCGGAGCAGCGGTCACCGGGCCAGGCGCGGCTGGGACACGGCCCGGCGCCCAGGCGCCGGCCCCCGTGACGACGTTCTCCTCACCGGGAACGGCGACCGGGCCCGGCCGTGGTTCCTTCGCCGCATGCGGCTCCGCCTCCAACGGCGCGTCAGCCATCGTCGTCCTCCCTGGTAAGTCGACGATCATGCGGCACCCCGCACCATCGTCGATGCGAATGGAACCCCCGTGCAGCTCGACGATCTCCTTCACGATGGCCAGCCCCAGCCCCGCGCCCCCGGAGTCGACCGCCCGTCCGGTGTCCAGCCGGGAGAAGCGTTCGAAGACGCGCCCCCTGGCCGTGACCGGGATTCCCGGCCCCAGGTCGGCGACGATCATCCGCACCCCGGTCCCTTCGGCCGCCCCGCGCACGGTCACCACGCCGTCCGGGGGGCTGTGGCGTACGGCGTTGTCGAGGAGGTTGGCCAGGACCTGCGCGAGCAGGTCGGGATCGGCCCGCACCACCAGTTCGCCGGGCACGTCGGCCCGGATCACGACGTCCTCGCGGGCCAGCGAGGCCTCGCGCGCCGCCTGGTCGATCAGCGGCGCCAGCTCGACGGCCTCGGGCTCGATGAGCCGCACCCCCGAGTCCAGCCGCGACAGATCCAGCAGTTGCGCCACGAGCCGCCCGAGGCGCTCGGTCTGGGCGAGCGCGGTCCGCATGGTGACGGGGTCGGGCGCGGAGACGCCGTCCACGACGTTCTCCAGTACGGCACGCAAACCCGTGATGGGGGTGCGCAGCTCATGGCTGACGTTCGCGACGAGCTCGCGGCGCTGCCGGTCCACCTCGCCGAGGTCGGCTGCCATCGCGTTGAACGCCCTGGCCAGCTCACCGACCTCGTCCCGCGAGGTGGCACGCACGCGCAGCCCGTAGCGGCCCTTGGCGATCGTCTGCGCGGCGCTGGCCATCTGGCGCAGTGGCTTGGTCATCCCCATGGCCAGGACCTGCACCATGATCAACGCCAGGACGACGGCGACCGCGATGCGTACCTCGCGGGAGAACCCGGAGTTGATCCCGACCTCGTTCACCACGAAGGCCGTCCCCACGGCCAGCACGATCACGATGCCGAGCTTGACCTTGATCCGGCCCAGGAAGTCGAGCGGCCTCATTGGCGCACCAGCGCGTAGCCGACGCCGTGCACGGTCCGCACCACGTCGGAGCCGAGTTTGCGGCGTAACGCCCGGACGTGGCTGTCCACGGTCCTGGTCGCGGCGGCCTCGGAGAAGCCCCACACGTCGGACAGCAGCCGGTCGCGCTCGAAGACCTGCCCGGGCCGCTCGGCCAGGCGGCGCAGCAGGTCGAACTCGGTCCTGGTGAGCTGCGCCTCGATCCCGCGCACGAACACCCGGCGGGCCGCGGTGTCGATCTCCACCTCGCCCACCCTGATCACCGTGTCCTCGACGGCGAGCTGGGCCGCCCGCTCCACCCTGCGCAGCAGCGCGTGGATCCGGGCCACCAGCTCGCGCATGCTGAACGGCTTGGCCAGGTAGTCGTCGGCCCCCACCCCGAGCCCGACCAGCACGTCGGTCTCCTCGCCGAGCGCGGTCAGCATGAGCACCGGCACCGGCCTGGCGGCCTGCATGCGGCGGCACACCTCCAGCCCGTCGAGCCCCGGCAACAGCCGGTCGAGGATCACCAGGTCGGGGTCCGCCTTGCCGTACTGGATGAGGGCGTCCTGCCCGTCGCCGGCCACTCGGACGTCGAAGCCCTCGGCGGCCAGCCGATTCCGTACGGCCAGCGCGATCGTCTCATCGTCCTCGACCACGAGGATGCGTCGCTGCTCTGCCACGTACAAAGAGTAGAAGCGCCCTGTGCAGACGACACCTCCTTAAGCGTGCACATACGGTGCAGACTTGGCTGGTGAACACCGCCGGATACCTTCGCCGCATCGGCCTGCCCAGCCTCCTCAACGCCCCGGTCAGCGCAGAGAACCTGCGTGCGCTGCACATCGCGCACATCGAGAAGGTCTCGTACGAGGCCTTGGAGATCTGGCTGGGCCGTCCCACCACCGTTGATCCCCTCGAATCCGCCGAGCGCATCATCGGTGGCCGAGGAGGCTACTGCTTCCACCTCAACGGCGCCTTCTCCGCGCTGGCCACGGCGCTCGGCTACGACATGACCAGGCACGTCGGCGGTGTGCAGAACCGGGGCGGCGAGCCCGGCATCACCGCCAACCACCTGGTGCTCACCGTGCGCGGCCTGCCGTCCGACGACAATCCCGGCGGCGAGTGGCTGGTGGACCTCGGGCTCGGCGACGCGTTGCACGAGCCGCTGCCGCTGGTCGCGGGCACGTATCGGCAGGGACCCTTCGAGTACGTCCTGCGCCCGTCGGAGGTCGCACCCGGCGGATGGCGGTTCGACCACGATCGGAGTGGCTCGTTCCAAGGAATGGATTTCGGTCTGGCACCGACGGACATGTCGGCGTTCGCGGAGATGCACCACCACCTGTGCACGTCGCCGACGTCCGGCTTCGTCCGCGTGGCCTCGATCCAGCGGCGGGACGCGTGGGGTGTGGACAGCCTGCGCGGACTCGTCCTGTCCCGCATCGGTGCCGGCGCCAATTCGGTCACGTTGAGCACGGCACAGGACTACTACGCGGCGCTGGCGGACATATTTCTGCTGCCGTTGGACGACGTGAGCGCCGCGGAGAAGGAGAAGCTCTGGCGCAGGTTGCACGACGCGCACGAGGTCTGGCTGGCCGGCGGCCCGGCATGATGGCCACGGGTGCGGACGGAGGTTATCGTGCACCTCGAAATGGGAGAGACCAGCAGGAAGCTGGCCGGTAGATACCGGCTGCTCAACCCCTTGGGCGAGGGCTCCGTGCGCCTGGCCTTCGACGAGCCGGGGCACCGGGACGTCGCGGTCAGGCAACTGCGGATCCCGGCCGAACTGCATGATGCGGCGCTGCGCCGGGCGCGCCGGGCGATGGAGCTCCGGCACGCCTCGATCGTGCGCGTGCTCGACGTGGTGGTCGAGGACGGCACGCCGTGGCTGGTCATGGAGTTCGTCGCGGGGTCGTCGCTGGAGCAGACCGTGCGCTCGCGCCGCCCACTCCCCATCATGCAGGCGGCCAGGGTCGGCGTCGGCGCGTTGTCCGCGCTGACGGTCGCGCACGCGGCGGCGATCGTGCACGGGCACGTCGAGCCCGGCAACGTGCTGCTCACCAGGACGGGCCGGGCGGTGCTGACCGGGTTCGGGCTGCCGAGCCGCAGCACGTGGCCGTCGGCCGACCTGTGGTCCCTGGGCGCCACCCTGCACTTCGCGCTCGAGGGGCGGCCGCCGGGCCAGTCACCGGCCGAAGGCCCGGACCCGCTCAGGTCGCTGATCAGGGCGATGCTGCACCCCACGGGCCCGCCGCCGGTGGAGGTGATCCGCGAGACGCTCGAACGCCTGGCTCTCGACCAGCCGCTCGACCTGCTCATCGAGTCGCTGGGGCCGCTGCCGCCCGCCGAGGTGGCCGCGATCGGGCTGGCCGCCATGGACCGGCTCCAGCGCGGCATCCACGGCGGGGTGCAGCCAGGGAACGTTCTCATCGACGCGCACGGCCGGGCGACCCTGCTGCCGTCGCTGCGTTCAGGCACCCTGCCCGCGTACACAGCTCCGGAAGGCGTCCAGAGTCCGGCGGCCGACCTGTGGTCGCTCGGGGCCACGCTCTTCGCCGCCGTCGAAGGCACGCCGCCCGCGCCGGGTGCGCCGCTCGGCCGGGCGGGACCGCTTGCCCCGATCCTGTTCAGGCTGTTGTCGGGCGACCCCACCGACCGCCCGTCGCTGGACGAGCTGCGCCGGGAGCTGGGATCCGTGGCGGGTAATTGAGATACATCGCGAGTGGGAACCAAGACAATAGGCTCACTCGTTGGATCCACGACGCAGAATGTGGAAGAGGCGGGGCGTTCGCTCCGTGCTCGAAAGAAGCTCGGAGGAAGTTGACTATGTCGCCAGTCCAGAAGTACGCCATTGGCGCGGGCGCCGCGGTTCTGCTCTCGTTGATCATCTTCGGAACCGGATGGATCACCTTGCTGGTCGTCCTCGGCGTGGTCGCCGCTCCGGTGGTCGGCTATTTCATGCTCGACCCGTCGCAGCGCGAGCGGCTCAAGAGGGTCCGCAAGCGCGGCATCGGCCGCTGAGCCCGGCTGAGCCCGCTGAGCTCACGGCCGGCGGAGGCCGCTCAGGCCTCCGCCGCGGCCAGCGCCGACTGCACGCGCTGGGTCACCCTGCGCTCGACGTAGAACGACAGGAACGGCACAGTGCCGCCGAGCATGACGCCGAGCATGTACGGCCACGTCCAGCGTGCCTTCATGCCCAGATTCATGACCGTGAGCAGATAGATCATGTAGAACCCGCCGTGGATCGGTGCGGTGATCTTCGACATGGTCGCGTCGCCGAAGCCGTAACGCAGCACCATGGCGACGCAGAGCACGAGCAGCATGACGCCGACCACGTAGGCGAGCACCCGGAAGGGCTTCAGGGCCGATTCCACGATTTAACCTTCCAGAGCCATCTGAGGGGACTTGGCGCGGTCCCGATCCGCCCGTACGGCGTCGCGGACGAAATGGAACCACATGAAAACGGCGAATCCCGCGAAGATCCACCAGTTGGCGGCATATGCCAGATTACGCCAGGTCAGCGTCCCGCCGACCACCGGCGGCGCCACCTTGACCTGGGTCAGCGAGCCGGACGGCGGCTGCGCCACCACATAGCCCGTGCGCACCTTCTGGCCGGCCCACAGGTTCACCAGCTCGCCCGTGGACACCGTCTGGACCTGGCCGGCCGGCAGGCCGTCGGCGCGCCGCTGCACGCTGTCGGTGCCCTGCTGGGGCCGCAGCCGCCCGGCCACCGCGACCCTGCCCTGCGGCACGGCGGACACCGCCGGATCGTCGGTCTTGGCCACCCAGCCCCGCACCACCGGCATCAGCGTGCCGTCGTCGAGCCTGAGCGGCGTGAGCACCCAGTAGCCGTCCTCGTGGGAGGCCTTGCCGCCGGGGGCGTCGACATCGGCCCGCCGGTCGGCCACCAATAGCTGGCGGGCTGCCTCGTACACGCCTTCCGCCGTGACCCTGCGGCCGACGGCTTCGCCGTTCATCTGCGCGCCCACCGGGGCGAGCGTGGCGACCGCGACGGGCCCGGGATCGGCGGCGGCCTGAGGTTTTCCCGAATCTTGGAAAACGCCGAGCTGCCAGCGCCCCAGGACGATGAACGCGATCAGGACCCCGATCGTGAGCAGGTGCAACCCCATGACGCGGGGTGAGAGGAGGGTCCTGAGCATGCATCAAAGCTATCCGCCGGGTGGGGTGGTCCGCTCATCAGGGGGATGTCTACAGATCCCGCCAAACGGCACAAACGGCACAGCTGATCACGCTAGGCTGCTGGCCATGTCTGACCAGCACATCGACCCCGCGGGCAACACCCAGGCCTTCCGAGCGTTCGCGCACGCGCGCGAGCAGGAGGCCGCGGCGAAGCCCAAGAAGTCGCCCCTGCTGCCCATCGTCGCGGTCGTCGCGGTAATCGTGATCATCGGCGTCGCCGCCTTCCTCCTCCTCAGGTAGGCCCGAGACCAGGGATGACCCGCCACGACGCCGTGGCGGGTTTTCGTGGTTCTCTGATATGACCTACATTGGACAAAGAGTCCAATAGGAGGTCCTCGTGGGCGACCCAGGGTTAGTGATCATCGGCTCCGGCTTCGCCGGGATCTGCATGGCCATCAAGCTGAAGGAAGCCGGCTACCACGACTTCGTCATCCTGGAGAAGGCCGCCGAGCCGGGCGGCACCTGGCGTGACAACACCTATCCCGGCTGCGCGTGCGACGTGCCGTCGCACATGTACTCCTTCTCGTTCGAGCTCAACCCCGGTTGGTCCCGGATGTTCGCCCCGCGGCAGGAGATCCAGGCCTACCTACGCTCGTGTGCGGACAAGTACGGCGTGACCCCGCACATCCGGTACGGGAAGAACGTCTCCTCCCTCGAGTACGACGACGAGCGCCGCACCTGGTCGGTCACCACCGAGGACGGCGAGACCCTGCGGACGAACGCGGTGGTCGCCGCCAAAGGCGCCCTCCACATCCCAAAGTTTCCCGAAATTTCGGGACGCGAGTCGTTCGTTGGCCCCGCCTTCCACTCCGCCGAATGGGACCACTCGGTGGATCTGACCGGGAAACGTGTCGCCGTCATCGGCACCGGCGCCTCCGCCGTCCAGTTCGTCCCCCAGATCGCCCCGGGCGCCGCCCACGTCACCGTCTTCCAGCGCACGCCCCCGTGGCTCATCCCCAAGCCCGACTTCGCCTTCTCGCCCACCGCACGCCGCCTCCTCCGCCTGCCCGGCGCGACCAGGACCCTCCGCAACGCCCTCTACTGGGCGCTGGAGACCAGGGCGCTGGGCTTCGCGGTGCACCCACGCCTGATGAAGCCCCACGAGAGACTGGCGCTCAGGCACCTGGAGGCACAGGTCCCCGACCCTGAGCTGCGCCGCGCCCTCACCCCCGGCTACCTGATCGGCTGCAAGCGCGTCCTGATCTCCAGCGACTACTACCCGGCCCTGACCAGGGACGACGTCACTCTGGTCACCGACGGCATCGCCGAGATCCGGGAGCGCTCGATCGTGGACGCCGCAGGCGTCGAGCACGAGGCGGATGTGATCGTCTACGGCACCGGCTTCAAGGTGGTGGACGCGCTCGCCGGCCAGAGCGTCATCGGCCGGGGCGGGCTGACGATCCAGGACGCCTGGAAGGACGGCGTCGAGGCCTACTACGGCATCGCCACGAGCGGTTTCCCGAACCTGTTCTTCCTGCTCGGCCCGAACACCGGCCTCGGGCACAACTCGGTCGTGTTCATGATCGAATCGCAGGTGCGCTACGTCGTCGAATGCCTGCGCCTGCTCTCCAGGACCCAGGCGAGGGCCCTCGACGTCCGCCCGGAGGCGCAGCGGGCGTTCAACCGGCGGCTGCGCGCGCGGCTCGACCCGCTGGTCTGGAACGCGGGCGGCTGCCATTCCTGGTATCTGGACGAGCATGGAGTGAACCGGACGATCTGGCCGGGCTTCACGTTCGAGTACTGGGCGCGTACGAGGAGGGTGCGGTCCGACTCGTACGAGCTCATCTACTGACTCAGATGCCGTCGAGCAGTGCCGCCACCGCCGCGTCGGCGAAATCGTCCGTCACCCGCAGGCCGCGGAACACCGCGCGCATCCACACGGCCCCCGCCAGCATGTCGACGATCAGCATCGGGTCGGCCGACTCCTTGAGCTCGCCCCGCCGTACCGCACGTTCGAAGATCTCCCGTTCCCGCGCGAACCGGTCGGCGAAGAACCGGTGGGCGTCCAGCTCCGGATGGCGGACGGCGGCGGCGAGCGCGGCGACGGCGATGTCGCCGGACGGACGCTCGGTGAGGAGCCGTGTGACCGCCTCGACCAGCGACACCAGGTCACCGCGCAGGCTGCCCGTGTCCGGCGGGTCGAATCCGAGCACGTCCGCCTCGATCAGCGCCGCCCCCAGCAGCGCGGCCTTCGACGGCCACCACCGGTAGATCGTCGTCTTGTTGACGCCCGAGCACTCGGCGACCCCCTCCACGGTCAGCCCGTCGTAGCCCTTCTCCGCGACCAGCCGCAACGTCGCATCGAAGATCTCCTGCTGCTTCCTCGGCGCCATACGGGTCATTTTCTCCCGGTGAACGCCGTGGCCACGCCCAGGCCGAGGTAGACGACGCCGCTGACGTACCGCAGGGTCCTGGTCCGCTTGGCGAGGCGGGTGCCGAGGGCGCCGGCCGTGCACGCGTACACGATGTCCGCGAGCAGGCCCACAAGCAGCAGCGTCAGGCCGAACACCAGCACCTGCAGTGCGGGGGAGCCGGCACCGGGGTCCACGAACTGCGGCAGGAACGCCAGGAAGAACAGCGCCACCTTGGGGTTCAGCACGTTGACCAGCACGCCTTCGAGAAAGACCTTGCGCAGCGGCTCCGGGGGCGGCGTACGGCCCTCCTCGTGTTCGCCGGTGAACGCGCGGATCCCCAGATAGACCAGGTAGGCGACACCGGCCCACTTGACGAGGGCGAACAACGTGGCCGACTGCGAGATCAGGTACGACAGGCCCGCCGCTGCGGCGGCGATGTGCACGAGCGTGCCCATCTCCACGCCGAACGCGCTGGCCAGTCCCGCGGCGCGGCCCTGAGCGAGCCCTCTGGCGGTGATGTAGAGGTGGTTGGGGCCGGGGATGAGCACCAAGGCGAGCGAGGCGCTGACGAAGAAGACGAAGGTTGTCGGAGAGATCACGAAACAGTAGCTTAGGGCGGCTTTGGTATCGCCATGAGGGCCAATGCCAGGCCATTTTCCTGGACCAATCGGCTGTCGGTGCGGCGTGGCATAGTTGCTGGCGTGAACGGTCTTCTCGTCGGGCGCTCAGCTGAGCTGGCCAGACTCGTGCGGGTGCTCCAGTCCGCCACCGAGGGCACGGCCGGCGTGGCGCTCCTCTGCGGGGACGCGGGCATCGGCAAGACCCGGCTGGTCGCCGAGCTGGTCGAGCAGGCCCGAGAGCGCGGCGTCCACGTCCTGGTCGGCCAGTGCGCCGAGCTGGGCGACGCGCTGCCCTACCTGCCGCTGGCCGACGCCCTGCGCGGCGCCGAGCCGGCCGTGCGCGAGGCCGCCGCCGCCCATCCCATGCTGGGCCAGCTGCTGCCCGGCACGGAGAGCGCGCCCTCGACCGGGCTCACCCAGCAGCGGCTGTTCGGCTCGCTGCTCGGGCTGCTGGCCGACGTCCAGCCGGTGCTGTTCGTGATCGAGGACCTGCACTGGGCCGACCGCTCCACCCGCGACCTGCTGGTCTTCCTCAGCCGCATGGTGCAGACCGAGCAGGTCTGCGTCGTGGGCACCTATCGCACCGACGACATTCACCGCCGCCATCCGCTGCGGTCCGTGCTGGCCGAGCTCAAGCGTCTGCCGACGGTGACGAGCGTGGAGCTGGGGCCGCTCAGCCGGGGCGACCTGTCGGACTACGTCACCACGCTGGGCGAGGTCGACGCCCGCGAGCTGGGGGAGATCATCGGGCGGGCCGACGGCAATCCGTTCTACGCCGAGGAGTTGTTCGCGGCCGTGGCGGAGGGCGACAACCTGCCCGACGGGCTGGCCAGCCTGCTCATGACCAGGGTCGAGGTCCTGTCCGAGTCCGGCCAGCAGGTGCTGCGGGCCGCCGCCGTGGCCGGGCGGCGGGTGGAGGACGAGCTGCTGCGGGAGGTGTCGGGGCTGCCGCTGGCCGAGTTCGAGGAGGCGGTCAGGGAGATCGTCTCGCGCGGGCTGCTCAGGGTCGACGGCTTCGGCTACACCTTCCGCCACGCGTTGTTGCAGGAAGCGGTCTACACGGACCTGCTGCCCGGCGAGCGCACCCGGCTGCACGCCGCCTTCGCCCGCCTGCTGACGTCACCGGCCGAGCTGGCGCACCACCACCTCGCGAGCCACGACCTGGCGGGCGCCCTGGCGGCCTCCGCCGAGGCGGGCCGGCTGGCCGAGCGGCTGGGTGCTCCCGCCGAGGCGCACAGCCACTACGACCAGGCGCTGAGCCTGTGGGAGCGGGTGGAAGGCGCGGCCGAGCTGGCCGGGGAGAGCCGGCTCGCGCTGGCGTTCCGCAGCGCCGTGATGGCCGCCGACAGCGGCGACAACCACCGGGCGGTCGTGCAGTTGCGCGCCCTGCCGCAGACGTCCGAGGTCAGCGAGCGCCTGGCCTACTACCTGTACGAGACCGACGACCAGCCGGGCGCCGGCGCGGCGGCCGAGCACGCGGTGCAGAGCGCCGAGGACCAGGCCGCGCTCGCCCGCGCCCTGGCCACGCAGACGCGCACCCTGCTCTGGAGCTCCCGCCACCGGGAGGTGGAGGCCCTCGCCACCAGGGCGCTGGAGACGGCCCGCGCGGCCGGGGCCAAGGACGCCGAGGTCGGCGCGCTGATCACGCTGGCCTCCTACGTCGAGCACCGGGGCGACGTGACCAGGGCCCACGAGTTGTTCGAGCTCGCCTCCGCGGGCAACACCGGAGATCTGGCCATGGACCTCCGGGCCCGCTTCCAGCACGCTCGCATCCACTACGAGCAGGGGCTGCTCGGCGCTGCCGCCGAGATGGCCGACGAAGGCATCCACATGGCCTTCGACACCGGGCTCAAGTGGAGCACCTACGGCACCGACCTCCGCTTCCTGCGGTTCATGATCCATTACGTGGCGGGCGAGTGGGACGAGGCGGAGGCCATGGCCGGCAGTTTCCCCGTGCGGGTCGGCACCCTCTCCGAGGCGATTCTGTCGTCGTTCTCGCTCTTCATCGAGGTGGGGCGGGGCCTGCCCGCGGTCGAGAGCCGGCTCAGCTGGCTGCGGCCGTTCTGGTCGGAGGAGCTGGCCGTCTACATGTCGAGGGGGATGGCCGCTGAGCACGCCCTGTGGCAGGGCGACCCGGCCGCGGCCCTGGAGCACGTACGCGCGGCCATGGCGCCGCTGGTTCCCGGTGACCCCGGCCTGTTGCGGACGGCCGCCGTCGGGTTGTGGGCGATGGCCGAGCTCGGCACCACCGAGGGCGCCGACGACCTGCTGGAGCGTGTCCGCTTCGCGGTCGAGCGCGGCCCCACCGGCGAGCCCGGGCATCTGGGGCCGGAAGGGCTCGCGTGGGCGCTGCGGGCCGAGGCGGAGTGGCACCGCGTCCACGGCCGCCACGACGTGGAGCTGTGGCGGAAGGTGGTGTCCGCGTTCGACTTCGGCTTCGTGTACGAGGTGGCGCGGGCCCGCTGGCGGCTGTCCGAGGCGCTGCTCGCGGCCGGTGACCGGGCCTCCGCGCAGGCTGAGTGGGAGCTGGCCAGGGAGACAGCGGGCAAACTGCGGGCGACGCCCCTGGAGAACGCGCTGCTGGAGTTCGGGCGGCGGGCCCGGTTCGGCGGCGGGGGCCAGGG
>NZ_VCKY01000286.1 GCF_005889735.1 Nonomuraea turkmeniaca
GGCAGGTGGTACACGTCAACCTCGGGCGGGGAGAGGGGACGCCGATGTGCATTCTGGCACGGGACCGGTCTTCGCATCCGACGCTTCAGTAAACAGACCGATACGCGGAGTAATTCCGATCTGCCGGATTCGTACTAAGGAGTCGGTGAAAGTCGGACATGCGCGCCCGGTGGGAGCCCCAACCGTTGCGCCGCGTCACCCGAGTTGACCGCGATCGCGATCAGCCCGGCCGAGTCCGCGAACGCCACCAGCTCGCCCGGAGGCACCGCCGCGTACGTCTCCCGGTACGGCAGCGCCAGCTGCCGCCGCCCCAGCCACACCCCGAGCGTGTCGCCCACCTGGACCCCGAGCGCCTGCAGGTCCCCGGCGGCGATCGACAGCTGGGTGTTGCCGTAGCGGTCGACCGAGACCACCTCGCCCTCGACCGACCCCTCGCGCAGCAGCGACGTCGGCTCGGGCAACGTCACCAACCGGCTGACCGGCACCTCGGGCCCCAGGTCCGCGAGTCGCAGCCCTCCGGAGCTCGCCGGAGCTCGGCACAACCGGCCCGCGACCGGCGCGAACACGTCCCGTCCGTGGAAGGTCGGCGAGACCGGCCGCAGGAAGTGCTCCTCGTTGCTGAGCGCGTACGCGGCGCGCGCGCCGCCGCTGGCGTGCACGGCCCACGACAGCAGCCCGTTGTCCGGGCCGATGAACACCCGGTCGCCGGCCTCGATCGCCACCGCACGCCTGGCGCCACCCGTGCCGGGGTCGACGGCGCCGATGTGGATGCCCACCGGCAGGTACGGGATGGTCTGGGCGAGAACCGCCGCCCCGCGCCGCACGTCCCCGGAAGGGATCAGATGACACACGTCGATCACCCGCGCCTGCGGGGCTATCCCGGCAATGACTCCATGACATGCCGCCACATAGCCGTCTTCGAGCCCATAGTCGGTGAGGAGGGTGATTACTGAGGTCACATTTGGTGACTGTACGTCTCTCAATCCGCCGTGAACAGCACCACTCAGCACATTACGATTGGCCACGGGCCGCGTGCGTGTGACGAGATCGTCGCACGCCCCTTTCGAGGAGGACACCATGGGAGCACCGCTCAGCGGTGACAATGCTGCCCAGGAATCGTCCCGACAACCCCTGACAGAACGCGATCTCGAACTCCTCGCCTTCGAGCGCCAATGGTGGCGCCACGCGGGCGCGAAGGAGCAGGCCATCAAGGAGACCTTCGGGTTCTCCGCCACGCGGTACTACCAGTTGCTCGGCGAGCTGATCGACCGACCGGAGGCGCTCGAGCAAGACCCCATGCTGGTCAAGCGGCTCCGCAGGTTGCGCTCCACCCGCCAGCGCGACCGCGCCGCCAGAAGGCTTGGCATGCGTCCCTGACCGGCTGGGTACGGCAGCCGCGTGAGGAACATCCCTGGAATGGAAGCGATCTTGAAGGATCCGGCAGGCGCCGTGATCGGGCTCGACTTCGACGGAACCCTGTCGCCCATCGTGCCCGATCCCGCCGCCGCGGTGATCCACCCGAAGGCGCCCGCGGTCCTTGCCGAGCTGGGCAGGCACGTCCTGGCCGTGGCCATCGTGACGGGCCGGCCCCCGGCCACCGCGCTGGAGCTGGGGCCGGGACTGGCCGACGTGCCCGGGCTGGTCATACTCGGGCACTACGGTTTCGAGCGCTGGGAGAACGGCCAGATATCTGCGCCGCCGCCCCCGCCCGGCGTGCCGCGGGCCGAGGCGGAGCTGCAGCTGCTGCTCGACGAGCTAGGGCTGCGGGGCGTGACGATCGAGGACAAGGCCCGGGCCGTGGCGGTGCACACGAGGCGCAGCCCCGATCCGGAGGGGGCGCTGGACAGGCTGCGTGAGCCGCTGGCGCGGCTGGCCGACAAGCACGGGCTGGTGGTCGAGCCCGGCCGCATGGTGCTGGAGCTGCGGCCGCCGGGCATGGACAAGGGACAGGCGCTCAGCCTGTTCCTGGCCGAGCGGGCCGCCAGGTCTGTCCTGTTCGCCGGCGACGATTTGGGGGATCTGGCCGCGTTCGAGGCCGTACGCGCCTCCGAGCTGCCCGGCGTGACCGTGTGCAGCGGGTCGGCGGAGGTCGCCCAGCTGGCCGAGCGCGCCGACATCGTGGTGGACGGCCCGGACGGGGTGGTGGCGCTGCTGGAGGAGCTCGCGTCCGCGTTCAGTCGTTCATGAGTGAACTGCAAGTCTCGATCTCTAATGTCGGGCGCATGTCCAAGCGCTACCTTGCCGTCGCGATCGTGGCCGCGGCCACCGTCCTGACCGCCGCCCTTCCCGCTCCCGCCAACGCCGCGCCCGCCCAGCCGCTGAAGCTGCGCAAGGGCCTGACCCTCTACATCCCCATCCAGTGGGAGGTCCACCACTTCGGCGCGGACGTGATCCAGGTCGTCACCGGCAAGTGCGGGAAGCCGCGGGGCTGGGGCACGCCGGAGTGCGACGCCTTCTACGTGCTCGGGCCCTCGGCCATCAAGGTCGGCGCCGAAGGCTGGGGGCCCTACACCGGCAAGCGCCCGTACTACCCGGCGAGCGACGTGCAGCCGTGCCCGGTCAACAAGAAGTGGGGCGAGATCATCGGCCCGAAGGTGACGCGGGGCCTGCGCCAGGTCGGCAAGGGGCACAAGGCCGCCTACAACGCGTGGCAGGCTCGTTGCGTGTCCTACTCCGGCGGCAACGCGACCAAGGCCCGCTTCACGCAGCGCGAGTGGTACCTGCCGAAGAGCAAGATCCTCGTCGTGGATCAGTGGAACACGCCGGGCCTGGCCGACGCGCTCAAGTACGCGGACTGGGTCTAAGCCAAAGCGTCGAGCTGGGCCGCCAGCCACTTCTGGGGCGGCAGGGCGGTGGCGGCCGCGCACAATTTGTCGCGGCGCCGCCTGCGCTCGTCCTCGGGCATGATGAGCGCCTCGTTCAGGGCGGCGGCGGTGCCGCTGATGTCGTAGGGGTTCACCATGATCGCGTACGGTCCCAGCTCGGCCGCCGCCCCCGCCTCGCGCGAGAGCACCAGCGCGCAGTTGTGCGAGAGGACCGGGCCCTCCTTGGCGACCAGGTTCATGCCGTCGCGGATGGGGTTGACCAGCAACACGTCGGCCATCCGGTACGCGGCCAGCGAACGCGGATAGTCGTCGTTGACGTTGAGTATCAGCGGATCCCAGTCCTCGGTGGCGTACGCGTTCTCGATCTCCTGGGCGCAGCGCTGCACCGAGGCGGTGTATTCGCGGTATTCGGGCAGGTCGTGCCGGCTCGGATAGGCGAACGCCAGGTGCACCACGCGCCCGTGCCATTCGGGATGCGCGGCCAGGAACTCGCCGTAAGCGACCAGGCCGCGCACGATGTTCTTGGACAACTCGGTGCGGTCGATGCGGACGATCAGCTTGCGGTCGCCGACCTGGTCCCTGATCGCGGCCATGTAGGACTCGACGTCGGGCTCGCTGGCCCGGTCCCACAACGCCGCGCCGTCCACGCCGAGGCTGTGCACGCCGACCCGGGTCGTCCTGCCCGCGTACGTGACGCTGTGGGCCACGCGGTCGACCTCGGCGCCGAGCAGCGCCTCGCAACAGTCCATGAACGCCCCCGCCCACCGGCCGGTCAGGAATCCGGCGCGGTCGGCGCCCAGGATGCCCTCGAGCACCTCGCCGACCACTTCGTCGGGCAGCAGCGAGAAGTATTCGGGCGGCGCCCACGGGGTGTGGCTGAAGTGCGCGATGCGCAGGTCGGGCCGCTCGGCCCGGAGCATCGCCGGGGTCAGCGTCAGGTGGTAGTCCTGCACCATCACGCGCGCTCCGTGCCCGGCCTCCTCGGCCAGGGCCAGCGCGAACGCGCCGTTGTAGTCCCGGTAGGACTCCCACTCGCGGGCGAACCTCGTGCCGAAGTTGGGCGCGTTGGGGATGTCGTAGAGCAGGTGGTTGACGAACCACAAGGTGGAGTTGGCCACAGCGTTGTACGCGCGGTGGAAGGTGGCCGGCGGGATGTCCAGCATCCGTAGCGGCCCGGTGTCGTAGCCGGCCTGGTCGATCCGGCCGCTGGGAGACAGGCGCACGGCACTGCGGTCGTCGTCGGACAACGCCGCGCAAACCCACAGGACGCCGTCTTCCTTCGTCACTCCGGACAGCCCAGATACCAGGCCGCCTCCGCCACGTTTCATGGTCAGCTCGCCGTCGTCGGAGACGGTGAAGGAGACGGGCCCTCTGTTGGAGGCCACCAGGACGCTGTTCATCAACGCTCCCTTCGATCATAGGATCCCAGCTATGGCGCTTGATGAGCTAACCGAGGAACTCGCCCGATCCGCCGCAGCCGGAGATCATCGCGCGCTCGGCGAGCTATTGGCCAGAATCGAGCCCGATGTGATGCGCCACTGCGCCCGGATCCTGCCCTACCACCAGGACGCGGAGGAAGCCTCCCAGGACACTCTGTTGGCCGTGGCCCGCAACATCGGGCGCTTCGAAGGGCGGGCCAGGTTCAGCACCTGGCTGCACATCGTGACCGCCAACTGCGCGCGGACCACGTACCGATCGCTGAAGCGGAGGGCGGCCGAGCAGACCTCCGAGGAGCTGCCCATGCAGAAGCCCGACGTGCGGCGGGTGAGCGTGATCGCCGGCTCCCGGCTCGACCTGCTCGACGCGATGGAGGCGCTGGAGGCCGACAAGCCGGACCTGGCCCAGGCGCTGGTGTTGCGCGACATCGTCCAGCTCGACTACAGCGAGGTGGCCGAGCAGCTCGGCATCCCGCTGGGCACGGCCAAGTCCCGCATCCATCAGGCGAGGAAATACGTGCAGGGTGTGCTTGGTGAGGACTATCGCTGAGACACCCCGTCTCGAATGTTGAGACGGGTGGTCATTTCAGCTACTTAAGCGGGTAGAGTCCATTTCAACAACTGCATATTGCTCATCCAGAGGGGTGGAGGGACCGGCCCTACGAAGCCCCGGCAACCCTCCCGGCTTGTGACTCGCGACAGGGCGAGGCCGACCGGGACAAGGTGCCAATTCCGGTTCGCGGTCAAGGTGGCCGCGGGCGAAGATGAGGGAAGGCCTCGCTTCATGTCGCACGACTTTGGTCCTGCTGTCGGTCTGTCCTGCCGCGAGTGCGGCGCGCGTTACCCCCTGGGTCCCAGCTTCGCGTGTCTGGAGTGTTTCGGGCCGCTCGAAGCGGCCTACGAATTCGGCAACGTGACCCGCGCGGACATCGAGTCCGGCCCCGCCAACATCTGGCGCTACCGCTCGCTCCTCCCCGTGCCGGCCGACGTCGCCACCAAGCCCAACATGAACCCGGGCTGGACCAAGCTCGTCAAGGCGGGCAACCTCGGGCAGGCGCTCGGCATCAAGTCCCTGTACGTCAAGGACGACTCCGGCAACCCCACCCACTCCTTCAAGGACCGGGTGGTCGCCATCGCCGTCGAGGCGGCACGTAACTTCGGTTTCCACACGCTTTCCTGCTCCTCCACGGGCAACCTCGCGGGCGCGGTCACGGCGGCCGCGGCACGGGCGGGGCTCGACGCCTGCGTCTTCATCCCGGCCAATCTCGAAGCAGCCAAGATCGCCATGGCCCGGGTGTTCGGCGGGAAGCTGATCGGGATCGACGGGACCTATGACGAGGTCAACAGGTTCTGCTCGGAGCTGATCGGCGACCCGCTGGGCGACAAGTGGGGGTTCGTCAACGTCAACCTGCGGCCGTACTACGCCGAGGGCTCCAAGACGCTCGCGTACGAGATCGCCGAGCAGCTCGGCTGGCGGCTGCCCGAGCAGATCATCATCCCCATCGCCTCCGGCTCACAGCTCACGAAGATCGACAAGGGCTTCAAGGAGCTTGTGGCGCTGGGGCTGGTCGAGGACACGCCCTACAAGGTCTTCGGGGCGCAGGCGGCCGGGTGCTCGCCGGTCTCCACCGCGTTCAAGGCCGGGCACGACGTCGTCCAGCCGGTCAAGCCGGACACCATCGCCAAGTCTCTGGCGATCGGCAACCCCGCCGACGGCCCGTACGTGCTCGACATCGCCCGCCGTACGGGCGGGGCCGTCGAGGATGTCACGGACCCCGAGATCGTGGCCGCCATCAAGCTCCTGGCCTCGACGGAGGGCATCTTCGCCGAGACCGCGGGCGGCGTGACCGTGGGCGTGCTCAAGAAGCTCGCCGAGAGCGGGCGGCTCGACCCCGAGGCTGAGACAGTGGTGCTCAACACCGGTGACGGGCTCAAGACGCTCGACGCCATCACCGGCGACGACGCCAAGCCGACCGCCGTGATCCGGCCCTCTCTCGACGCGTTCCGCGCGGCTGTCTGACAACCAGGAAAGGCAAGATAACGATGAGCGTTTCTGTGCGGATTCCCACCATTCTGCGCACGTACACCGGGGGGAACGCGGAAGTGAGTGGCGAGGGCGCGACGCTTCGTGACGTGCTCGCCAAGCTCGACTCCGACTACCCGGGGATCGGCGCGAGAATTCTGGATGAATCGGGCAAGATTCGGCGTTTCGTCAACGTTTACGTTGGGGAAGAGGACGTCCGTTTCGCCGAGGGGCTCGACACTCCCGCCCCTGAGGGCACTCAGATCTCCATCATCCCGGCGGTCGCCGGCGGCTGAGTGCCATAGATCACATCTTTGAAGGCGCCCCTAGTGGGCGCCTTCTCCTTTTCCCCACTAATTCAACGTTGAAGGACCTTCGCTGCGAAGAAATGCGTGGTTTGCGGATTGACTCTGTTGCCAAACCCCGTGCCACAGGTATGGTCGAGGCGATCGTGTGGCTGATTTTCAGTTAAGTCATGCGATTACGGTCTCGCGGTGGAATGGGCGAGATCTGTAAGCCCAGTAAGAGGAGTCGGAAGTGGCGCAGGGCACCGTCAAGTGGTTCAACGCGGACAAGGGCTACGGCTTCATCGCGGTAGACGGTGGTAAGGATGTATTCGTCCATTACTCGGCGATCCTGATGGACGGGTACCGAGCACTCGAACAGGGCCAGCGCGTCGAGTTCGAGATCACGCAGGGCCAGAAGGGGCCGCAGGCGGAGTCTGTCCGGGCGGTCTGATTTACATCACTGGTATGCACCCGGTGGCATCGCACGGCAGCGCAGTCCGGGCGAGACGGCCGCCTTTGTTTCGTCGACCTACGGCGAGCCGCACGGTGAGCGGCTCGCCGTACAGACGGACTGACCAGGGCGGGAGCCGGGGGAGGGTCGTGCTTCGCTTGCACTCGGCAGGGTAGAGTGCTAAACAGTTCGTTGGCACTCTGTGTGGCAGAGTGCCAACTCGGATCGAGACGATGGGGCCTGCCGAACGGAGATGCAGGCTCGTGCCGTCGCGGGCGTCGGCTCGGTCCAGGACAAGCCACCCTGCATCTGGGAGGTCTAGCCTTATGGCAGCCAAGATGATCGCGTTTGACGAGGACGCCCGGCGCGGTCTCGAGCGCGGTATGAACCAGCTCGCCGACGCCGTCAAGGTGACCTTGGGCCCCAAGGGCCGCAACGTCGTGCTGGAGAAGAAGTGGGGCGCTCCCACGATCACCAACGATGGTGTGTCCATCGCCAAGGAGATCGAGCTCGAGGACCCGTGGGAGAAGATCGGCGCCGAGCTGGTCAAGGAAGTCGCCAAGAAGACGGACGACGTCGCGGGTGACGGCACCACCACCGCCACCGTGCTCGCCCAGGCGCTGGTACGCGAGGGTCTGCGTAACGTCGCCGCCGGCGCCAACCCGATGGCCTTGAAGAAGGGCATCGAGGCCGCCGTCGAGCGGGTCAGCGAGGAGCTCTCCAAGCTGGCCAAGGACGTGGAGACCAAGGAGCAGATCGCTTCCACGGCCTCCATCTCCGCCGCCGACCCCGAGATCGGGGCGCTCATCGCCGAGGCGATGGACAAGGTCGGCAAGGAAGGCGTCATCACCGTCGAGGAGAGCAACACCTTCGGCCTGGAGCTCGAGCTCACCGAGGGCATGCGTTTCGACAAGGGCATGACGTCGATGTACTTCGTCACCGACTCGGACCGCATGGAGGCCGTGCTCGAGGACCCGTACATCCTGATCGTCAACGGCAAGGTCTCCGCCAACAAGGACCTGCTGCCGCTGCTCGACAAGGTCGTGCAGTCCGGCAAGCCGCTGCTGATCATCGCTGAGGACGTCGAGGGCGAGGCTCTGGCCACCCTGGTCGTCAACAAGATCCGCGGCCTGTTCCGCTCCGTGGCCGTCAAGGCCCCGGGCTTCGGCGACCGTCGCAAGGCGATGCTGAACGACATCGCGATCCTGGCCGGCGGCCAGGTCATCGCCGAGGAGGTCGGTCTCAAGCTCGAGAACGCCACCCTCGACCTGCTCGGCCGCGCTCGCAAGGTGGTCGTGACCAAGGACGAGACCACGATCGTCGACGGCGCCGGTGACGCCGAGCAGATCTCCGGCCGGGTCAACGAGATCCGCGCCGAGATCGAGCGCACCGACTCCGACTACGACCGCGAGAAGCTCCAGGAGCGCCTCGCCAAGCTGGCCGGCGGCGTGGCCGTCATCAAGGCCGGCGCGGCCACCGAGGTCGAGCTCAAGGAGCGCAAGCACCGCATCGAGGACGCCGTGCGCAACGCCAAGGCGGCCGTCGAGGAGGGCATCGTGCCCGGCGGTGGCGTGGCGCTGCTGCAGGCCGGCGCCAAGGCGTTCGACAAGCTCGAGCTCAACGGCGACGAGGCCACCGGTGCCGCGATCGTGAAGAAGGCGCTGGAGGAGCCCCTCAAGCAGATCGCGGTCAACGCCGGCCTCGAGGGCGGCGTCGTGGTGGAGAAGGTCCGCAACATCACCCCGGGTGAGGGCCTGAACGCCGCCACGGGCGAGTACGTCAACATGTTCGAGGCGGGGATCATCGACCCGGCCAAGGTGACGCGCTCGGCGCTGCAGAACGCCGCCTCCATCGCGGCGCTCTTCCTCACCACCGAGGCCGTCATCGCGGAGAAGCCCGAGAAGACCCCCGCTGCTCCGGCCATGCCGGGCGGCGGCGACATGGACTTCTAGGTCCTTCTTCGCGCAGCGACTAGGAGCGGCCCGGGTTTTCCGGGCCGCTCTTATTTCGTTTCCTCAGGCATTACGTTTCATAATTGATCCGCTACTTGGAGTGAGGAAATGTGTTCCGCACACGACTCACCAAAGGAGTAGCGGATGCTTTCTCGCAGCAAGCGCATTCTCGGCATCGCCCTGCTGGCCCTGGCCGGGGCGCCGGCAATGACGGTCCCCGCGACCGCCGCCGTCGCCAACGCCGGACCCGGCATCCTGGGCGACGTGCAGCTCCCACAAGAGCTGCACGTGCCGCTGTGCATGGCGAACTCCAACCTGGGCGTGCCGATCGTCGACTCGCTGCCGGGTCTCATCGGATGCGGCGCGGCGTCGCAGACCGCCGCGGCACTCACGGACCCGTCGGCGGCGCTCGAGGCGGTCGCCGCCGCGAGCTCCGTCGCGCCGATACTCCGTCAGATCCCGTAGTGCGGGATGACGTGGCCGCGGGCCAGGGTGTTGGCGGTGATGTTGAAGCCGACCACCGCCGGGCTCGCGTCGCTGTCCACGCCCAGCTTGTCCACGCCTAGCGCGTGGACGGTGAAGACGTAGCGGTGCGGGGCGCCGGGCGGCGGGGCCGCACCGCCGTAGGCCTTGACGCCGTAGTCGTTGCGGGCGTGGGCAGCGCCCTCGGGCAGGCCCTTGAAGTCCGGGGCGGCGCCCGCGCCCGTGGGCAGCTCGGTCACCGAGGCCGGCAGGTCGAACAACACCCAGTGCCAGAACCCGCTGCCCGTGGGGGCATCGGGGTCGTAGCAGGTGACGGCGTAGCCGCGGGTCTCGGCGGGCGCGCCTGACCAGCGGAGCTGGGGCGAGAGGTTCTGGCCCGTCATGCCCCAGTCGTTGAAGACGTGCAGGTCGCTCAGCCGCTCGCCGTCCTGGATGTCGTCGCTCTCGACCACGAGCGCGGGAACCGACGGCAGGTATTCGTGTGGCAGCGGTGCTGGCACGGCATCCTCCTAGGTAGAGAGCTTCCTGCCCGCCATCCTAGAAGCGGCCGTGCCCACCGCCTGTCAGGCCGCCAGCTGGGCCGGCAGGGTCTTGTCGTGCAGGACCGTGAGCGAGGTCACCGCGCGGGTCAGGACCACGTACAGCCGGGCCAGCCCGCGCGGTTCCGCCGCGACGATGTCCGCGGGCTCGACGACGATCACATGGTCGTACTCCAGACCCTTGGCCAGTGTCGCGGGGACGACCAGCAGGCGGTGCTCCTCGGTGGACTCGGGGTCGAGCACGGCGTGAGGGAGCCCGGCCAGGGTGCTGGAGACCTCGCCGACCAGCGCGTCAGGAACGATGACGCCGATCGAGCCCTCCTTGGCGAGGGCCTCCGCGGCGGCCTTGACGACCGAGCCGCCCGGACGTACGGAGAGCGAGCCCAGGCCCGGGCGCAGGGACCGCGGGGGAGCCAGGTCCGGAGCGATCGACGGGAGCAGGCGGGCCGCGTAGTCGAGGACCTCCCTCGGCACGCGGAAGCCGAGCGTCAGCTCCGTCACGTCGCCGTCGCGCTGCCCCAGGTGCTCGAGCACCGACTCCCACGAAGTGGTCGACCACGGCGTGGTGCCCTGGGCCAGGTCGCCCAGGACGGTGGCCGAGCCGTTGCGGCAGCGGCGGCCGAGCGCCCTCAGCTGCATCTCCGAGAGGTCCTGGGCCTCGTCGACCACCAGGTGGCCCAGGGAGGGCGTGCGCTCCATCAGGTCGCGGAGCTCGTCCAGGAGCGCCGCGTCCGCGGCGGACCATTTGGCGGACTTCCAGCTCCGGTACGGTTTCCGCCAGATAAGCATTTCTTGCTCGTCAGGCGACAAATCGGATTTAGAGGCTTTTGCCAGAAATTCCGGGTCGGCGAGCAGGCGATAAAGGACTTGCTCTGGCGTCAATTTCGGCCAGACCGCCTCCACGAGTTGTTTGACCGGCTTCGATCGGGCCACCGCGTCCTGCACCCGGTCGTCGGGCGACTCGCCGCGCTGCTCCATGCGGACCAGGACCATGTGGGCCAGCCGCTGGGCCAGGGCCGCCCGGCCGGGGAGATAGCGGGTGGTGCCGCGCAGGGACGCGACGATCTCGCGTACCTCGTAGTCGGCCACCCGGTGGCGATAGGCGCCCTTGGTGAAGACCAGGCCCTCCTCCGGCTTCACGATGTGCAGCCAGAGCGCGCGTTCGAGCACCGCCGCCATCCTGGCGTCGCCCTTGACCGCCGACACCATCGGGTCCTCGGCGGCCGCGTGGTCGCCGAGCAGGCCCGCCACGGTGGTCTGGTCGACCTTGACCTCGCCGAGCGCGGGCAGCACCGAGGAGATGTAGGACAGGAACGCCCGGTTGGGCCCGACGATCATCACGCCGGACCTGGCGAGCCGCTCGCGGTGGGTGAACAGCAGGTACGCCGCCCGGTGCAGGCCCACCGCGGTCTTCCCGGTGCCGGGCGCGCCCTGCACGCACACCGTCTGGGCCAGCGTGGCGCGGACGATCTCGTCCTGGTCGGGCTGGATCGTGGCGACGATGTCACGCATGGGGCCGCTGCGCGGGCGCTCGATCTCCTCGGTGAGGATCTTCGAGGGGCCGATCTCGACGCCCTCGCCCAGCGGCTCGTCCTCGTACGCGGTGAGGGCGCCGCCGTGGTAGCCGAAGCGGCGCCGCCGTACGATGCCCATGGGGTCTGTGGGGCTGGCCTGGTAGAACGCGCGGGACACGGGCGCGCGCCAGTCGATGACCAGGGGCTTGCTGTGGCCGTCGTGCACATGGCGGCGGCCGACGTAGATCGTGCCGGGCAGGTCGGCCTGCTCATCGTCGCGACCGCTTCGCTCCTCGTCGGTTCCTCCGTCGCTCTCTCGTCGCGAGCTTCTTCGCTTGGGGGACTCGCGGTCGAGGCGGCCGAAGAACAGCGGCGTGTCCGGGTGGTCGGCCAGGGCGGCCACCCGCTGGTCGAGGAGGGACTGGAGGATCTGCTGCGACACCCAGTCGCCGGCCGCGTCCGCGGACAAGGACTGGGCGTGGGCCCGCATGGCGGCGAGCGCGGCCCTGGACTCGGCCAGGTGTGCCTGCTCGGCGGCCAGGACGTCGGCGGGTATGTCGGGGGCCAGTTGGTGTGCGGGCATGCGAAAGCGCCTCCCTGTGCGGTAACGGAGGTGGTTAAGGCAGCGAATCGGCCAGTTTAACGGCGGGTGCCGCGGGCTCCAACGCATTTAACGGTGGCGCGACCCGGGCGGTCGGCGGGGCCGATTGCCGCGAGGGTGGGATGGGTAGGGAT
>NZ_VCKY01000287.1 GCF_005889735.1 Nonomuraea turkmeniaca
CGGGCGGCACGAGCCGCCCGCCCGCCGGGTGACCATGGAGCTGCTGCCATGTCGGCCTACCTGCGTTTTCCCGCCGTCTTCCACGACGTCGTCGTCTTCGCCGCCGAAGACGACCTGTGGATGGTCTCCGCCAAGGGCGGGCGGGCCTTCCGGCTGACCGCCGGGCTCGCCGAGGCCGGTTATCCGCGGATCTCACCGCGTGGCGACCGGCTGGCGTTCGTCGGCCGGGAGGAGGGCCCGGAAGAGGTGTACGTCATGCCGGCCGACGGCGGCGCGGCCCGGCGGGTGACCTTCCACGGCTCCCGCTGCATGGTGACCGGCTGGGACCCCGAGGGCCGGGTCCTGTACGCCAGCGACGCCGCCCAGCCGTTCGCGGGCCGCAAGTGGCTGCACCGGGTGGCGCCCGGCGGGGTGCCGGAGCGGCTGCCGTACGGCCCGGCGAACTCGATCGCGTACGGCCCCGCCGGGATGATCGTGCTCGGCCGCAACACCGCCGACCCGGCCCGCTGGAAGCGCTACCGCGGCGGCACCGTCGGCGACCTGTGGATCGACCCGAGCGGCGCGGGCGAGTTCCGGCGGCTGATCAAGCTGCCCGGCAACCTCGCCTCGCCCTGCTGGAGCGACGGCCGGGTGTGCTTCATCTCCGACCACGAGGGCGTCGGCAACGTCTACTCGTGCGACCCCGACGGCGGGGATCTGCGCCGGCACACCCACCACGACGACTACTACGCGCGCAACCTGTCCGGCGACGGGCACCGGCTGGTCTACCACGCGGGCGCGGACCTGTACCTGCTGGACCCCGGCGAGCGGCCGCGCCGGCTCGACGTGCGGCTGCCCAGCTCGCGCACGCAGCGCAACCGCCGCTTCGTCGACGCCGCCGACTACCTCGACAACGCCACGCTCAGCCCGGACGGCAGCGCGCTGGCGATCACGGCACGCGGCAAGGCGTACGCGATGGCGAACTGGGAGGGCCCGGTCCACCAGCACGGCGCGGAGGACGGCCTCCGCTACCGGTTCCTGACCTGGCTCAACGACGGCGTGCGGCTGATCGCGGCGGCCAGCGACGACGGCGACGAGGAGAAGCTGGTGATCCTCGAAGGCGGCGAGGGCGGCCCCGGCACGGAGGTCGCCCGGCTGGGCCGGATCAACGCCCTGGTCGCCGACCCGGCGCACGACCGGGTGGCGATCGTCAACCACCGCCTCGAACTGCACCTGATCGACCTGGCGACGGGCCGCTCCACCCTGGTCGAGGCCAACCCGGACGGCTCGCCCGAGGACCCGGTCTGGTCGCACGACGGGCGGTGGCTGGCCTATGCGGCCCCGCTCAACGCCCAGACCAGCGCGATCAAGCTGCACCACCCGGAGACCGGGCTGACCGTGCAGGCGACCGAGCCGGTGCTCAAGGATTCGCGGCCGGCGTTCGACCCGCGGGGCCGCTACCTGTACTTCATCGGGCAGCGGACCTTCTCCCCCGTTTACGACCAGCTCCAGTTCGACCTGGGTTTCCCGCTGGGCACCCGCCTGTACGCGGTGGCGCTGCGCGCGGACGTACCGGACCCGTTCGTGCCCGAGCCGCGCCCGCTGGAGGCGAAGGACGACGAGGGCGACGGCGAGGAGCCGGAGGCGCTGCGCGTGGACGTCGACGGGCTGGCCCGCCGCGTCACGGCGTTCCCGCTGCCCGAGGGCCGCTACGAGCGGGTGGCCGGACTCAAGGACAAGGCGCTGATCCTGGCCAGCCACACCGAGGGCGAGAACACGCTGCATCTGTACGACTTCGCCAAGGGCCAGAAGGAGACGTTCGCCGACGGGGTCACCGACTTCGAGCTGGGCCGCGACCACAAGACGCTGCTGTACCGGGCCGACTCCAGGCTGCGCGTGGTCAAGGCCGGCGAGGCGCCGGACGACGACGACCGGAAGGAGCGCGAGAGCGGCTGGATCGACCTGTCGCGCGTCAAGGTGTCGGTGTGCCCGGAGACGGAGTGGCGGCAGATGTTCCGCGAGGCGTGGCGGCTGCAGCTCGAGAACTTCTGGACCGAGGACATGGCGGGCGTGGACTGGCCGGCCGTGTACGACCGCTACCAGCCGCTGGTGGAGCGGGTCACGACCCGGGGCGAGTTCTCCGACCTGCTGTGGGAGCTGCACGGCGAGCTGGCGACCAGCCACGCCTACGAAAGCGGCGGCGAGTACCGCCCCGGGCCGGACTACACCCAGGGCAAGCTGGGCGTGGACTGGGATTTTCGCGACGGCGTCTACCACATCCGCTCCGTCGTCACCGGCGATCCGTGGGACCCGAAGGCCACCTCGCCGCTCAACCGGCTCGGCGTGGACGTACGCCCGGGCGACGCGGTCCTGGCGATCAATGGCGCCCCCATCGGCGCGACCGCCACCCCGAACGAGCGGCTGGTCAACCAGGCCGGCGAGGAGGTCGAGCTGACGCTGCGCCGCGAGGATCGGGTCTTCGCGGTGACCGTGCGGGCGATCGCCGACGACCAGCCGGCCCGCTACCGCGACTGGGTCAACCTCAACCGTGCCCGCTGCCACCAGCGCTCCGCCGGCCGGGTCGGCTACCTGCACGTGCCGGACATGGGGACGGGCGGGTTCGGCGAGTTCCACCGGGGGTTCCTGGCCGAGTACGACCGGCACGCGCTGATCGTGGACGTGCGGTTCAACGGCGGCGGGCACGTGTCGGCGCTGCTGCTGGAGAAGTTGTCGCGGCGCCGGCTCGGCTACGACTACCCGAGGTGGGGGGCGCCGGAGCCGTACCCGCAGGAGTCGACGCGCGGGCCGCTGGTGGCGATCACCAACGAGTGGGCGGGCTCCGACGGCGACATCTTCAGCCACACCTTCAAGGTGCTGAAGCTGGGACCGCTGGTGGGCAAGCGCACCTGGGGCGGGGTGATCGGGATCTGGCCGCGGCACCAGCTGGCCGACGGGACCGTGACGACGCAGCCGGAGTTCTCCTTCGCCTTCGACGACGTCGGCTGGCAGGTCGAGAACTACGGCACCGACCCCGACATCGAGGTGGACATCACCCCGCAGGACTACGCGCGGGGCGTGGACACGCAGCTGGAGCGGGCCATCGACGTCGCGCTCGAGCTGCTGGCCGAACGGCCCCCGCATACTCCCGATCCCTCACATAGGCCGCGGATGCAACCTTAGGTGCATGGCGGGCGTCTAATGATCAGTGGTGGGGAAAGCGCATAGGGGATGAACGGTGCACTCCGCCAACGCGAGACAATGGCCGGCGGCAAGGGCATGACTCTTGTCCCCGGCCACGTGTGTTGTTGACTTCTCGGTCCTAAAGGGGGACTTGTCAGGTGCGCGCACTGGCACGCAAGGGAAAGTCGGCTGCGGTCCGGCTCTATCGGGGGTACAACCGGCGCAGGGCGCGCAACGCGCCGCCGCCCTCCACCCAGCGGATCCGCATCCTGCTGCTGCACGCCCACGGCATGGGCGGCACGATCAGGACCGTGTTCAACCTGGCGAGCTACCTGGCCAGGGAGCACGACGTGGAGATCGTGAGCATTCTGAAGGAGGCCGAGGAGCCGTTCTTCCCGATCGACCCGCGCGTGACGTTCCGCTTCCTGGACGATCGGCTCAAGCCCAACCCGGACCCGATGCGCGCGGTGTTGTCGAAGGTGCCCAGCAGGCTGATGCCCAAGGACGAGACGGCGTACCACCGCTTCAACCTGTGGACCGACATCAAGCTGGCCCGCTTCATCCGCTCCCTCGACAGCGGCGTGCTGATGGCCACCCGGCCGGGGCTCAACCTCGCGATGGCCCAGTTAGCACCGCCGGGCGTCATCACGATCGGGCAGGAGCACGTGGCGCTGCGCACCCAGGCCGAGCCGATCCAGGAGCTCATCAAGTGGCGTTACCGCCGCCTCGACGCCCTGGTCACCCTCACCAAGGCCGACCTGCGCGACTACCGGGAGACGCTGCCGAAGAAGCCGAGAAAGCTGGTCCGCATCCCCAACGCCGTGCCGCCCATGACGGGTGACGTGGCCAAGCTCGACGCCAAGGTCGCCATCGCGCTCGGCCGGATGACCCGCATCAAGGGCTTCCACCGGCTCATCACCGCCTGGGAGACCGTCGCCGCCGCTCACCCCGACTGGAAGCTGCGGATCTTCGGCGCCGGGCCGCAGGAGGACAACCTGCGCCAGCAGGTCGTCGACGCCGGGCTCGAGGGCAAGGTGGAGCTGCCGGGGCCCACCTCCGACGTGGGCGGCGAGCTGGAGAAGGCGTCCGTCTACGTGCTCAGCTCCCGCCACGAGGGCTTCCCCATGACGATCCTGGAGGCCATGGCCAAGGGACTGGCGATCGTCAGCTTCAACAGCCCGCACGGGCCCAAGGAGATGATCACCCACGAGGTGGACGGGCTGCTGGTCAAGCCGCGTACCAACGCCAACCTGGCCGCCTCCATCCTGCGGGTCATCGAGGACGAGCAGCTGCGCAGGCAGCTGGCGGAGGGGGCGGTGGAGACGGCGCACACGTACGACGTGGACGTGATCGGGCAGAAGTGGGACGCGCTGCTGGCCGAGCTCCTGGCCCGCCGCAACGGCACGTACGTCAGGCCGTCCCCGCCGGACACGTCCCCGCCGGACACGTCCGAGTCGTCTCCAGCGGCCCCGCCGGAGGTCACACCTCAGAGCCCGTCAACTCCACCGGCTCAGCGATGACGTCGACCAGCGCTCCGTTGCGATAGACGGTGATCGGCAGCGGCCGTCCGATCGCCTCCGCGAACATCAGCCGCTGCAGGCCCTGCGCGTCGCCCACGGGGTTGCGGTCCGCGCTCAGCACCAGGTCGCCCGCGCGCAGCCCGGCCTGGTAGGCGGGCGAGCCCGGGACCACCTCGACCACCCGCAGCGCCCCGTCCTGCTCGGTACGCCGCCGCAGCTGCTCGGGCAGCGGCGCCGGCGAGGTCACCAGCCCGAGGAACGCCCGCCGGACCCGCCCGTCCCTGATCAGCGCGGCGATGATGGAGCGGGTCGTGGCGTTCATGGGCACGGCCAGCCCCACACCGACCCCGGCCACGGCCGTGTTGATCCCGACCACCCGCGTCCGCGAGTCGGCCAGCGCCCCACCGGAGTTGCCCGGGTTGAGCGCCGCATCGGTCTGGATCACGTCCTCGATCAGCCGCACGTTCGACCCGCTGCGCGCCGGCAACGACCTGCCCAGCCCCGACACCACCCCGGCCGTCACCGACCCGGCCAGCCCCAGCGGCGTGCCCACCGCCACCACCAGTTGCCCGACGACCAGCTCGTCGCTGTCACCGAGGAGAGCGGGCGCGGGCGTGGCCGTCTGCGCCCTGATCACCGCCAGATCCGACAGCGGGTCCCGGCCGACCACCACGAAGTCGCCCGAGGTGCCGTCGGCGAACGCGACCGTACCGGTGCGCGACGATCCGATCACGTGCGCATTCGTCAGGAGGAATCCGTCTGCGGTGAACACCACCGCGGACCCACTGCCCCGGCCGGCCCGCACGGCGGCCACTTTCGGCAGCAACTCGGCCGCCACGGAAGAGACGACGCGCGAGTAGGCGTCGAGGGGATCCGCCATCACGTGCACTCCTTTGCTTACAGGATTACACGCTAACTCCGCTTCCGCGAGGGTGCGCCGCCTGGACGCTGTCCGCGATGCCGGTCAGGGCCTGAGCACGATCCGGCGGGCCGCCCGAAGAGGAACCGGGCCGCCCGAAGAGGAACGGTGAAACGCATTCGCCCGCGTTTTAGGCCGCACGCATGATGCGGCAAATTCAGTTGCGCCGCCTTCGCCGTCCCATGCTACGGTTTCGATCAGTCAAACCCCGCTAATTGCCTGATCCCGTCGGGCTCGGAGCGGGTGCGGGTCGAATGGCATCGGTTATCTCTTTCTCCAAAAGGACAAATCCCGGTGCCGCTTCACCACATCCGTGCTCGTTCCCAGCTCGACGGTTCTCGGTGCGGTTCGGTGAGGGCACGGGTCGAAGTTCATCGGTTATCCGCTCATAACGGGGTGGTCGCAGGTTCGAGTCCTGCCCGGGATCACGGTCTCGGTAGCTCAGCCGGCAGAGCGCCTAAACGCCGGTGGACCTTTCCACATCCGTGCCTTCTCCGAATCTCGCTCATTCATTCGTCAGCCCTGCCGGGGGCACGGGTCGAAATCTGTCGGTTACCCCACAGGCAAAGGTTCGATTCCTTCCGGCCGCTTTATCGCGCGGCCGGTTGCCCGGGTCGGCCGGGCGCCCGGCAGGTGCCTCACATCCGTGCCCCCGGCACGGCTGACGATCGTCCCATATCCGCCACCACGGCGGGTCGAACGCCAGGAGGCGCCTCATGCCCCGCAACCGTGACCCTCTCGCCGGCATTTCCGCCATCGCCACGCCGCAGGCCCAGCCGCTGCCCGGCCGCACCGACCAGGTGAGGAACGCGGCAGGCGGTTACGTGTTCGCCAAGGACGTGTGGCAGCGCGTCGAGGATTTCCTGATCCTGGGCACCACGGGCGGCACCTACTACGTGTCGCAGGACAAGCTGACCGCCGAAAACGCCGACGTGCTCTTCCAGGCCATCGCCCAGGACGGCCCGCGCGTCGTCGAACTGCTCACCGGCATCTCGACCGCACGCCCGCCGCGTGCCCCGAAGCAGCGCCCGGCGCTGTTCGCGCTCGCCGCCTGCTACGCCAAGGGCGACGCGGCCACCCGCCAGGCCGCCAAGGCGGCGTTGCCGAAGGTCGCGCGCACCACCGACCACCTCGCCCAGTTCTTCGGCTACTACAAGAACCTGGGCGGCAAGCCGACCGCTCGCGGCAGCGCCCCGGTCGTCGGCCGGTCGCTGCGCACAGCGTTGTCCTCCTGGTTCCTGTCGGACCACGCGGACAACGTCGCGTTCCGGGTGTGCAAGGCGCGCCAGCGGAAGACGCCCCAGGGCGAGGCGTTCGATCTGCTCGACGTCCTGCGTATCGCCCACCCGAAGGCGGACGGCCCTGAGCGGAGCCGGCTGTTCGGCTGGATCGCCGGGAACGTGTCCGACGCGGAGGCCCGCGACGTGCTGGAGTCGGTGGACCGGTTCCTCACCGCGAGGGCCGTCACCACGGCCCGCGAGGCGATCCAGGTGGTCGGCGAGCGCAAGGTGCCGTGGGAGTTCCTGCCGGACGCCATGCTCAGGGAGCCGCAGGTGTGGGAGGCGCTGATCGACACGATCGGCGTGACGGCGCTCATCCGCAACCTGTCGAGGATGACCCGGATCGGCACGCTCGAGCCCATGAGCGACGCCACCCGGCGCGCGGTAGCCCGGCTCACCGACCGAGACGCGCTGCTGCGTGCGCGCATCCACCCGATGGACGCCTTCCTCGCGCTACGGGTCTACGCCTCCGGCCGGAGCAGGCCGAACCCGCGCGCCGATGTGCAGACGTGGCAGCCGGTCCCGGCGATCGTGGACGCGTTGGAGGGGACGTACGAGCTGTCGTTCGGCGCCGTCGAGCCCACCGGCCGGCGGCTGCTGGTCGCGGTCGATTCGTCCGGCTCGATGAGCTGGGGCGATGTCATGGTCGGCGGTTCCTCGATCGGCACGCCGTACGAGGTCGGCTGCGCCATGGCCGTGATGCTCGCCCGGATCGAGAAGGGGAACGTCCACGTCATCGACGTGGACACCAGTGTCCACCCTTCTCGGGTGACGCCGCGTACCAACCTGCGCGAGATCAAGAGCTGGGCGCCTTCGGGCGGCGGCACCGACCTGTCGCTGCCGTTCCGGTGGGCGCGTGAGCAGCGGGTGGGGGCGGACGGCTTCGTGGTGTTCACCGACAACGAGACCTGGGCGGGACGTGCCCACCCGTCGCAGGAGCTGGACGCCTACCGGCGCTCGGTCACCGCGGGGACTCGCGTCGTGGTGGCGGCGATGACCGCCGCGGGCTACTCGATCGGCGACCCGCAGGACCCTGGCGTGCTGAACGTGGCGGGCCTGGACGCCTCACTGCCGTTGATCGTGAACGGCTTCATCCGGTAAGCCGGCCTTCCCCCGCTCTACCGGCTCGCCTGGGCGGGTGCGGCCGGCCGTGCCCGCCCAGGGATCTCAGAGCACGGCCTGGGCCAGCACCGCGCCGCAGTAGGCCGCCCCCAGCCCCGCCACGATGCTGGCCACCGCATTGGCCACCGCGTGGAAGCGCACCCCCTCCTCGATCAGCCGCACCGTCTCGTACCCCAGCGTCGAGTACGTCGTCAGCGCCCCGCAGAATCCAATCCCCGCCAGCGCCATCAGCCCGTCCCCGGCCGGCAGCGCGGCCAGGAACCCCAGCAACGCCGAGCCCGCCACGTTCACCGTCAGCGTCCCCCACGGGAACACCGTGTCGTGGCGCGCCTGCACCGCCCGGTCCACCAGGTACCGCAGCGGCGCCCCGACCGCCGCGCCGAGCACGATGAGCAGGATGGTCACCGCGCGATCCGCCTGGTCAGCCACATCCCGGCCGCGACGGCCGCCAGCGCCGCCGCCATCGTCCCGGCCAGGTACGCCAGCCCCGTCACCGGCGCGCCCGCCGCGACCACCCGCTGGATGTCCACCACGTACGTGGAGAACGTCGTGTACCCGCCCAGCACCCCCACCCCGAGGAACGGCCGCACCAGCCGGTGCGCGGGCCGCACTTCGGTGATCACCACCATGAGCACCCCGATGAGCAGGCAGCCTGACACGTTCACCCAGAACGTCGCCCATGGGAACCCGCCCGGCGCGGCGGGCACCGCCGACTGCACGGCGTACCGGGCCAGCGCCCCCAGCGCGCCGCCGGCCGCGATCGCCGCCAGCACCGGCCAGTGCAGCTCGGCACGCTGCGCGGGAACGTGAAGATCGACGTCCGGGTCGATCGGACGATCAGTCACATAACCCTCCCCGTGTCAAAACGGTCGAAGCCGGGAATTTCTCTAGACAACTGGGAAGCGCACGGAGGACCGCTTGAGCACGAAGGACGCCATCGCCCTTCTCGCCGGAGCCATCATCGTCGTCTCCTTCGTCGGCACCACCAAGACCCCGCCGGCCACCGCCACCAGCCCGCTGGGCAACGTCAGCGGCACGCTGCCCGGCCTGGCACCCATCATCTCCGACGCCGACAAGGCCAAGGCACGCGACCTCATCCGGCGGCTGCGCGTCAAGGGCTTCGGCCCCAACACCGGGTACGAACGCACCCGGTACGGGGAGAACTGGGCGGACACGGCAGCGGGGGTCCCGTATGCGGGCAACGGGTGCCGGACCCGCGACGACCTGCTGGCCCGCGACGGCCGTGAGGTGACGTACCGCGCGGGCTCCACCTGCGAGGTCGTCTCGATGACGCTGGACGACCCCTACACCGGCAGGACGATCTTCTGGCACAAGGACAACGCCGACGAGGTGCAGGTCGACCACGTCGTGCCGCTGAACTACGGCTGGCGCATGGGCGCGCCGCGCTGGCCCATGTCCAAGCGGCTCGACTTCGCCAACGACCCGCTCAACCTGCTGCCCGTGGACGGCGACGCCAACGAGCAGAAGGACGCCTCGGGGCCGGCGAGCTGGCTGCCGCCGCAGCGGCGCATCCGCTGCGCGTACGTGACCCGCTTCGCGCAGGTCGCGTTCAAGTACAACGTGCCGGTCACCGCGGCGGACAAGAAGACGATGCTGGCCCAGTGTCGCTGAGCAGTGCGTCAGCGTGGGTCGAGCCAGTCGAAGCCGTTCTTGAACGTCAGCTCGGCCAGCACCCGCTGCCCGGCCGCGCTCGGGTGGAAGTAGTCCCACTTGCTGACGTGGTCGAGGGTGAACGCGTAGGAGAACACCGCGCCGCCGTCGGTGCGGCAACGGGGTCCGTAGGCGGCGCAGGCCTGGGCGGCGGCCCGGTTGTAGGCGATCACCCGATCGCGCACCCGGTTGCGGCGCTCGGTGTCGGCCCGCTTGACGGAGCTCGGGTTGGCCAGCATCGTCGGGCAGATGCGGCCTAGTGTCCAGAACGTCCTGGCCAGCGGGTTGCGCCGGCCGGCCTGCCAGAGCCGGCGCAGGTCGGGGATGCTGGCGATGAGCACCCTGGCCCTGGGCATGCCGGCGCGCAGCTCGGCCAGCGCCGCGTCGAGCCGCTGCCGGTAGGTCGACGCCGGCGTCATGGCCTTCTCGGTACGCGTGCAGGCGTCCTGGGCGCCTATGAGAATCGTCACGTAGTCGGCCTTCGCCGCGACCGCCTTCTTCACCTGGCCTAGTAGGTCGGCGCTGGTGGAGCCGGGGACGGCGAAGTTGAGGTTGTGCTTCTGGAGCGTTCCAGACAACTTGGACAGTCGCAGATAGTGGCTGGTGATCTCCTTGTGGTCGCCCGCCGACCACGAGCGGGAGGTGCAGGAGACGTACCAGCCACAGGCGTTGAAACCGGTGGAGATGGAGTCGCCGAGCGCGGCCATGACTTCGGGTACGGGCTGCGCGGCGGCCTGCGCCGGAGCGGCGCCGGACAGGACGACGGCCGCGGCGAGAACGGGGCCCAGGCGAGCGATCATGGCCCCAAGGTAGAGAGCCGATCATGGCCGGACCATGGCGTTGAGGTCAGGTCTGTCATTTCAGGACCGTCTTCATATGGCCGCTTGACAGCCCGAAGACGATCAGGGTGCGCCCAATCTAGACGGACGTCCGGTTTTTTCCGAGTTCGTTGGCCGTAACGTGGCATTCACGGGGGTCAGAGTCGAACATGTTCAGGTCGCGAATAGCATGTCTTGAGTGAGTGTCGCGCTCGGAACAACCCGCCCGCTGCCGGTTCGCACCACACCTGTCGGCGACCCCGGTGACCTGCTGGCCTCCTTGCCGAGGACGGCGCCGTACGCCTGGATCAGGCACGGCGAGGGCCTCGTCGGCTGGGGTGAGGCCGCCAGAGTCGCCGTGCCGCCGGGGCCAGGGAGGTTCGCGTGGGCCCGGCAGTGGCTGGCCGGCGTGTTCGGCTACGCGCACGTCGACGACGCCGTACGCACGCCCGGCTCGGGTCCCGTCGCCTTCGGCAGCTTCACCTTCGACGAGGACGCCGAGGGCTCGGTCTTGGTCGTGCCGCAGGCCGTCCTGGCCCGCCGCGACGGCCACGCCTGGCTGACCACCATCGGGGAAGCGCCGCTGCAGACGTTCTCCCCCGTGCGCGATCCCGGCCGCATCAGCTACGGCGACGGCAGCCTCTCCGCCCCCCAGTGGGAGCACGTCGTCGCCCGCGCCGCCCAGCGCATCCGCGACGGCGAGCTGGAGAAGGTCGTGCTCGCCCGCGACCTCGTCGCCACCGCCGAGCGCCCCATCGACGTGCGACTGCTGCTGGCCCGGCTGGCCGGCCGCTACCCCGAGTGCTACACCTTCTCCGTCGCGGGCCTGGTGGGCGCCACTCCCGAGCTGCTGATCCGGCGCACCGGGCAGGAGATCGAGTCCCTCGTCCTGGCCGGGACGACCCCGCGCGGGATCAGCGCGGCCGACGACCTCGCCCGCGGGGCCGCGCTGTTCGCCTCGACCAAGGACCGGTCCGAGCACGAGTGCGCGATCGCCTCGGTCCGCCAGACCCTGGCCCCGCTGTGCTCGTCGCTCACCACCCCGGACGAGCCCGAGCTGCTCATGCTGCCCAACGTCCAGCACCTGGCCAGCCACGTCAGCGGCCGGCTGGCCGACGGGGCGTCGGTGCTGGACGTGGTCGCCGCCATGCACCCGACCGCGGCCGTCGGCGGCACGCCGACCGACATCGCGATCAAGGTCATCCGCGAGCTGGAGGGCATGGACCGGGCCGGGTACGCCGGCCCGGTGGGCTGGATCGACGCCCACGGCGACGGCGAGTGGGGCATCGCGCTGCGCTCGGGGCTCATCCAGGGCCGCCGCGCCCGCCTGTTCGCCGGCGGCGGCATCATGGGCGACTCCGACCCGGCCGCCGAGCTGACGGAGGCGCAGGCCAAGTTCCGCGTCATGCAGTACGCGCTGGAGGGCTGAGCCCTCTATCGGCCCGCCTCAGGCGGGGACGTGAACGTCCTCGCCCACGGCCACGCGGGCCCGCCCGGCCGTCAGCGTGGCCACCCAGTCGGCGAACGCCGCCACCTCGTCCTCCCCCACCGCGACGGCGAAGGTGACGTTACTCGCGTACACCACGTCCTCGACCGCGTACCGCGAGGCCCGCAGATCGTTCTCCACCCGCCCCGCCTGGTCGTGCGCCACCGAGACGCGGACCCGCTTGGCCGGCACCATCCGCACCGGCTCGGCCCGGTCGAGGGTCTCGGTCAC
>NZ_VCKY01000288.1 GCF_005889735.1 Nonomuraea turkmeniaca
CTCTCCGCCAGAGCGATCCAGCTGTAAGTCTCACTGTGCGCGCCGACCACCGCCACCACCGCTCCACCGGCCCTGTCCACGGCGTTCAACCACGCGAAACGCTCATCGACCTCGTCCCGATGAGTGATCCCTTCCACCATCAGGAGAAACCTTCCCGGCCCCTCGACCATCGAAAAGGTCACACCGGGGATGAACTCCCACCCGGCGCAGGTCGACGGCCTGCCGTGCACAAGCCGGAATCTGGGAAGCTGCACGATGGGCTCGGCCGAGTGGAGAACCAGCGTCGGTATGGCACCGCCGAAATAACGGGCATCCTCACGGGGAACACAGGATGGCACGCGGGGGAGTATGCCATCGTCACTACTCGTCCACCCAAGAAATTCGTAACGGATTCGTCACACACCGTGACAGGATCGGCTGGCTCCATCGTCGCGTGGCCGGAGGGCTAGACTCGTCCCGGCTGCGACTGGCGCAGGTGGGACACCACCGGGGAGCGGCCGTGACCGGATGCGAGCGTCGACCGCCTGGGCGCCTCCATCAGCGAAGTCCCGCTGAGGAGGCCAGGACGTGCAGCTGCGCTACGGAATCAACCCACAGCAATCACGAGCACACGCGACCCTGACGACGCCGGCCCGCTGGCCGTTCCGGGTCGTGCACGGACAACCGTCGTTCACCAACCTGCTGGACGCGTTGAACGCCTGGCAACTCGTGTACGAGGCCGCTCAGGCACTGGGCAGGCCGGTCGCCGCGTCCTTCAAGCACGTCTCGCCCGCAGGAGCGGCCCTGTCCGGTCCCGTCGACGAGGTCACCGCGCAGCCGTACGGAATCGACGGTTCACCCATCACCGGCCTGGCCGGCGCGTACCTTCGCGCTCGTGACGCCGACCCCAAGTCCTCCTACGGCGACATCGCCGCCGTCTCCCACCCCGTCGACGCCGATCTCGCCGCGCTGTTGGCCGTCATGGTCTGCGACGGCATCATCGCCCCAGGGTTCGAGCCCGGGACCGTCGAGCGGCTCAGCACCAAGAAGAACGGCCGATTCCTGATCCTGGAAGCGGATCCGACGTTCACCCCGCCACGGGAGGAGTCAAGGGAGGTCTTCGGCGTCCGCCTGACCCAGGACCGCGACCGGACGCCGATCTCCCGAGACCTGCTCGACCTCGTCGTGGGTGAGTCCCTGCCCGAGGCTGCCGCCGACGACCTGGTGCTGGGCCTGATCGTGCTGCGCTACACCCAGTCCAACTCCGTCTGCTACCTGCGCGACGGCATGACACTGGGCATCGGCGCCGGCCAGCAGTCCCGGGTGGACTGCACCCGCCTGGCCGGCGCCAAGGCCGACACCTGGTGGCTCCGCCGTCACCCCGCGGTACGTGCCCTCCCCTTCGCCGCCGGGATCCGGAACCAGGAAAGGATCAACTGGCAGGTCCGCTACATCGAGGGCGGCCTCACCCCGCTCGAGCACCGGCGCCTCGCCCAGGTCCTCACAGAACCGGTCGACGAACTCACCCCCGGCCAGCGCGCCGAGTGGAGCCGGCGTCTCACCGAGGTCGCATTTGTCTCCGACGGATACCTGCCCTTCCGCGACAACATCGATCACGCCCAGCGTCATGGGGTCGCCTACATCGCCGAGCCGGGTGGATCGATCCGGTCCGACGAGATCGCGGACGCCTGCCGCGAGCACGGGATCACGCTCGCCCGTACCGGCCTGAGACTGTTCCACCATTGAGCCGGCGCCCTTTCGGCGGAGGACCACACCAAGGTCGGACTCGTGAGAGGAAGTTACGGCCGACCTGCGTCTCGACCCATTCCTGGATGGTGCTCAGGGGCGAGCGGACGTCGGACGCGAGCGGCCCGGTCACGCCACAGGATGCGGTGCGGTGTGGGACCGGGCGGCCATCAGGTGGTCGATGAGCGCCAGCAGCACGTCGCGGCACGCCGTCCGGTCGCGGGCGTCACAGAGCACCAGCGGCACCTGCGGGTCGAGATCGAGTGCCCTGCGGATCTCCTCCTGTGTCCTGTCCTTGACGCCATGGAAGCAGTTGACGCCGACGACGAAGGGGATGCCGCGGCTCTCGAAGAAGTCGATCGACGCGAAGCTCACATCCAGCCGGCGGGTGTCGACCAGGACGACCGCGCCCAACGCTCCGTTGACGAGGTCGTTCCACATGAACCAGAAACGTTCCTGCCCAGGAGTGCCGAACAGGTAGAGCACGAGCTGGCTGTTGACGGTGATGCGCCCGAAGTCCAGCGCGACGGTCGTGGTGGACTTGCCGCTCACCCCTTCCAGATCGTCGACGCCGACGCTGGCATGGGTCAGGTACTCCTCTGTACGCAGTGGGGCGACTTCGCTCACCGCGCCGACCAGGGTCGTCTTCCCGACGCCGAAACCGCCGGCGATAAGGATCTTCACTGCCAGGGGAGCGGCGTCCCCGTGATCAGAGATTGCGTAATCCATCCCTCACCGCCTCAAGGATTGTCATATCGGGAATGCCGCCTGCCTGTGCGAAGGCCAGCGGTGGCCTGGTTCGCATCTGACCGGTCTCGATCAGATCGCCGATAAGGATCTTGGTCACCGACACCGGAAGATTCAGCGCGGAGGCGACTTCGGCCACCGCCAGGGGCCGCTTGCACAGAGCGAAGATGGTGCGGTGCTCCGGCTGCATTCTCCTCAGGCGGCGTTCGGCTTCCGAAGAGACCTCGGAAATCGCCGTCACCAGGGTGATCAGCGTGAGATCGTTCCGCTCGGAGGTGGTACGTCCGCCGGTGATCGTATAGGGACGGACAAGGGACTCGTCGGCGTCATCGTCGTCGAACCCCTCCGTCCAGTGCTTCATCCGTGTCTCTCCACGTCATCGGCCTGCGGGGGACGAGCGTCGGCTCCCAGCTTCTGGCCGACCTGCTGGATCAGGGTGTGCATCGCGACGGTCATCAGTTCGGCGTCGACCTCCTGGGACGCGATCACGGCCAGATGGGTGCCGCGGCCCGCGGCCGTGACGAACAGCCACAGGTCGGCCATCTCGATGATGACCTGATGGACCGGCCCGCCGCTGAAGAGCTGCCCGACACCGCGAGCCAGGCTCTGCTGGCCGGTGGCGATCGCGGCGAGGCGTTCGGCGTCCGCGCGTTTGATGGTCCTGGAGCGGCTGATCACCAGGCCGTCGTTGGACAGCACGATGGCGTGCCGAGTACCCGCAACCTGATCGACCAGGCCGTCCAGGAGCCAGTCCAGGTCTATGTTCGTGGCGGTCGTTCGCTGCGTCATCTTCGATCTTCCGTCGTAGGGGAACCGGGCTCGGGGGATCCGTTCGGCCGGGGCTGGAAGGCGTCGTCACCGGTCCGGCGCCTGCGAGACTGCCTCTGGAACGCGCCGATCGTGGCACTGGATCGGCGGGGCTGGTCGCGTACGAACCAGGTCTCCTGGTGGGTCTGGTCATCCTGGTCCACCGGGGCTTTGAGCTCGGTGACCAGGTTGGCCTGGCGAACGCGCTGGGGCAGCGGCCGGCGGTCGGACGGCGGGGGTGCGTCGTCCTGGACCGGTGATCCGGTGGGCGCTGTGACGTTCGCCATCGCGCGTCCCCTGGAGCGGGTGGGCAACTGTCCGTCCGGGGGTCCGGCCGTACCTTCCTGCGGGTAGGGCTGCGGACCGGTGGCGACCTGGGGGGCCTCGTCGGGAAGCACGGTCGGCACGGGTACGGCACGGGGGCGGTCCACCACCAGCGAGTCCGGGAGCAGCACGATGACGCGGGTGCCGCCGAAGGCCGACCGCCGCAGTTCCACCCGGAGGCCCAGGCTCGCGGAGAGCCGAGCGACCACGTACAGGCCGAGACGCACGTCGTCGGCGTGGGTCATCACATCGAGCTGCGGTGGTGACTCCATCAGGGCGTTGGCGGCGGCGTACTCTCCTGGTTCCATGCCCAGGCCGCGGTCCTCGATCTCCACGGCGACGCCCCGGCTGACCGGTGCGGCCCGTACCTCGACGGGGGTCAGCGGCTTGGAGAAGGTCGTGGCGTTCTCCATGAGTTCCGCCAGGACGTGGACCAGGGGTCCGACCGCGCGCTCGGCCACCCAGGATTCGCCCTCGACGTCGATCGAGATCCGTCGGTAGTCCTGGACCTCGCCCTGCGCGGCGCGCAGGACATCGAGCAGGTGTACCGGCTTGCGCCAGCGGCGCTGTGGTTGCCCGCCGCCGAGGATCACCAGGTTCTCCTCGTAACGGCGCAGCCGAGCGGTGAGGTGGTCCAGGTCGAACAGGCCCTCCAGCACCTCGGGGTCCTCGTGCCTGCGTTCGAGCTCGTCCAGCTTCTTCAGCTGAAGGCCGATGAGGATCTGGGTACGGCGGGCGACGCGCTGGAGCATGCGCTGGAAGCCACGGTGCTGTTCGGCCTGCCGCACGGCAGTGAAGACGGCGCTGCGACTGGCCAGATTGAGGGCTTGCCCGAGCTCGCCGAGCTCGTCGGGGGTGGGCTCGACCATGTGGACTTCCGCGTCCACGTCGACGTCTTCGCCGCGCTCCAGCCGGGCGACCACCTTGGGCAGGCGCTCCTGGAGTGCCTGGGCATCCTGGCGGAGGTGGAGGATGCGCCGGCGGAGAATGGAGGTGAGGCGCCAGCTGGTGAAGATCACCAGGCCCAAGGCGAGCAGGCTCACGGTGGTGATGCTGATGAAGACCGTGAAAAGCATGTTGGCGTGGCTGTCGCCGACCTTGCCGACGTTGTCGAGCCGGAGGCGGAGGAGTTCCAGCACTGGCGCGGTGGCCGCGTCCACCGAGGAGCGCCATTCGGCGCCGTCCCCGCTGAGTGTCACCTGGTTGCCGTCGGCACTGACCACGGAGGTGGCCAGCCGCCCTTCCAGCGCGGTCATGGCCTCCCACGCCTTGCTGGTCGTCAGCTTCGCGTACCGGGTCTCGTCGCCTGTGAGGCTAGGGAGCACACGGGACTCCAGGAGGTGCCTCCTGGTGCCGATGGCATCGGTGACGAGGTCGTACTCGTTCCTCGTCAGGCGCCCGGTCTCCCATCCACGGGCCAGAAGGGCGTCCTCGCGGCCGATCAGGTTGACGACCCAGTAAAGGTCGACCAGTGTCTGCGCCTGGGTATTCACCTCGTGGTGATCGGTGTGGCTGAGGGCGGTCAGTACGCTGAGGTCCGACTCGAGGACGTCGCTGTAGTACTCGAACGCGTTCTGCGCGCTGGACCAACCGGAGTCCACCGCCTGGCGCTGCTGGTCGAGGAGGCCGAGGCTGCGCCCGGTACGCGCGATGGCGTCGGTGAGCCCGTCCTGTGCGTTGGGGTTGTCCAGGGCGGTCAGGGGACGGAAGGCGCTCACGGCCTCGTCGGTCACCGCGCGCTGCTCGGCAAGCCTTGCGCGCGTCGTGTTACGGGGGTTGGCCTGCACCTCCGCAGTGAGCCGTCGCTCCCGGTCAAGGCTGAAGAACAGGTCGGCCGCGGGTTTGCCGACGGTATCGGTGACCAGACTCAGCTGGGCCTTCTCCGCCTGCCACTGAGTGGACAACTGGAACATGCCCGAAGCCAACAGCGGGGTAAAAGTCAGGCTCGGCACGAACACGACAATGAGCAGCACGGTACGCAACGGCAGTCGGCGGGCGCCGGCCAGTCGCCGCGGCCTGCCGCCGGCCGACCCCGCTAACCCATTCCCGTCGCTCACGGGCCCCGTTCGTTGTCGCCTGCCCCTCGACAATCCAGCCACGTGCAGGACACTCTCCTCACCGATCGGTGCGCCCATGACGAAATTTGCCAATGTAGGCGATTGGTGCCCGATGTTAGCCATAGGACAGGTGTGTCGAAAGCCCCCGCTTCGTCGGGCCAGCTGCGAGGCCGTTTTTCGCTCGTCGCGGTTCACCGGGCGGCCCTGATGTTCTCTGACCGATTAATGCGCTAGAAGGTAGAAATATACGGGTTTCGTCTCTGATGGGAATTCTCTGGTAACGGCTGGTCTTCTGCGTCTCTGGCCTGGTCAGCACAGAGTTGCCTCGGGCCGGTCACACGAGCCGTCGCGGATGGCCGGTCTATCGCTCTCGATCCGCGACACGGCCGAGACGCCTGTCGGGGCGATGGGGAGGCGGGCTCATCGGATCGGTCAGCAATCGAGAAGGGCCTATGCCCGAACCGCACCCAGTGTGACCGCCTTGGGCATCAAGTGCACAAGGACCTGGGGTCCGGTGTCTTCAGCTCGGGCAACATCGCGCGGATCCAGCAGGGGCCAAGGCTTAACGCTCGGCCGTTCGAGCGCTCTCGGCGGCATTCGGTGTCGCGAGATGGATGAACTGACTGGAGATAGGCAATGACACAGAAACAGCAGGCAGGCGCGCGTAAGCCCGGTACGCCCGGGGCGTTCCCACGCTGGATGCAGCGGAAAATGAACGCCCGTATGCAGCCCCGCATCGCGAATCCGACTGGGAATATCCGGTGATCCGACTCACCTCGCGGTGACCGCATACGTCCGCGGTCGCGGATCGCGGGCTCAATCCACCTTCCCGTTGGCGGGTCGTTCGACGAGTTCGCCGTTGACGAAGATGGCTCCGGCGCGCGCCCGCCTGGCCGACCGCTGGGTGACCTTGGTCCAGGCGGTGGAGTGAACCTCGCGCCGAAGCCCCGGGCCGCTTCCGGTGAGTCGTCACCCGACAGCCGGCCCGTGGAATCCCGCTCTTTGAAGTGATCAGATCCCGGCGTTCCATCTGTTGTGGAAGGCTTTGCCTCATGCTTCCAGCGGACGTGGCACGCGCGGTTTCCCGCTACCTGTCCGTGGCCGATCGACTGGTGCCGGGGCGAATCCGTGGTTTCTACGTGGTCGGCTCGACCGCGCTGGGTGCCTGGCGGGCAGGGAGCAGCGATATCGACTTCGTCGCTGCGGTGGACGGCGACCTCGGCAATCGGGACATGCGCCGACTGGCGCTCCTGCACAAGGTCGGCAATGTGCCCGCGGCCTGGCAGGCCCTCATCCGGGCCCGGCCTGCCATCCCGGGCACGATCAACGGCGTCTTCGTCTCGGCGAGCGACCTGAGCAAGCCGGTCACGCACATCCGTCCGCTTGCCCAGCACAGCGGGCCGTCTTTCAAGCGGGGGCGAGGGTTCGAGGTCAATCCGGTGGTGTGGAAGGTGTTGCTGGAACAGGGTGTCACGGTGCGGGGACCGGCTCCGGACGAACTAGGTCTCGACCCAGAGCCGGGCAAACTACGCGAGTGGAATCTGCAGCAGTTACGCGGACACTGGGCCGCATATGCCGGTAAGGCGCTATCGGCACAACCTCCACGCAAGCCGCTGGTTCCGGCCCACCGGCTGGCCCTGTCGTATGTGCTCGCCCCACCGCGGCTGCACCACACGATCGTCACGGGTGAGGTGATCTCGAAGGAAGCCGCGGCGGAGTACGCGCTGGACACCTTCGAGACGCGCTGGCATCCGCTGATCCGGCTGGCGCTGGCCCGCCGTATCGGAGCCTCGACGCCCATCGGCGTCGAGGCGTCCACGACCGACCCACGTCGATCGCCGCGCTTGGTGGGCGAATTCATCCTCGAAGTGATCGCGAGTGCGGAGCAGTGGCATAAGGGCGTTTGACTGACCGTTCGTTCGGGTGGCTCCAACCGTCGGAGTCGATGGCTAATCTTCGCGAGCCGCCGACATGCTGCCGGCGATCAACTCGTGGTGGCGAACGACCTCTTCAATGATGAAACCCAAAAACCTTTCCGCGAAAACTGGGTCAAGTTTCGACTCCTCCGCCAGCTTGCGCAACCGCTGTATCTGCCGCGTCTCGCGCTCGGGGTCGGCCGGCGGCAGCCGGTGCTCCGCCTTGAGGCGGCCGACTTCCTTGGTGCACTTGAATCGCTCTGCAAGAAGGTGGACCAGCGCGGCATCGAGGTTGTCAATGCTGTCGCGGAGCCGCTGGAGCTCTTTTCGGGCGAACGGGTCCGGGAGAGACGGATCTTCGGCTGTGGCTTCACCGGATTCCCGAGTTCGCCCATGGAAGTTTTCCATACAGATATTTTCATCCCGTTGCGACTTTTGAAGGATTGATCTTACCGTGGTTTCGCCGAGCACTATGTGGCTCTCGCGTTCTGGCCGTCGCGAGGCGCCCAGGCGGGACATGGCGTGGAGAGCGGTAGGGCACCCGGAACCGTGCGTCCATGCCCCCCTCATCTCGGTCCGCCATATGGACAGTCCCCGGCCGATCATGCTGGTGTCCGGCGCCCTTCGTCAACGACGCCGGCCGTTCCCGTCCTACCACGCCTGGTCGCACAGCCGCCGGACGGGGCGACGGCGAGGGCCGTCATGGCCGGCTTCGCCGCCCTCCTGACCGACCTCGACCGAATGGTGGCGGCCTTGGCGGTTGCCCCGCGGACCCACCGCGGTCTGTCGGTGTGTTCAATCCGCGCGAACCTTGCGAGCTCCGGACCCAGCTTGCGAACGATCGTGCGGCGTCCGGACCAACCCTGTGGTGATTGGTACGCTGATCGTCATGGGAGCTGGTGAGGCATCTCTGCGGCTGGTGGACGTAACCTCGGCGTTAGAGACGACGCTCACCGCCCTGCGGGCTGTGGGGGCCGACCCGATGTACCGCGTGGGTGGCACAAGTGCCGCTCTGCTGCAAGGTGTTCATCTTCCTGTCGGAGATGTCGACCTCTTAGTGGCTCGGCGGGAGGACGTGGACACGGTCGCTGCCGCTCTCTCGTCCTTTCCCTGTCTGCATGCGGCATCTTGGCTCCCCGAGAGTTCGCAGTATTTCGCTAGGTACGAGGTGAACGGGGTCCAGGTAGAGATCAGCACGGTCGAGCAGGAGACCGACTCCGATGGGATGGAGTGCGTTGGCCGTGGCCCGTGGCAGCATTACGTCTTGATCACGTGTGGCTCGCATCGTGTTCCCGTGGTGCGCCTGGAACTGCGGTTGGCCACAGAACTCTTGCGTGATCGGTCCGATCGATACGAACCTCTCCTCGACCACATGGCGGCGCAGGGGTTCGACCCGGATCTTCTGGATAGGGCCATGACTGCTCGCGGTCTTTCGCTGGAACGACGGCGTTTGGTTGACGACCGCCTCGCCCATTCCTCTCCCCGCTCCCGATAGCCGCCGAAGCATCGGCGGCCCGGAGCGCCGCCGTTGATCGTTGTTGCTGACCAAGCCTCGTCAGCATGTCCACGGAGGGTCCCACACCGGACCTGCGAGAAGTGCCTCGTGGGCCATGACGAGATCGCCATGCGCAGCCCAGGAATACTTCGCGCAGTACAGGGCTAGTGTGTCGCAACACCCAGCGCAGTCGGACGACGGATTCGGTCGCGCGGCCTGGCTGGGCGCAACCGGCGTCGCTGAAGCCGAGATCGTGCGGCACGAGGAGCGGCTGGACGAGTGGTATATGCACCAAGAGTCCGTGTCTGCCAGCCTCTGCATTTCCGAAGAGATCGAGGGGCAGGTGTGGCTGCTCAACCCGCATGTCGTCGGGGAGGACGGCGAGTGGGAGGCATGGGACTTCGCGAGCTGGCATCCGGGCGAGGTCCGCTACCGATCGTTCTGGGACCTCATGGAATACCAATTCGGCAGGTACCTCACCTGACTCCGCTCCACCGTGCCGTGAGCCCGCCTCGAAGAGCGCCGACTCCACGGCCCGGACGTGGTGATCGAGCGGGGGCGACGTGGCGGTTAGCGTTCGTCGGTCGGGTAGTCGGCCGAGCGGCTCACATCGGCCCACTTCTCGGTTTCCGCGGCGCGGATCGCGGCGGCTTTCTGGGCGAGGGCAACGGCGTCGCTGCCGAGGAGGAGTCGTCGGGGTGGGTCGTCGTCGCGGACGACGTCGATGATGATCTTGGCGGCGCGGGCCGGGTCGCCGGGCTGGGTGCCGTGGGTGTCGCGTCGATAGCGGTGGATGGCGCCCAGGGTCTGCTCGTAGTCGGGTCCGACGGGGTGGATCTCCATGGAGGAGCCTTGCCAGTCAGTGCGGAACGCGCCCGGCTCGACGATGATGACCTTGATGCCGAAGGGTGTGACTTCGCTGGCGAGGACTTCGGAGAAGCCTTCGACGGCGAACTTCGCGGCCTGGTAAGCGCCCATTCCGGGGGTGCCGCCGACGCGTCCTCCGATGGAGGAGAACTGTACGAAGACCCCTGATCGCTGGGTGCGCAGGACGGGCAGGGCGGCCCGTGTGACGTTCACGACGCCGAAGAGATTGGTTTCGATCTGGGCGCGGAAGTCGTCTTCGCCATCTCTTCGATCGGCGCGCTGTTGCCGTAGCCGGCGTTGTTGACGACCACGTCGAGGCCGCCGAAGGTGTCGGTGGCCTCCTTGACCGCCCGGGAGGCCGCGGCGGCGTCGGTGACGTCGAGTGCGACCGCTCGTATCCGGTCGCCGTGGCGGGCCACCAGGTCGTCGAGTTGCTTGGGGCTGCGTGCGGTGGCGACGACCTGGTCGCCTGCTTCGACGACGGCTTCTGCGAGGCGACGTCCGAAGCCGCGTGATGCGCCGGTGATGAGCCATGTCTGGGCCATGGGTGTTTCCTTTGTGATCAATCTTCCTCTAACTGCCTCACTAATGTAGCACTTATAGGATCAATATTCGTTTCAATGTGTCATAAATCTCTTCGTGTGCTACAGAGACCCTTGGCTGTGATCGCCAGGGTGGAGGAGTTCGACGACGCCTGGCCCGGCAAAGGTGACGCCGCCGACGACACGGCGATCGGGGTCGATGAGGGGCGCGGGCGGTGGTGAGCCAGTCTCCGGGGGTCAGGCCGACGGTCTCGTGGCCGATGTCGCCGGTGCGGGTCGCGCGGCCGGCGGCGAAGAGGATCTCGTCCCGCGGTGAGCCCGGCGAAGTGTTCCATCTGGCAGCAGGCGGGAGCCGCGGGCGAGGAGGGTGACCTCGGTACCGAGGACCTGCCAGGGGGTGGCCATCTCGGTGGCCACGACGCCCGCGCCGACGATGAGCCGACGATGATGAGTCGTCCGGGCGGTTGGGAGCGCTGGTGGCGTCGCGGCCGGCCCAGGGGCGCAGGGCGGCGAGCCCGGCAGGTCGGGAAGGGCGGCTGCGCTGCCGGCGCACACGGCCACGGCGTGCTGGGCCCGCAGGTGGACGATGCCGCCGTCAGGGGTGGTGGCCGTGTCTCGGGGATGCCGTTGGTCAGCGGCCGGGCAGTCGTTGGGTGATCTCCTGCAGGAACCAGCGGTTGCCGTCGGGGTCGGCGAACGAGGCGAAGGAGCCGTAGCTGGCACGCTGCGGGTGCAGGCCCATGACGCGGCCGGTCTCGCCGGCCTGGTGGAAGGCGCCGGTGGCGTCGTGGAACGGGCCGGTGGCGTCGTGGAACGGGCCGGTGACGTCGATGCCGCGGCTGCTCAGCTCTTTGTGGGCCTGCTCGATGTCGGACACGATCAGGTGCAGTCCCTGGACCGTGCCGGGATCGGCGTCGGTGAGGCCGTCGCCGAAGATGATCGAGCAGGCCGAACCGGGGGGAGTGACCTGAATGATCCGGTAACCGTCGTTGATGGGGAAGTCCGCGTCGAGGCGGAAACCCAGTTGCCGGATGTAGAAGTCTTTGGCGCGGTCGGCGTCGGATACGGGCAGGACGACGACTTCGAGCTTCATGTCCATGGTGGTGATCCTTCTTTCGCGTCGTGGGGCTATCGGGTGGCGCGTGCGGCCTGCTCGATGACGTCGGCCACGGTCTTGGGCTGGGAGACGGCGACGGAGTGGGAGGCGCGTACTTCGACGGAGTGCGCGTGGGCGCGCTTGGCCATGTAGCGCTGGGCCTCGGCGGGGATGTTGAGGTCCTGGGTCGTGATGACGGCCCAGGTGGGCTTGTCCTTCCAGGCGGCGACCTCGGCCTTCTCCTCCAGGGCGGACTGGGCGATGGGCCGCTGGGTGGCGGCCATGAGGGCCGCGGTGCCGGCCGGTACGTCGGCGGCGAACTGGTGGTGGAACGTGCCGCGCTTGATGTACAGGTCGGTTCCGGTGGTGCCGTCGGGGAGGGTGAAGGGGGTCGGGTCGAGGG
>NZ_VCKY01000289.1 GCF_005889735.1 Nonomuraea turkmeniaca
AGCGCCTTGTGCAGGATCGCCCGCTGGCTCTCGACCGGCTTGCCCTCACCGAAGTTGTGCCACAGACCGAGCGACACGGCGGGCAGCAGCAGTCCGCTGCGACCGCACCTGCGGTACGGCTGACGTTCGTAATCCAAGGAGGACCTTCCCGAAGACCTTAATGAAACGTTTTACGCGGCTACGTTACCGATTGCCGAGCCCGGCGTGTGACAGGAGTTCTCCTACGGGGACTGCGTGGAGGCTCCGTACCCGACGGCTTTCGGCGCGTTCGCCGCGCCAGCGGGAACGGAGATCACCCTCCGCTCGTGATCGAGGCGAGTCCCAGCGGACCGACACGATCACGGTGCCCCAGAGCGGGATCCTGGAGATCCAGGCCTGGAGCTGGCACCGGCCGTCGCGAACCGACGGAACGGTCAGGATCGAGGTGCTCAACCACAACAAGCCGGCGGCGCAGGCCACGCACCCGGTCCACTGCCAGCACTGACCCACCTCAGCACAACCGCGCCTGGACGGCACGCACCGTGCCGTCCAGCTCCAGCAGTGCGATCGGCTGGTCGCCGCCGCCCGCCGGGAACCATGTGCGGACGGCCTTCCGCATGCTGAGTACCTCGCGCCGCGGGGCAAGAAACGTCACAAAGGCGGACGGGAGTGCGGCATGACCGAGGCATCGACGGTGCGGTTCTACAGGGACAACGGCTACGTGCTGGTCAAAGGGCTGTTGAGCCGCGAGGAGGCGGCGGCGTACCGGGAGGAGTGTCATGCCGTGCTGGCGCGCCTGCGGCGTACGGACCCCACCTGGGGGAGCGCGCGCGAGCTGGCCGGCCGCCCAACCGAGCTGCGTCACTGCCACGACGCGCAGTTCTACTCGGCGGCGTTCGCACGGCTCATGGTCGACTCCCGTTTCACCGACCTGGCGGCGGCGCTGATGGGGTCGGAGAACGTGCAGCTCCACCACACCAAGATCTTCGTCAAGCCGGCGGAGAAGGGCTCGCCGTTCCCCATGCACCAGGACGCCGCGCATTTCCCGCACACCAGGCACACGGTCGGCGCCGCCATCTTCCACTTCGACGACGCCCCGGAGGAGAAGGGGTGCGTGCGCGTGGTGCCGGGCAGCCACCGCGGCGGGCCGCTGCCGCACATCGAGGAGGGCGGCTGGCACCTGCCGCTGTCGGAGTGGCCGCTGGAGGCCGCCGTCCCCGTCGAGGCCGAGGCGGGGGACGTGCTGTTCCTCACCTACCTCACCGTGCACGGGTCCGGGGTCAACCGGGCGGACGAGGCCCGCACGACCCTGCTCATCCAGTTCCGCGACCCCGAGGACGCCCCCGCCGACGACGTGCACCACTCGCGCGGGCAGGGGATGATGTTGCGGGGGGTCGATCCGACGATACGCGGAGGCTGAGCGTCCCATGCGGAGACGGTGGATATGGGCGGCCGCGGCCGGCGTCGTGGCCGTGGTCGTCGTGGTCGCGGTCGTCGTGGTGCTGCGCGGCGGCGCGGCCGCGCCCGAGCAGGCGAGCGGCGTGCGGGTGGTGACGCGGGAGCAGGCCGGCGAGCGCATGCAGGATCTCACCGTACGATCACCGGCGCTGGGCGCGACGACCCCGGTACGCGTGCTGCTGCCGCAGGGCTGGACGCCGGGCTCCGGCCCGTGGCCGGTGCTCTACCTGCTGCACGGCTGCTGCAGCCCCAACCACCTCGTGTGGGTCGACGAGGGCGGCGCGGAGCGGCTCACGAAAGACTTACGGGCGATCGTGGTCGTCCCCGACGGTGGCCAGGTCGGGTTCTACTCCGACTGGTTGCGCGGCCCGAAATGGGAGACCTACCACATCAAGGAGCTCATCCCGCTGATCGAGGCCGAGTTCGGGGCGGGGCCCCAGCGGGCGATCGCCGGGCTGTCCATGGGCGGGCTCGGCGCCATGGCGTACGCCGCCAGGCACCCCGGCATGTTCCGCGCCGCGGCGTCGTACTCCGGCGTCCTCGACACGACCCGCGACCGCAGCGGAACGCGCTCCCTCGTCAGCCGCAACGGCGAGGACCCCGGCAACCTCTGGGGCGACCTGGACACCAACAAAGACGTGTGGGAGGCCCACAATCCCACCGCGCTCGCGGACCGGCTGAAGGACGTCCAGCTCTACGTGTCCTGCGGTGACGGCCTGCCGGGTCCGCTGGATCCGCCCGGCGCGTCGGGCGACTACGAGGGCGCGTTGCTGGCGCAGGCGCAGACCTTCGCCGAGCGGGCCAAGCAGGCGGGGGCACGCGTCACCACCGACTTCTACGGTGAGGGCACCCACACCTTCCCCTACTGGGAACGCGCGCTCGAACGGTCGCTCCCGATGTTGCGCGCGGCCATCGGCGCCTGACCCCGTCAGCCGTCGGCGGCGCCGGCCGGCTGGGGGCCGTTCAGGAGGCGGCGCTGCTCCTCCTCGACCACCAGCCGGGCGAGCTCGTTCTCCGACACGTCCACGGCCTCGGCGGCCGACTCGGCCAGATCGCTGCGCCTGGCGTAGGCGTCGAAGAGCGCCGACTTGCGACCCAGGATGGCCAGCATGCGCTGGTCGACGGAGTCCACCGTGAGCAGCCGGTGCACCTGCACCTTGCGTACCTGTCCCATGCGGTGCGCCCGCGCCACGGCCTGGGTCTCCATGCTCGGCTTGACCTGCGGCTCGCACATGATCACCACAGAGGCGGCCTGCAGGTTGAGCCCCACGCCGCCCGCCTGCACCTGGCTGAGCAGCACCGCGTGCCCCTGCGCCGCGGAGAAGTCGTCCACGACCTGCTGCCGCCGCACCGCGCTCAGCCCGCCGGAGATCGGCCCGTGCGCCCGCCCGTCCAGCGCGGCGCCGACGGCGGCCAGCACCGCGCGGAAATAGGAGAACACCACCACCTTCAGCCCGTTGGCCTCGGCGTCCTCGACGAGTTCGAGCAGACGCTTGAGCTTGGCCGATGTCGCGGGCTCGGCGTAGGCGGCGCGGCGCATGGCCATGAAGTTGCCGGCCGCCACCGCCTGCCGGTAGGCCTCGAAGTCGGCGCCGCTGAACTCCACCCATTCGTCCGCGTCCACCCGGTCGGGCAGCTCGGCGAGCACGTCCTCCTGATTGCGCCGCAGATAGACCGGCGCCACCGCCTTCCTGAACGCCTGCGCCCCCGCCACGACGTCACTGCTGCGCAGCTCCGCGGCCAGGTCGGGCCGCAGGTACGAGATCAGCGTGCGGAACTCCTCGACCCGGTTCTCCATAGGCGTGCCGGTCAGGAACAACACCCGTTCGGTGCGGGCGCACCAGGCGGCGACGGCCCTGGAGCGCTTGGTCTCCGGGTTCTTGACGTAGTGCGCCTCGTCGACGACCAGCATCCCGAGCGCGACCCCCGCCTCCAGCCGGTACAGGCCGTCGAGGGTGACCACGGCGACGCCGCCCCGTCGTGCCCAGTCCTGCTGGGCCGCGAGCCGCGCCTCGCCGTGCAGCGGAAAGGCCCGCAGGGTGCTGCGCGACTCGATCTCGCGGACCCAGTTGATCAGCACGCTCGTCGGGCACACCACCAGGAAGTGGGTCATCCCCTTGGCCTGCAGGTGCGCCAGCGCGGCGATCGCCTCGATCGACTTGCCCAGCCCCATCTCGTCGCCCAGGATGGCCCGGCCCTGCGCGAGGGCGAACCTGGCGCCGAACGCCTGGTAGCCGCGGAGCGACACCCGGCGGTGCGTGTCGTCGAGCGGCTGGGCGTTGACCTTCGCCGCCAGGTCGTCGGGCAGCAGGCCCTGGCCCGTGCCGACGGGCTCGCCGGCCAGCTCCGCGACCAGGCCGAAGTACTCCGGCGAGCGGGACTCGAAGTCCGTCCACGCCTCGAAGTCCCGTGCGGGGGGACGCAGCAGATCCGTGGTGACCTGGGCGAGCAGGAGCCGGGTCGCGCGGGCGCCGTCGAGCAGCTCGCCGATCGCGGCCACCGCCTCGCGGGCGCGGCGGCGGCGCTCGGGGAGCGTGAACAACATCCGCAACCGGCTGCGTGCCGGGCGCGCCTGCGCCAGCAGCGGCGTGAGCCGCCGAGCCAGGTCGCGGGCGGCGTCGAGGGCGCGGGGGAGGTCCGGGCCGACGTTCACCAGGCGTTGCAGGGCGATCACCAGGTCCGTCGTCGGCTGGTCGCGCCGCTCGACGTCGATGCGGATGCTCGCGGCCTCGGCGGCGGCCCGCTCGATCTGCCGGGCGGCCGCGTGGATCTGCCCCGCCGTCCGCGCCGCGATCCCCGGGAGTAACTGCAGCTGGTACGGCGAGGCCTCCAGCACCTGGCGGACGGTGGTGTACCCGGCCTTCTCCAGCGTCGCGATGCGCAGCCGGCCGTCGGTCACGTCCCGCAGTCGCGAGACGGGGATCTCGCCCAGCCCTGTCCTGGCCACGTGGATACGCAGCGCGTCGAGGGCGTCCTTGGCCTGGCGGTGGGCGGAGGCGTGCTCGTCGAGCAGGGCGCGCGCGTCGGCGAGGAGTCGGTCCGCGTCACGGAATTCCACCGGTCAAGAATGCCGTAGTTCGCTTGCGGCTGGATATCAACTCCCTGCCGCCCCACCATCCTCATGGCGACGGGGGTGCGACGGCGTCGCCGGGATCGAGGCCTGTCACGAGCGAACCGGCGCCTGGGTGCTCGCCATCAGCCACGACGCCGAACTCCTTGACCGCTGGACCGGCGGCAACGTACGGGACCGGGCTCAGTGCTCCTCGGGGACCGTCACGGGCGCGCTGAACGGGAGCACGAACAGCGGGCCCGTCACCACCGCGCGCTCGCTCCCCGGGCCGAAGGGCAGATCGGCGACCTGCCGGCAGGTGCCACGGTCCTCGATCCCGTACGTGGCGCCCTGACCGCCGGGTCCGGAGTTGAAGCGGCCGATGAGCGAGATACGATCCCGCACCCGCCCCCGCTCATCGATGAACAGGCCATGAATCGGCGCAGTGGCGGAGAAGCCGTCCGCGGTCAGCACTTCCTGCACCAGATCCGAGATCAGGAAACGCAGCGTCCGGCCGTCGGCGTCGGTGACGGTCCCGTCGAGTTCGCCGACGAACGGGGTGAAGATGCCCGGCGAGCTGGTGGCGAACCCGTCGGTGTACGGCAACGGCCGTTTGGCGAACTGCGAGACCCGGAAGGTGCGCTTGAAGGTCCCCGTCTTGATCGTGTAGGTGCCGTTCCGGCACTCGAAGGGCCGCAGCGTGCGCCCGGTGAGGTCGATCGTCTGCCGCTCGATCGGATTGCCGGTGGCGGGGTCGCCGAACCGCTCCTCGTCGATGCGTACGTCGAGGCCGCCCGGTGACAGCCTCAGCACGAAGCCGGGGCCTACCGCCTTGACATGGAACCGGCTCTCTTTGATCTCCAGACCGGGGGCGCCCGGCTGCTGCGCATGCGCGGCGGCCGCCGGCAAGAGCCCGGCAGCCGCCGCCGCGAGCAGGGTGAGGGCGATGCGCATGACCGGAATACCAGGACTCACGGGTCCTCCCTCGGAGTCGCGACGACCAGGTCATGGTATAGCGGGCACAAGGCGAGGGTCGATCATCTTCTGGACGGCGGTCCGCCAGGGCGCGGGCCCGTCGGGCTAGGGCTGTTCGAGGACCGAGAGCATCGTCGTGACCAGCACGCGCTCCACGTTCTCCGGCGCCAGCCGGCCCGCCTCCCGCTCCTGCGCGGCACTGTGAATGATCGAGAAGAACGTCGTCACCAGCCACGACAGCGGCAGGTCGGTACGGAAGTCCCCGTCCCGCTGCCCGCGCGCGATCAGCCGCTCCACCCGCCGCAACGGCCGGTCGTGATGCTCCCTGATCCGCTCGGTCGCCATGACCCGATCCGCGGCCACGAACAACCGGCGATGCCGGTCGAGGATCTCCCAGGACGACCGCAGCAGCTTCTCCATGGCCTCGGGCGCGGGAGCCGCGTCGATCGACGGGTCCTCCAGCACCGCGTCCGCCACGCCGACCGTGTGATCGAGCACGGCGTCCACCAACGCCTCCCGCGAGGGGAAATGCCCGTAGAGCGTCACCCTGCCCACCCCGGCGGCCTTGGCGATGTCGGCCACGCTGGCGCCCGGGTCGGCGCTCAGCAGCCGGGTCGCGGCCTCGAGGATCGCGGCGATGTTGCGCTCGGCGTCGGCCCGCCGGACGGGTACGGGCTGTCGTGCCGCAGTCTTCGCCATGCGACCACCCTACGAGGATCCACGGGGAGGTCCGGGCGACACGCCTGCACCGGACGCCGCCGCGTCAGGGCCTGGCGTCGCCCCGGAACGCGGCCAGGACGGCTGCCCCGTTGATCACAACTCCAGCGCGTGGTCCAGCAGCGACTGCAGCGTGACCGCCCCCACCAGCCGCCCGTCGCCGTCGACGACGGCCGTCAGCGGGCTGCGCGTGCGGGCCATGAGCGCCGCCAGCTCCAGCACCGTGGCCTTCGAGTCGGCCACCGGCAGCTCCCGAGGCTGCTCGGGCAGGCACTCGCGGACGGTCTTGCCGCCGAGCCTGCGCAGGAACAGGTCGGCATGGGCCTCGTCCACCACCCGCGCCAGCGCGGGGTCGTCCTGGCAGTACGGCGGGACCGCCAGCCGCAGCACCTGCGTGCCGGGCAGGATGCTGAGCGGCCGCCCGTCCTCGACGATGATGAGCCCGGGAAGGTCCTGCTCGGCCAGCAGCTTGGCCGCTTCGAGGGCCGGGGTGTCCATGGTGACCGTCGGGAACTCGACGGCGAGATCGCGTGCGCGCATCAATGGCCTCCGTCAGAAAGCCTAGCCAAGGCCGCCGCCTCTCAGGGGAGTTCCGCGAAGCGCTCGACCTGCTCGGTACGCCCGGAGACCAGGATGACGTCGCCGTAGGTCAGCTCGGTGTCGGCGTCGGCGTACGTGAACTCCTCGCCCGGCGCCTTGACCGCGACGATCGTGACGCCGTACTTGCGGCGCAGGTTCGAGCGCCCGAGCGGCACGCCGACGTAGTCCTTCGGCGGTTTGGTCTTGGCGAGCGCGAAGTTCTCGTCGACCTGCATGTAGTCGAGCATGCGCCCGCTGACCAGGTGTGCCACCCGCTCGCCCATGTCGTGCTCGGGGAAGACGACGTGATGGGCGCCGATGCGGCTCAGGATGCGGCCGTGCTGGGTGCTGATCGCCTTCGCCCAGATGTCGTTGATCTCCAGCTCGGCCAGCAGCGACGTGGCCAGGATGCTGGCCTCGATGTCGCCGCCGACGGCCACCACCGCCCGGTAGAAGTCCGGCACGCCCAGTTGCCGCAGCGCCTCCATGTCGGTGGCGTCCGCGGTCGCGATCTGGGTGATCTGCCCCGCCAGCGCCTGGGTGATCTTGGCCCGGTTGTCGATGGCGAGGACTTCGGTGCCGCGCCGGGTCAGCTCCAGCGCCAGCGACGTCCCGAACCTGCCCAGCCCGATGACCACCACCGGGTTGCTCGTTTGCTCAGCCAACGATGACTCGCTCCTCGGGTAGTTCGTAGTGGCGGGCGCGCCGGTTGAGCGCCAGCGCGGACCCGAGCGTCAGCGGGCCGATCCTGCCGATGAACATCAGTATGGTCAGCAGCACGTGCCCGGCGGGGCCCACGCTGGCGGTGATGCCGGTGGACAATCCGGCCGTGCCGAATGCCGAGACGACCTCGAACAGCACCTGGTCCAGCCGGTGCGGGGTCAGGGCGAGCAGCACGTAGGTCGAGACGGCCACCAGGGTGAGACCCAGCACCGTGATCGTGATGACCTGCCGCTGCGTGGCCTCGGGCAGGCGGCGGTGGCCGATGTTGACCCGGCTCTCACCACGGAGCTCGGCCCAGATGATGAAGGCGAGCATCCCGAACGTGGTCACCTTGATGCCGCCCGCGGTGCCCGCGCTGCCGCCGCCGATGAACATCAGCAGATCGGTGGTCAGCCAGCTCGACGGGTACATCTGCGAGATGTCCAGGCTGTTGAACCCGGCCGAGCGCGGCATGACGGCGGTGAAGAACGCGGCCAGCAGCTTGCCCGAGTCGTCGAGCGCGCCGAGCGTCCTCGGGTTGCGCCACTCGGTGACCAGGAAGATCAGCGTGCCGGCCACCAGCAGGATCGCGGTCACCACCACGGTGACCCTGGTCACCACCGTCCACTTGCGGGGCTGTCGCCAGTAGCGGGCCAGCTCGAACACCACCGGGAAGCCGAGGCCGCCGATGATGGCCGCGCCCGCGATGGTCAGGCAGATCCAGGGGTCGGTGACGAACCGCATGAGGCTGTCGGGCCAGAGCGTGAATCCGGCGCTGTTGAACGCCATGACCGCGTGGAAGCCGCCCAGGTAGAGGGCCCGCCCTAACGACTCGCCGTACCCGATGAGGAACCGCCCGGTGAGCAGAGCGGCGGCGATCACCTCGCACACCAGGCTGAACAGGACAAGCTTGAGCACCAGGCGGCGCACGTCGCTCATGCTCAGCGTCTTGGTCTCCGCCTGGGCCGCGATCCTGGCCCGCAACCCCAGACGCCCCGAGACGAGCAGGGTGAACAGCGTGGCCATCGTCATGATGCCCAGACCGCCCACCTGGGCCAGTCCGGCGATCACCACCTCGCCGAAGACCGACCAGTGCGCCTCGGTGTCGACCACCGCCAGCCCCGTCACGCACACGGCCGAGGCCGCCGTGAACAGGGCCGCCACCCAGCCCGCTGACTCGCCGCTCGTGGTGGCGATCGGCAGGGAGAGCAGGCTCGTGCCGATCCCGATGGCCAGGCCGAAACCCGTGGCCACGACCTGAGCCGGATGCCGGAATCTCGCCAAGAACGGGGGTGTCACAGCCATTACCGATCGCCACCGCGGTCAACGTCACGCATCGTGTGAAAACGCCCCCCGAGAGAGCTCAGCCGGCAGTCCAAAGCCGACCAGACTTCCCGGCGCATCGCGGACTACCGTAACAGCCCCAAGGGGCACCACCGTACATACGCCCCCTTGACGACGCGCCAAGGCCCGGCCGCGCGGGGAAGCCGGGCCAGGGTTCAGGCGAGCGAGCGGAAGAACTCCCGCACATCGGCGATCAGCACGCCGGGCGCCTCCAGGGCGGCGAAGTGCCCGCCATGATCGAACTCCGACCACCGCACCACGTTGTGCGCCTGCTCGGCCAGCGGCCGGACGGAGTAGTCGGTCGGGAACACCGCCGCCGCCGTCGGCACCGTCCCGCGCTCCACCGGCCCCCACGCGCTGAAGTCGTTGAACCGCTCGAAGTACGTGTGCGCCGACGACCCCGCCGTCTCGGTGAACCAGTAGATGCTCACGTCGGTGAGGATGCGGTCCCGGTCCACGGCGTCCTCGGGCAGCTTGGCCATCGGGTCGGTCCAGTCCTTGAACTTCTCCACGATCCAGGCCAGCTGCCCGGCGGGGGAGTCGTGCAGGGAGGCGGCGATGGTCTGCGGGCGGGTGCCGTGCAGCTGCATGTACGCCCCCAGCTTCTGCTGCCACTCCTCCATCCCGGCCAGCCGCCCCCGCTCGGCCTCGGTCAGCGAGCCCATGACCGCCGGGTCGCCGGTCGGGAACGTGAGCAGGCCGTTGACGTGCACGCCGATGACATTATCCGGGGTGAGCCGGCCCATCAGCGGCGCGATGAAGGCGCCGACGTCGCCGCCCTGGACGCCGTACCGGTCGTAGCCGAGCCTGGCCATCAGCTCGACCAGCGCGGCGGCCGTGCGGCCGTCCGTCCAGCCGGTCTCGCGCAGCGGGCCGGAGAAGCCGTATCCGGGCAGCGACGGGATCACCAGGTGGAAGGCGCCGGCGGCGGCGCCGCCGTGCGCGACCGGGTCGGTGAGCGGGCCGATGAGGTCGAGGAACTCGACGACCGAGCCCGGCCAGCCGTGCAGCAGCATGAGCGGGGTGGCGTCCCGCTCGGCCGAGCGGACGTGCAGGAAGTGCACGTCCGCGCCGTCGATCGTGGTGATGAACTGCGGGTACGCGTTCAGCGCCGCCTCCTGGGCGCGCCAGTCGAAGCCGTCCGCCCAGTACTCGGCCAGGGTGCGCAGGTAGCTCGTGGGCACGCCGCGTTCCCAGCCGGTGCCGGGCAGCTCGGGGGCCCAGCGGGTGCGTCCGAGGCGGTCGCGGAGGTCGTCGATGGCGGCCTGGGGGATCTCGATGCGATACGGCGTGATCTGGGAGGCGATGTCGCTGTTCGTCATGTCTTCGACAGTAGGAGCCATTGGTGACAGGGCTTGGCACCAATGGGGAGGCAGAATGACATTTATGTTGGAGACGTCGGCCCGGTTGCTGCGCCTGCTGTCCCTGCTGCAGTCCCGCGCCGACTGGACGGGCGCCGAGCTCGCCGAACGGCTGGAGGTCGGGCTGCGGACGGTGCGGCGCGACATCGACCGGCTGCGCGACCTCGGCTATCCGGTGGACGCCACGCCCGGTGTGGCCGGCGGGTACCGGCTCGGTGTGGGTGCCGCCCTGCCGCCGCTGCTGCTCGACGACGAGGAGGCCGTGGCCGTGGCGATCAGCCTGCGTACCGCCGCCACCGGCAACGTCGCCGGGCTGGAGGAGGGCTCGCTGCGGGCGCTGGCCAAGCTGCAGCAGGTGCTGCCGTCACGGCTGCGGCACCGGGTGAGCGCCTTCCAGGCCGCCACGGTGCCGCTGGCCGGTGCCGCCGTCCCGGCCGTGAGCGCCGACCTGCTGACCGCTCTCGCCGCCGTCTGCCGCGATCAGCGGCGGCTCCGGCTGCGCTATCAGGGACGTGCGGGCGTCTCCGCGCGCGAGGTCGAGCCGCACCGCCTGGTCCACACCCCGCGCCGCTGGTACCTGCTGGCCTGGGACGTGGGCAAGGGGGACTGGCGGACGTTCCGGGTCGACCGCATCCAGGCGCCGCTGGGGATGCCGGGGGCCCGCTTCACGCCGCGCACGCCGCCGCAGGAGGACGTGGCCGCGTACGTGTCCCGGACCATCACCTCCGCGCCGTACCGCTACCAGGCCCGCATCCTCTTCCACGCGCCCCTGGAGTCGGTCGCGCCCCAGACCTCTGCGGGCGCCGGGCGGCTGGAGGCGGTGGACGCCGGCACGTGCCTGTACAGCACGGGGTCCAACTCGCTCGACGAACTGGCGATCTACATCGCGGTCAAGGGCTTCGACTTCGAGGTGCTCGATCCGCCGGAGCTGGTGCCGGTCCTCCGCGAGGTCTCCGACCGCCTCCGCCGCGCGGCCGGATGAAACCTGTGGCACGGTTGGGGCATGTCCGACGACGTCGCCCTCCCCATGACCGTTGACGAGGCCACCGCCGCCGAGCGGGCAGGCCGGCAGCTCAAATATCTGTACTTCTGGGGTCACCAGCCCGCACGGGACGGCGTCGGCCCCGGCTGCCTGAGCCAGTGGTGGCCGGTGACGTTCACTGAGGACGGACACACCTTCGCCTCGGCCGAGCATTACATGATGGCGCACAAGGCGTGGCTGTTCGGCGATGACGAGACCGCGGCCAAGATCCTGGCGGCCGGTCACCCCGGCGAGGCCAAGAAGCTCGGCCGGACCGTGAGCGGCTTCGACGACGCGGCGTGGCAGGCGCACCGCTTCGCGATCGTCGTGCGCGGGAACGTCGCCAAGTTCGGCCGGCACGCGGACCTCGGCGCGTTCCTGCTCGGCACGTCGAACCGGGTCCTGGTGGAGGCCAGCCCGCGCGACCGGGTGTGGGGCATCGGGCTGACGGCCGACGACGAGCGCGCCGCCTCACCGGCGACGTGGCAGGGCCTCAACCTCCTCGGCTTCGCCCTGATGGCCGCCCGCGACGCGCTTCACGACGGGAACCGCAGATAACCAGGCGGGACGTGGTCGACCAGCCACACCCCGTTCGCGCTGCGCCGGAACACGTGCCCGTCCGCGTGCATCTCCCCGGCCCCCACCACC